>NZ_FNTG01000002.1:1811631-2113570 GCF_900104795.1 Burkholderia sp. WP9
TCAGCCCAAGGCTTTCCGCCATCTTTTTCCACAGCGTGGCGAAGTGGCCAGTCTCGAACATCAGTACGTGATCGCCGGGGCTCAACGTGTTCGACAGCGCCGCTTCCCAGGCGCCCGTGCCCGAGGCCGGGTAAATCACCACGGGCTGCTGCGTCTTGAAGATTTTCTTGATGCCGTCGAGTACCGCGAGACCCAACTCGCCGAACTCCGGGCCGCGATGGTCGATGGTCGGATAGCTCATCGCCCGGAGGATACGGTCGGGCACCGGGCTCGGACCCGGGATCTGCAAAAAGTGACGGCCAGCGGGGTGAAAGTCTAATTTGAGCATTGGGCTCCTCCGATTGAATTTTGCATTCAAAAAACTATATCAGACGATCTTCAGCGACCCAAGGCGAAAGTTGGCCGTCGACACCGGTGTTTACCCGCGCCGTTAACTAATCTTTCAGCTTCCTATAAAATCCCGCCTAATGAGATGTGGAGGGCTTTTGTATGCAAAATTCGGATTTCGAGGCGGGCATCTCCCCGTCGCCGCTCATGCCGAAGGTCGAGCGGCAGCGCTTGCACGATACGGTGGTGGAGCACATTCGCGGCTTTATCGTCGAAGGCGTGCTGGAGCCGGGAAAGAAACTGAACGAGCGCGAGCTGTGCGAAACGCTCGGCATTTCGCGCACGCCGTTGCGCGAGGCGCTGAAGGTGTTGGCCGCCGAAGGGCTGATCGAGATTTCGCCGAATCGCGGCGCGTCCGTGTCGAAGATGTCGGAGGCCGAGTTGCGCGAGACCTTCGAGTTGATGAGTGGTCTCGAGGCTTTTTCGGGCGAGTTGGCGGCTGAGCGGATGACGGCGGCCGAACTCGCCGAGATCAAGGCGCTGCATTACGCCATGCTCGCGTGCCGTACGCAAAATGATCTGGCGGGGTACTACAGCAGGAATCAGGCAATTCACGACAAGATCAACGAGGCGGCCAGGAATTCAGCACTGCGGCAGACTTATGTCTCGGTGAATCGACGCTTGCAGGCGCTCCGGTTCAGGTCGAATTTTCAGGTTCCGAAATGGGACCGGGCGATTCACGACCACGACGAAATGCTCAAGGCGCTCGAGGCGCGTGACGGGAAGAAGCTGAGCGCGATTCTCCGGCAGCATCTGCTTGATAAGCGCGATGCGGTTTTGCAGGTGCAATCGCAGGAAGCGGCGGCGGGGGGGTTGAAGGTTTGAGGCGGGGCGGGTTGAGCTAAGGCACCTAAGCGGTGTTTGGCCGATGCGATGTTCCCGGTCAGGTGGCCGATCAGCGACGAGCCCGTCGCACCTGCAACGGCGTCGCTAAGTTCTTTGTCTGCGGCGCAAGGAGCGAAGACATACCCGCACCGGCAGCGCCGCCAATCGTGCTGAACGCACTGCGGCTGCCAAGGCAACCAATTCACCACACCGCCAGTCGCGTGCAGTTCGGCACGCGAATCACCTCCTTCGCGCCAATTGTTGTAGTCAACCAGCGCGGCGACCATGCCTTCTGTATCGCCCCTATCCTTGGCAGCCTGCAGCGCAGTAACCGCGTCCCCGCTCTTTTCAGGTGCAGAGCAGAGTCTATTTCTCTAAGCAGAGTCTATTTCTCTAAGGCTCGGTTCTCATTGTCTCCATCAAGTTAGTCGATCGGATCCTCTGTAAGACTCATGTATTGGTTAAGCTCAGGCTGCCCCAATGCAATCAGCGTAAGCATCGCTGCCCCAAGCCTTCGCGCGAACGCATCGTCAAGCTTGAACCTATGCTCGTCCAGCAGAATCGGCACCTCAAACGTCCCGGCCACGACCGGTGCCAATCTGCTTCGCTCAACCGCTTGCACTGCAAACTGTTGACGATCTTCGATGTAGGTCAGGACTATGGAAAACGGTCTATTTTTTTCCATTAATATCCTCTGCATTTTTGATAGATTTGAAATGCCTTCTCTTTACACAGCGCGATTGCCCGCGCGCCGCCCATATGACGAGCAACCGAATTGCACATAGTCATCTGAGCATCATACTGTGCGAAGCATGCTGTTTCGTGATCTTCCCGGCCACCGCACTTCACTAATCCGCCGTCGCCGGTTCCAGATTTGAAAAGAGCGCTGTAAAGCGTTGACCGCTTCGCAGAACTCGTCAAATCCGGCACGAGCGAAGGATAGGGAACCTGCGCCTGATCGCTCAGCATCAACTCGGTGGTTTCGCGCCATGCCGGCAGTGTTTCGCCCAGTTCCTGGCCGAATAGCTTACCTGTCGGCAACGCCTTCCAGGCCATGTAGCATTCGACGCAGATATCAGGCACAAATGCTGGAGCATCCGACTGGAGTCCTGTCAGGTTCGCAGGTGGCGCAACCGGGTCGTTCCCGAGTTCCCAGTTCGTCAGCCAGACACCCAGTTCGGCATCATTGCCAACGCAAGCTGTAGGAACCTTTAACAAAAATCGTCAGATAGGGTTGAGCCAAGGCTCAAGAACTGGCGCACCGCCTTCACTTCAGAAAAATAAGCTCCGCATTCTCGCCGTGGAGATCAAGCGCAGATATCAGGTTCTTTGGTGAACGATATTCCCCACAAAAGACGGGCCGTGTGCCGATGACACGGACAACCGGAGGTCGTGTGCCAACTACCAGGTTGTCGATTCAAGTGGAGTAGATATTTGGAGACCTTGTGCATCGCAGGACACGTTATCCCCAGTTTGTGTTGACAGGGCTGTTGATAACTCGGGGGCTGCACGCTTAAGTGCTTGAAGCGAATGGTTTTGTCACCGACGGTGCGGAGGAATGCAACTGGCGGCAACCCGCATCCTCCTGGCAGGCGCGCGTCAGTTATCCCCACAAATTGTTCGCAAGGCTGTGGACAACCTGCGCAGAGTCCACCCAAGTGATTGATACCACACACCTATCCTGTGTCGGCGCAACCACAGGCACCCCACCCACCGTGTGATAAAAAGTAGTTCTCCTGCCACCCAGCGAGGCCGCGCATGTCGTCCGTCATGGGCTTCAAAGTCGTTCTGCTGTCGCTCGTCGCGATTATCGGTTTGGAACTGCTCGCCAAGCGGCTGCGTCTGCCGCCAGCCGCCGCACTGCTGGTCGGCGGTGCGGCGATGGCCTTCGTGCCCGGACTCCCGCGCTTCAATCTCGACCCCGAGCTGGTCCTGATCGTGTTCCTGCCGCCGCTCCTCATGGACGGCGCCTACTTCTCCGTTTGGGACGAGTTCAAGCGCAATCTCGGCGGCATCCTGCTGCTCGCGATCGGCGCCGTCGCGTTCACTACGCTCGCCGTCGGTCTGGTCGTGCATTGGGTCGTGCCCGCGTTGCCATGGGCCGCCTGCTTCGCGTTGGGTGCGATCGTCTCGCCGCCAGATGCCGTCGCCGCGAAGGCCGTGCTCGAACGCGTTGCGCTACCGCGCCGCCTGATGGTGATCCTCGAAGGCGAAAGCCTCCTCAACGACGCCGCCGGCCTCGTGCTGTTCCGCTTCGCCGTCGCGGCCGCGCTAACCGGTACGTTCAGCGCACAGCATGCGATTGGACGCTTCGCCGTGCTCGCGTTGGGCGGCGTGACGGTAGGCGTGGCGGTCGGCTTCCTGGTCGTCAAGCTGCTGCGCTATCTCGACGACGCGTACCTTGTCATCGTCGCATCGACGCTTTCTGCCTGGATCAGCTACATCGTCGGGGACGTGCTGGATGTATCGGGTGTGATCGCGACGGTGAGCTGCGGGATGGTGCTCGGCTGGCATCAGCACGAAGTCTTCTCGGCCGCGGTGAGAATGCGCGGCACCGCCTTCTGGCAGGTCCTGATCTTCCTGATGGAAGCGCTGGTGTTCATGCTGATCGGGCTATCGCTGCGCGGCGTGATCGTGCGGCTGGGCGGCGTCGGCGATACGTTGACCGCATTCGCGCCGGCCGTCGGCGCGGTGCTCGCGGCGGTCGTGCTGTCACGCTTCGTGTGGGTCTTCGTGACGGAATGGTTGAAAGCGCTCGTGTGCAAATTGACGCGTCGCGAGGGCGGCACGGCCGACTGGCGCTCGGCTACTGTCACGAGTTGGGCGGGCATGCGTGGCGTGGTCACATTGGCTATCGCGCTCTCCTTGCCGGAGACCATGCCCGGCCGCGATCTGATTCTGGTCGCCTCATTTGCCGTGATTCTGGTAACGGTGCTCGGGCAGGGCACGACGATCGGACCACTGATTCAATGGATCAATCCGGACCACGCGGCCGAACGAAACGCACGGCATCTGACCGAGCCGCAGGCGTGGGCACGGCTCGAAGCCGCGCAACTCGCCGCGATCCAGCCGCTGGTGCACGGGCCGGATGGCAGCGTGATTCATCCACGTTTGCTGGAACAGTACAGTTACCGCGCGCGCATCACGCAGGGCTATCAGAACGAAGCAGCCTTCCCCGCCGCAGAACGCGCTGCCCATTACGACGTTGTGCTGGCAGCCGTCTCCGCGGCTCGCATCGAGCTATTGCATCTGCATCGAACGGGCTTGCTTCACGATGAACTGTTGACCATTCTCGAACACGATCTCGATCTGCAGGAGATCGCCGCGTTGCATGGCAGGGGCTGAGCGCCTATGTCATCTGCTCCGAATTGGCTCGTAACGCTCACCGGCAACTCACTCCTTCCACGCCGAACCCAAAATCATCGTGCAGAAATTCTCGCGATGGTAATGCGGGTCCTTCAGCGCCAGCACGTCCGCTTTCACGTTCCCGAAGGTGGTCTCCGGTTTGTGAATCGTGCCGTGCGCGAACGCGTCGATAATGCCTTCCTTGAAATGCGCGCCTCGCGGATGCGCGTGCGTGACCTCGTGGCGCTGGTGCTCGGTAAATTCATCGTAGGCGAGCCCCAGCACGTCCATCTCCACGCCCGCCGTGACCAGCGCGATCACCGGCTTCATATGCTGCGGAATGCCAGGCGTCGTGTGCAGTGCGATCGAGTTCCACACCTGATCGATGTCGTCCTCGCCAATGCCGTGACGTCGCAGGAAATCACGCGCCGCGTTCGCGCCGTCCACCTCGAAGCGGTCGTGCTCGCTGCTATACGGCGCAACCAGCCCCATGTCATGAAACATCGCGCCGATGTACAGCAGTTCGGGATCGTACTTCAGCTGCTTGCGCGCGCCAGCCAGCGAGCCGAACAGAAAAACGCGCCGTGAATGGTGATACAGCAAGTCGGTTTCGGTATCGCGCACGAGTTGGGTGGCTTCGCGCGCCATCATGCTGTCGGGAATCTGAATGCCTGCGATCGTGGTCATGTAATGAACTCCGTAATGGATTCGAATGAACGGAACGCGCGGTCTTTGTGACTTGAAAGCGCGTTTGGTATGCTGGTCCGCGGCGCTTATTTCAGCGATTCAAGCAACGCGTCCGATGAAGTCCAGTATTGGTCAACGCGCCGCCGCAAACAATCGTCGTGGACCGTTGAACACTGCCAAACGCACCGCGTTGACTGCCGCGGCATGCGGAGTCCGTCCATCGTCACAGGAAGTTTTCGATGCCCACCGTTGCGATCGCCATCTTTCCCGGCGTGCAGGCGCTCGACGTCGCCGGCCCCGTCGACGTGTTTTCCGAAGCCAACCGTTTCACCGCGCCCGAAGATCACTACGAGGTGAAGCTGATCGGCGCGGGATCCGCACCATTGCGAGCGTCCAACGGCATGACGCTGGTCGCCGACGCCACCTTCAGCGAAGCGCGTCGTCCGTTCGATCTTGCCCTTGTCGCGGGCGGGCCCGCGCTGCCCGATCGTGCGCCCGACGCGCGCGTGCTGGAGTGGCTCGCCAACGTCGCCACGCAGGGCGGCCGTTACGGTTCCATCTGCACCGGCGCATTCGCGCTCGGCCACGCGGGCCTGCTCGATGCCCGCCACGTCACCACGCACTGGCAGCATGCAGCACAACTGGCGGCGCAATTTCCCAACGCGCGCGTCGATTTCGACCGTATTTACCTGCGCGACGGACCACTCGTCACATCAGCCGGCGTGACGGCCGGCATCGATCTGTCGCTCGCCCTGGTTGCTGAAGATCATGGGCCGCACATCGCGCTCGCGGTCGCCAAACGCCTGGTGGTGTTCGCGCAGCGGCAAGGTGGCCAGTCGCAGTTCAGCCCCTACCTGACCGCGCCCGTCGACGAGACGTCGCCCGTTGCCAAAGTCCAGGCGCACGTCATGGAACGGATTCGCGAGAGCTTCACGGTGAAGCAACTGGCCGACGTCGCAGGGATGAGCGCGCGCAACTTCGCGCGAGTGTTCGTGCAGGAGACCGGCGTGACGCCGCATGAATTCGTCGAGCGTGCTCGTGTCGATGCCGCGCGCAAGCTGCTCGAGAGCAGTGGCGCGGCGCTCAAGGCGATCGCGTACGACTGCGGCTTCGGCACAGCAGATCGCATGCGCATTGTCTTCACCAAGCGGATCGGCGCGACGCCCATGCAGTATCGGGAACGCTTTCGCTCGCCTTGAACCTGAGCGTACGCGGACATGAACGCGTCTGACGGTCGGCACAGGGCGCAAGACGCAGGAAAATATTGCGTGAGAAAATAGCGGCCTTGCTCACGCCAACGATTTCAAGGACCGACATGACCACCTCTTCTCCGATCCGTGCGATCGTCACCGGCCACAACCGTGGCCTGGGCGCGGCGCTCGCCGAACAACTTCTTGCTCGCGGAATCGCGGTGCTGGGTTTGTCCCGCTCGCGTCATGCCACGCTCAAAAACCATTTCCCGGCGCTGCTCGAAGAAATCGAACTCGAACTCGCCGACACGACCCGCGTCTCGCAATGGATCGCGACTCATGCGTTGCGCGAATTCGTCAGCGGCGCGCAAACCGTGCTGCTGATCAACAACGCGGGGATGGTGCAGCCGATCGGCCCGATTGAAGGACAAGACGCAGCGGCCATCGCAAGCGCGGTGAGCCTCAATGTCGCCACGCCGTTGATGCTCGCCAGCGCGCTCGCCGCAGCCGCCGCCGACGCAACCGACCGGCGCATCGTGCACATCTCCAGCGGCGCGGCGCGCAACGCGTATGCCGGATGGAGCACCTACTGTGCAACGAAGGCCGCGCTCGATCATCACGCGCGCGCCGTCTCGCTCGATGCGAATCGCGCGCTGCGTATCTGCAGTCTGGCGCCGGGCGTGATCGATACGAATATGCAGGCCGAGATTCGCGGAAGCGGGGCCGAACAGTTCCCAATGCGCGAGAAATTCGAAGAGCTCAAGCGCAACGGCCAACTGTCGTCACCTGAACAATGCGCTACCCAGTTGCTCGACTACGCATTGAGCGATGCTTTCGGTCAAACGCCGGTCGCCGACATTCGCGAGATCGCGAAGCCGGCGTAACCAGCAAAAACGGCGCAAAACACGGAGCGAAAAACGGCGCGACATTGGATCGCATCGAGCGCTCCCGAAAAGTCTCACCTTTTGGGTCGCTCGCCGCTGATCTACACGCCGGGCGCGACCAGCGCGCCGCGCTCGGCCGCACCCAGCTCGCCGTGCGGCACGAACACATAGCCGCGTCCCCACACGGTTTGCACGTAACGCGGCTCGGAAGGATCGATTTCGATCAGACGACGCAGCCGCCAGATCGACACATCGAGGCTACGCCCTTGATGCAACACGCTATTGCCGCGCAGCTTCTCGTTGAGCTGCACGCGCGTGAGCACGGTCATCGCGTGATTGACGAAGATCTTGAGCAACGCGAACTCGGAACTGCGCAACGCGAAGTGCTCGTTGTCGCGGCGCAATTCGCGCGCGGAGAAGTTCAGTTCGCAGCGGCCAAAGCGATACGGCGGCCGCGTCTCCGGCGCACCCGGAGCGACCGTGCCGCGCCGCCGTAGCAGCACGCGAATGCGGGCGAGCAGTTCGGCAGGGTCGGCGGGCTTGCTCATGAAGTCGTCGGCCCCGAGTTCGAGACCGATCACACGATCAATCGCCTTGTTGCTCGACGAGAGCAGAATCACGGGCACATCGTTGCCGCCCATGCGCAGGTCGCGCAAGACGGCGAGACCATCGCCATGCGGCGCCGAAATGTCGAGCACCAGCAGCGAAGGCCGTTCCATCTCGACCACATGCTTGAGCCCGGCGCCCGGCGGACGTGCGGACACACCGCAGCCCTGGCCGCGCAATGATTCGCCCACCACGGCAGTCAAGCCGGCATCGGCGCCCACGAAAAGAATATGCTGACTCATCCAACTGATTCCAGGAGACGATCGTTGTTCAGAGACAGGCACCTGGCGTGCGGATATAGTCAATCCGCGCCCGCTGTCGTCCGCGTCGCCATCATCCCTGCATGCGGGTGTTCTCAAAACGCGGAACAGCCCCCAAGGTTGCCAATTTCTTCCCAACTCTTTCAACTCGGAACGTGATATGGCACGCCGCATGTGCCGCCCCGTAAGCGTTGCCGTCTCGCTCCCGAAAAGGCTCACCTTTGGCATGGAGCGCTTTGGGTTTGGCACGAGGCGCGCGTTGAACTGCTCCTGAAAACGCTCACCTTTCGAGCTTGGGGGCAGGCCGCAAGGGCAAGCTGGGCGTGGCCCGGATGCTTGAGAACAGGCCACTCCCGCAAACCCTCACCTTTAGAACCGGCAGAGTAATTTGCATACCCAGGTAAGCGGCCGTGCGTGTGCGGGCCTTGCCTCAAGATGGAAATGCGCGATTTGCGCGAGAGAATGGGTGTTTTGAACGATGTGGTCCGGCCCTCGACACCATCGTGCTGAAACAGGGGCCGGGTGAGTGCCGATCGATTCCGCCACTCACCGTGTTCGATCCGAGGTCCTTGAGCGGAGCATGCGCACGGACCGCGCGCCTCAACGAACCATGCTTTCTGAGCGCCTTCACGCGATACAGGAAAGGTCCCGAATATCCTCACCTTTGAACGAGCGAGCGTGTCCGGATGCGCGGCCTCAATCACCGCGCGGATCGGTTTGTTCGCGTATTTAGCGTGTTTCGACCGCCGCAGCGAATGCGGAAACCGACTCAAAGACACGTTTGCACGCGGCTCCCGAAAACACTCACCTTTGCGTGCGACTCTCGCGCAGCAGCGTTTAGCTCGCCAGTTTGCGGAACGTTTCCAGCACGGCGTCGCCTTTGAACGGCTTGACGATCCATCCCTTGACGCCGGCCGCCTTGCCCCGCTCCTTCATCGCCGGGCTGCTCTCGGTGGTCAGCATGATGACGTTGACGGTCTTGTTCGCGAGCTCGCCGCGAATCTTCTCGACCATCGTGAGGCCGTCCATATTCGGCATGTTGACGTCGCTGATCACCAGCTTGATGCCGGGGCTGGCCTTCAGCTTGGCGAGGCCGTCCTTGCCGTCCACCGCCGTGTCGACGTCAAGACCGTTCTTCTTCAGAAAGCCGGCCACTTCGTCGCGCACCGTGCTCGAATCATCCACCACCAAAATTTTCGACATGTTTTTTCCTATGATCACACTCAGAACAGATCCAGTTCGCCTGCCTCGACCATTGCGCCGACGTCGTCCGAGACTTCCTTGAAATCCTCCGGCGACCAGCTCAGGCTGAACACAAAACGTTGATGCAACTTGACCGCCCGACTCGACTGCGGGTCCTTCAACCAATACGTGAAGCACAATTGCGGATTACCGCTGCCGAACGAGATGTACTTGTGCTTGTGATTCACCAGCAGCGGCACCTGCACCTGGCTGCGCGCCCAGGCGTCCGCATCGCCGACATAGCGGTTCTTGAAGGAACCCCAGATCAGGTTCGTCACTTCGCCGAGCACGCTGTTCAGGTCGCGGAAGTCGGCTTCGCCGTGTTGCGCGTCGTCGATCATCCGGTAACGATCCAGCAGGTCGAGAATCGGTGTCTCTTCGGCCTGCATCATCATGTAACCTCGGCAC
Organism: Burkholderia sp. WP9; assembly: GCF_900104795.1. NCBI lineage: Bacteria > Pseudomonadati > Pseudomonadota > Betaproteobacteria > Burkholderiales > Burkholderiaceae > Burkholderia > Burkholderia sp. WP9. The sequence continues at coordinate 1,821,466 of NZ_FNTG01000002.1, forward strand.
CATGCGCTTTCGAGCGGAATCAGACTGAACACCTCGCCGAAGATGATGCGGTCGCGCACGATATGCGGCGTGTCGCACGTGATGGTCAGATCCTTGAACACGTCGCCGAGAATGGCCTGTGTCATGTCGGCGATGCCGCGCACCAGTGCGTTCGGATAATCGAGGCTGAAAATGTACTCGTCGATCACCTGCCGCAGCGGCGCCATATCGTGCGCAACGTACGCCGCGCAGACCACGCGCCGCAAGCTCTCCGGCAAGCCGTCCATGCCAGGGCCGTCGTCCCGCCTCATGATGATCGGCAACTCGGGACGCACCGCGTTGATCCTGATCGCGATCTCGGCGCTGGCTTCCGGCGAGCCGCCGTAATGCTCGGCAAACAACACCGCGCCCAGATCGATATTCGAGCGCAGCACCGACTGCAAGCGGTTCTTGCCGACCTTGACGCCGACCAGGTTGTTCTCGTCGCAAAAGCGCTTCAGCGCCTCTTTGTGAGCCGGGCAATCGTCCAGCACCAGCACCTTGCTGACCGGCTTGTTCATGTTCATGTTGCGTTCCTGCTCGCAGCGGGGATTCGCCGCCTGATCAAAACAACTCCAGCTCGCCGCTGGTTTCTTCGAGCGCGCCAGTGTCGGCGATGAAGTCGATCGGCGCATGCGCACACACGCATACCGTCGCGGCGAGCCGCACGGTACCATTCAGCGTGACCGAATACGACGACAGCAGACCCGGCTTCAATTCATGCAGATGCGGCAGGCAACGCGCGTTCAGCACGTAAGGCGTCGACATGCCGAGGTCTGGAAAGTAGCGCAACAACGCCTGATTCATCGCCCCGCAACACAGATTGCAGATTTCCAGAAAGACCTCCTGGAAGGGCCGCTCGTCGGCGGTGTCTTTCAGGTAGTAGGCTCGAGTGCTGTCGTCTTCGTCGAAACGAAGGATCAGCAGCAGCCTGAACACGATCGACGAAATGGTCAGCACGACCACTTGCGAGTCTTTGGATGCGCCAAGGCCGGCCTCGGCAAGCGGCGCAATCTCGCACAGATCGCCGGCATCCAGCGGCAAGCGCACTTCGGCCGCCTGGCGGAAAATGCGCTCGAAGCTGTCCCTGGCGTGGGCCGAAATCACACCGCCACCTCGTGCAGCTTAGAATGAAACTGATTGGCCAGCGACTCGACGCTGGCGAGCGACGCCGCGATCATCTTGCCGCCGGCCTGAATGTCCTGAAACGTCGACGTCGTGGTCAAGTCATTGCGATGCAGGCTGTCGCGATAGCTTTTCGACAACTCTTCGGAACGCGCGGCGAGGGAGCGAACTTCGCTCGCCACCACCGCGAAGCCGCGGCCCGCCGGACCCGCTCGCGCCGCTTCGATCGACGCGTTCAGCGACACGATCACCACGTGCCGCACAATCGAGGACAGCTCCTGATTCTTCGCGTGCATGTCGTGGTTTTGCGTCATGAGCGAAATCATCTGTTCGTGCCAGCGCTCGAATGTCGCGCCGAGACTCTTCAGGCGCTCGGCCTCGCCGGCGATCTGCCGGGCCTGATGCGCCAACTGGTCTTTGTCCTCGGTGGCCGCTTTCAGCGCGTCACGCAGTTCGTCGGCGCGAGCCGATTGGAGCGCAAGTTCCTCGCGTAGCTGCGTGGTCAGCGAATGCAATGCCTGCTCAGCCTGCTCACGCTCGCGAATGGCGCCGCCATGCTGGGCCTGCCCGGCTTCGAGCGTGTCGATCCGCGTTTGCGCTTCGGCGCGCAACTGTGCCGTCAGCTTCGCGCTGTGCAGCTTGTGGGCGGCAAATGCCAGCAGCGCGGTCACCGCGCTGCCTGCTGCCGCCGCCAATACATACTGTTGAATCACAACCGTTCCTTCGAATTCCGTCGCGCCGTACGCCGATGCGGCGTTCAGTCCGCCATCGCGGCGAGTTGCAGCGCGCCGGCTTCGCCGCGTGCTTCCACACCGAGCGTATCGACGGCGACGCTATCCGGCAGGCAAACAATCGTCTGGAACTGACGGAACGCCGCGCCCTTCTGATCGTCGGTAAAGCGCAGCTCGATGCTGCCGTTCGCACGCTTGAGGAAATCGCGCACGGCGTCCATGCCGACTCCACGGCCCGATAATTCCGTGACCGTTTCCGCAGTCGAGAAGCCCGGCCGGAAAATGAAATCGGCGATCGCTTCATCGCTCAGCGTGTCGTTGCTACCAATCCAGCCGCGTTCCATTGCGATACCGCGAATGCGATGGAGCGCGAGGCCGCGGCCGTCATCGCTCAGCGTGATCTGCAACGCGCCGCTGTCCACACCCACTTCAATGTGGATCGTGCCGGCCGGCTTCTTGCCGTGCTCGCTGCGTGTCTCTGCGGTTTCGATGCCGTGATCCATCGAGTTGCGCAACAGATGCATGAACACATTGTTCAACGTGCCGCCGGCCTCGCCACGCAGACGGTAACCGTTGTCGTCGATATGCACGTTCGGCGCGGGCTTGCCCAACTCGCTCGCAAGCGACGGCAGCGAGTCCAGCACGCCGGATAGCGCGTCGCGCACGCTTTCGCTGCCTAGTGCACGCAGCGTGCGGCGCAGCGCTTCGCGCATGGACTGAAGTTCGTGCAGTTCGCCGGCGTCGGTCTGCTCCAGCATGCTCAGCGTGTGCTGGATATGCTCTTTCGCGACCATCACGTAGTGAGCCGAGTTGCCCGCGTCGTTAATCTGGCCTTTGCCCTTGCGGCCAAGGCTCTGTTCGTTGATTTTCGCGTAGCTCTCGATCGCTTCGCGCACGCGCGTCAGTTCGCGCATCAGATGCTCCTGATCCCACGAGCGGCCCGCGTCCGGCTGGCGCAGCTCGTGATAGCTCTGTTCCGTTTCGTGAACGACGTTGGTCAGATGCTGCAGGTTATAAGTGCGGGCATTACCCTTGATGGTGTGCATATTGCGGAACAACTCGGCAATCGCCGCGTGATCCGCCGCCGAATGCTTGCGAATGATCCGCTCGTTCTCGCTGATAAAGCCGGCCGAACTCTCGATGAAATGGTGGAACTTCTCTTCACTGACCGCGAGAATTTCGCCGATCATGTCGAGTCGGCGGCGCTGCTCGCTGGCCTCAGCGGCCAGCTTGCGCAATTCGGTGACGTCGCGCACGCAGAGCATCAGGCGCACGATCACGTCGTTTTCATCGGTGATCGCCGACCAGCTCAGGTCGAGAATCTTCACGCGGCCATCGGGCATGCGTCGGGAAATCTCGCCGACCAGCAGATGCTGATTGAACGCGAAGTTGATGCAGTCTTCGCCGAGGCAGGCATGCGCGGCCGCATCGACTTGCGAAAGCGCGTCCGAACCGAGGTCCGTGTCGGCAAAGACGAGATCCATCAAACCGCGCCCGGCAATGTCCTTCGTTTCGAAGATGTCTTCCAGATAGGCCGAGTACTCCGCGTGGATCACGGCGCCGTCGATCACCGTCAGAATGCCCTGCTGCATGTTCTGCAACATCGCCTGAATGTCCGCGGTTTTCTGCTTGAGTTGCGCCGAACTCTCCTGAATCTTCTCGATCATGCCGTTGAAGGCGACGATCGAATGGCCGATTTCATCGAGCCGGCCTACCGGCACGCGCCGCGTGAAATCCTGGCTGGAGGCGATCTCGCTCATCATGGCCTGCATGCGGCTGAGCGGGCGCGTGATCTGACGGTAGAGCAGCGAGCCGATCGAAGTCAGCAGAATGATCGCTATACCCGTGACCGCCGCGATCGCTGTGGTGGTCGTGGCGAGTGTGGCGTTCAGCGCGGTAATCGCCTCGTCTTTCTCGCGATTCTTCTCGACGCGCAAGGTCTCGACGATTCCTTCGAGTTCGTCGCGATACTGCGCGACATTGGCGAACAGATAGGCCTGCGCGAGTTCGTTCTTGCCGTCGGCCTTCATTTTGGCCGTCTCGGCGATCGCGGAGAAATAGTTCTCGAGACTGTCTTTAGCTTGCGAAACAAGGCCCTTCTGGGCGTGGCTCGCGGCATCTTTATCCTGCAACGCGAGCGCCTGTTGCAACGAAGCGCGCTTCTTTTTCAGTTCGTCCTGAGCTTGGGCGACCATGTTGGCGTCGGGCGCGTAGACCAGTGTCATCGTGGCGAGTTGCACGTCTTTGACTTGCGACACGAGGTCGGCGGAAGCGAGCGCGCTCGGAACGACGCCTTCGGTTACCTTGCGCACCTCGGCCGCGCTGCCGCGCGTCTGGTAGACAGCGTAGCCGCCAATCGCCGATAAGGCGACGAACATCAGAACAACCAATAGCGTGATGCGATGACGAATAGTCATGTGAACCCCCCGGGGTCTGGCCTTCGCGTCAGCCCTCAATGGGAGCAGCGCGTTTTATGCGAAATATGGTCTGACTTGCAGCGCTGCGGAGTATTGCCCACGCATGTTACTAAGCGATGACTACAGACTTTTAAACCGCATTTAACGCGTCAAATATAATTCTCAAGTTTTCGGATAAAGCGCCGTTAACAAGCGGCTTTTTCATTTGCGTTTTTGTCACCGCTGCAAAAGTCCGAGCGTTCAAAGCGTCAGCGAATCGAAGGCAGATGCTTGGACGCTTCGCGCAGACTGAGCGGTGAAATAAGGTCGCGTGAAGCCGACAGAAAGCCGATCACCGCGTCGGGCGCGTGCCACGCGTAATCTCGCAAGGCCCAGCCGATCGCTTTGCGGATAAAGAAGTCGCTTTCCGCGGCCAGCGCACGCGCGTACCCGAACAGACGATCTTCGTCGGTATGCTCGCGCCAGCCGAGTTGATGAATCATCGCAATGCGCCGCACCCATAGTGATTCGTGCTGAAGCGCCGCGTCCATGACGGCCTGCGCCTGTGGCGTCTCGACCCGCGCCGCTTTCAGCACGTCGCCGACTACGCCCGCGAGCGGATCGACCGAATCCCACCACGAAGCTTGCTGCGCGATAGTCAGCAGATGCGCGATGTCGTTGATCCCCAGCGCCTTCCATTTACGCGCCAGCAGATCCGTCGCGACATACTGGAATTCGCGCGCCGGAAGGGTCCACAAAACGTGCGCACACGCCAGCAGATGATCGGTGTTCTCCACCTGCAGCCGCTTGAAAACCGGCAATACCGCTTGCCGCCGCTGCGGCGTCGGCACGCCGATGAATTCGAACTGGTGGCGCATGTACGCGCGCATCGCGAGCGCGCGCTCCGCGTCGGCGTGCGGCGCGAGCGCCGCCTGAATGTCCCTCGCGAAAGCGTCAGGCGTCATTGAGGAAAGCGCTCCACGTGCACTTCGCCGCGCCGACCGAAATACTGCACCTGGCGTCCCGCGATCCAGACGAAATAACCGATGCATCCCGCAGCCATGGTTCGGCTCACGAACTCCGCGTACTTGACCGCGCCGCTTTGCGCGCCGCGCACGGCCTGGTTGACCGCGTCGGCGTCGAAGGCATTCGCAATCGCGATGTCCGGTAGCGGCAATACGATTGCGTGCGTCTCGCCGCCGGGCGCATAGTACGTATGCTCGCCGCGACGGTAATCGGTGAAGTACGATTCGACGCCGGCCTCACCGAGCGCGCGCACCACCGAGGCGAAATCGATCGTGCCTTCGTGCGAGCGCTTCGCACAGTCTTCAGCCACGAGGCGGCTGGCTTCATTGAACTTCGCGGACATGTCTATCTCCAGCAGGGAGAGCGTTTACTCGATGGGAACCGCCTTCAGGCCGTGGACGGCGACCACGTTTTTCATTGCGTCGACGATCGCCGTTTTTACACCAGCGGGCAGGTGGCCGAAGAACTCTTCGTCGTTCTGATCGGCCAGTCGCGCGAGTTCAGGCACGAGTTTTAGTCCTTCCGTACTCAGTGCAACGACGTGATTGCGGCGGTCTTCTTCGACCGTCTCGCGTTCGAGCAGTGCCTTGGCTTCGATCCGCGTGAGCAGCTTCGACACCGCACCCTTGCTCATGCCGGTGCGTGCCGCGAGCGCCGTGGCAGATGTCGGGCCCGAGTCGTAGATCTCGCGCAGCAATACCCATTCGGACACAGTCACGCCGTGGGCTTCGACCTTCATCTGGAAGCCATGCGACACGTGATTCGACACGAAGCGCAGCCAGTAACCGACATGCGCTTCAAGTCCGCTAACAGGTTTCTTTCGAGCCGGCGCGCGGGTGCTGTTCTTTTGACGAGGACCTTGCATGGGGTAACGCCATCTCCAGGAGCATTGACGGCATATTAGTTTCCTAGGAAACCAATGTCAATATTCGCGGATACCGAGGTTGGCGAAGGCCTGTCATTGCACTCCCGAATTCCCTCACCTTCGGGGTTGAAGTGCGCGGACAGGTTGCCATATTCTCACCTCGACGCATCCCGAATCTTCTCACCTATCGGTTGGCGATCTAGCGACCTGCCGCCGGGCCGCCTTGCTCGCAGTCAGCGCGTATGATCGCAACTCCCTGGAAATCCTCACCTTTTCTTAGGTGCGGATCCGGTGCGCCGGTTGCTCACCTCCTGGAATCACTCACCTTTCAACGCGATCTCCTGGAACTCCTCACCTTGACGCAAGTTTGCGGAGCGTTGAGGTGCTGATCTGCTCCTGGAACGACTCACCTTTGAGCGGATTCGAACGGCCTCCTGGAAAGCTTCACCATTGATGAAACTGAACAGGATGCGCTTGCGGCAATGTACTAACTACGCCGGCAGCGTCTCTTCCAGCCGCAAGCGTGCGTCTTCCCGAAACCGAAGGTCGTTCCAGACATCGTCGCTAATTTTGAAACCGCTCGAGACTGGACCGAGACTCTCATACGACTCGTGATCCGTCGTCGGATCGACCGTCGCGCGCCACACAGGCTTACCGCCTATCGTTCGCACTTCCAGCTGGTTCTTACCGATTGGGACTGCGTAAAAGCCATCCCGGAAGAGCCATGCGGCATTTTCCGACTTCAGCAACGAGATGGTCATACCCAGTCCGCCGGTTGAACGTGCAAGGTTCGCGTAGTCAAGAAAGTTGAAACCGTTGAATGGATCAAACAATCTTTCCGTCACGAAATGAGTCGCACCAGGCGGCAACAGGGAATCCGGGTTTTGATTGAACGCATACAGCTGTTCGGGCGTGCCGGTCGTGCTATGCAGATAGGAGTTTTTGTTGACGGCGAGCGGTGTGACCTCAGCGCCGCGCTGATCCGTCAGTTTCCACCGTGACCGGTCTCCGGCATCGTAGTCTGTCAGAAACGGCGTAGCCCAGCTAAGGCCCACAGTCAGGTATTTCAGATTCTCTTCATGAACGAGATGGAACGGATTGCTTCCAGCGAGGCGAAAAACACCATTCAGGTTGCGCGGATCCTTGGGGATCGTGCCGACCGAGAGCGAATCATCACTTTCTACACTCAGGACCTTACTGTAGTTATTCGCAAAGTGGAAACGACCGTCCTCGCCCATGACGAATTGCGTAGTGCTGTTGGGTCGATTGGAGGCGTAAGTCTTGTTGTAGACCCAAACGTTCTTGCCTGCGTCGGCATACAGGATGTACGGATAGTCGCCGCCATACGCCTGCAAGGTCATCGGCCCCAGATAGTCTTTCCCGGCTGACTGCCGGGCCGCCAACTGATGGACTTGCAAACGGGTATTGAGATAGAACTCGGCCTGCGCCAGATTAGGCTCTTGCCTCGGGGCCGAAAACCGCTTGTATTCGGGTTCATTCCAGGCGGCGCTATCGATCGGAAATCGGGCAAGCTGAGGTTGCGCTCCCGCAGTCCACGTCCGCCTGTACACGTCCCAACGGAAGGCAGGATTTTCGTGGTAGTGCCATAAGTGCCCTTGTTTCACGTCCTTCGTCTCCCACCAACCCAATATCTGCGTGTTGTCGATGTGGCCCATGGCGGCAAATTCATGGTTTTCCGCGCCGAGAGTATGTGCGCCGAGGCTCGCGTTCACATTGACCATGTTAGGGGACGGCGCGATAGCATAGATATACCCGTTCTCCGATTGATGGCGCTGGCGGTCGATGGCAACCCCCGATGTTTCGAACGTCCCGAGATAGCCGCCACTGTCTGTTTCCCCCTCGTGGGAGGCAATGTCGAAATTGTGCAGGGACAAATTGACATCGCGCAGCGGTGTAATTGCAGCGTCGAACCCGCCTCTCTTCGCGACTTCGGCCGGTTTGTCCGTTGATGGGCGAAGTAGCACCCACGGATCGGCGGTCAATGTCGAGTCGGTTGAACGTTTGAATTCCAAGCGCTTGTCCACATAAGTCTGGATCGAAGGACGACTGTCCGGCGGTGCGGTTGGCAGGTCCAGGCGCGGGGTGACGAGCTGAACGGTTGGCGCTGACCACGCTCTTCGTTCTGCGTTGTCCAGACTGATGTCTGCTCTGCGCACGCCGGCAGCCGCGAAATCGGCTTCACGGGCGAACCATGCCGTCGTAGCGCCAATGACTCCGCCTTCGGCGCTGTATCCCCCGTCATAGACGCCACCTATTGCAGCCGACAAATCGTCAAAGTTGTTATACGTATAGGCACCGAAGTTAGGATCGTAAAGCTCGTAGTGATCGCGCGAAACATCCGGACTGTGGTTGAGCCGCTGTACGACGACCGGCCGGCTAGGCTCTCGTCTCGACGTTCCTCCCGCTTCAGCGCTTAACGAAAGATCGATAACCGCGAAGTCGTTGCGCAGAGCCACGGGGCCGCTGTCGCTGTTATACGCTTCGGCGAAGTGTGTTCTCAGTTCACTCAGGAGATCGTCTGCTGTCGTGACGCGATGCATGCCGCTGTGCCGGATGTAGTTCGCCAGAACGCTGGTAGAGGCCGACTGGAAATGGTCGTGAACGTAATTCGAACTGTTGATGAACCGCTGACGTGCATCTGGATCGTTCCGCAAGCTGCGTAGGCTTCCGATGAAAATGCCGAGCGATTGTGCTCTCCCGTCGGCAACGGCCCGTAACGCGGAGGTTGCCAGGCTTTCGTCTGGGCTGCGCAAGCCGGAACGCGCCGCACCGCCCGGAAAAAGCGTATCGAGTGATAGGGCATTCGAAGAGGCTGCATGTCGCTGGTAGATGAGGTTTTCACATTCGGGGATGGGCGGCCCCTTACCGGCAGCTCCCGGTCGCGGGCCGAGGACTGGCGTAGGCGTTCGATTTTCAGACGGTGTCGTCGAATACACCTGCAGTTTGAACGGCGTGACTCGATAGTCGCCTTCCAGCTCGTCGAAAGAGGAGCGCGTCCTGAAGGCGGTTGCCATGAAGCGGTTCAACGCTTGCTCTGTATTACCCCAGTTTGCATATTCGAATGCGCCATTGTTGGGATCGAAAATCGTATAGCGATTGCCGACTCCTCTCTGGATGAGAATGGCGTGCCCATAGTCCCTTCTATCCGTTGGCGACTCCAGACTCAGCTGGACGTACGCGATATCGTTGGGATGGCGCAGCAAATTCTGTGTCTGGTGATTGAATAAATCGATGCGGTAATTGCGGTCTCTAACGCCGGCGAACGTAATGGGTGGCTGCGGCGCATAGCGGCTTAGGCCAAGTTTGGCGCCACCGGTCTGGAAGTTTGTGATGCGACCGAACATCTCCCTTCGCGAGACGGCGTTACGGGTGTCCGCGCGCATGGCTCGCACCGCAGAGATGAGCGTCGATTCACGCTGACCGGGCAATCCGGGTGTCGTCGGCTGATCGCTCGTGCCGCGATCGAGCCGGCGGATGGCTTCCCGGACCATGCCATCACATAGGCCGCCGCTCGCCTGATTTCGACTTTCTTTATATTCGGGCTGCGCGAAGCCTTCGGAGGCAATGCTGCCTTCCTTCAATGCGTCGCCGCCAAGATCCCTGATGCATTTGCTGAGAACCGGGCCGCGTTTGACCCGCGGGCCGCCGTCGTCGTTTGGGACTGCGAGATTGGGTGCGGCAGGCGCGGCGCGCCCCGCGCGGTAGCCGTTTCTGGCTTCGTCAGTCCCAATTGAGCGCGCACTGCCGGTGAACCATGTCCTCGCATCGTGAAAGGCTGACGCTTGCTGCCGAGCGTGGCGATTCATGCGGTGTTTCGTCATGAGGTCCGCTCGAGGAACGTCGCCAGCGCAATAGTCCGGCCGCGCATTGCGAGGCCCGCCTGGACTTTTCGAGGAGGGCTGCGGATGGCTACCTGTGTTACGTGGCTTTTCCTGCAAGGATTTGCAGGCATTGGCGACTGCGGCATTTGCGCTCGCGGGCTGGGTAGCCGGTTGCGTGCTGCTATGTCGAGTAGCGTCCTGCTCCTCGTTCGGAAGCTCGCAGCAGCGACAGGGGACGCAATTCGGGCTTGAACCGGAGACGCGCATGATTGATGCTCCAGGAGGTGGAATACCAAACGGGCTATCTCGCGGAATACGAGAACCCTGCGGCTGATCGTAGCAACGACGGTTTCCACCTTGTGGTACGCGGATATGGCGTACCGCGTTCATCGTGGCCGTCTGAAGCATCGACTGTCAGGGTGGCTCTGCCTGTGTCGTGGTGAACTCACCTGCTGGTGTTTCTCGCCTTTTTGCTGGCGATCTCCTGGAACGTCTCACCTTTGCCGGATTGACAAAGGCTTATTCCGGCGTGCTTTGTTCGGCGATTTTCCGGATTGCCCAAAGGTGTGGTCGCTCGTTATTTGTCCAGGTGACGTTCCGTGTCAGAACTTCACCTTCAACTGAAACCCGATCGTAAACGGAAGATTGTCCGACGGGATGGGCGGAATCACAATGAAGTTCGCGCCCACGCGCTTGTATTCGAGCATGACGATCGGTGCGACGACCGGTCCGATCGTATGATCGCGGCCCAAACCCCAATTGCCATAGTTATAGCCCGAGATGATCCCGCCGATCGCCGCGATCCGCACGATGCCCCAATGCGCGAACTCCGGCGCCCACACACCGCCGCCATAATAAGAAGGCCGGCGCAGCGAATTGCGAAAGCCGCCGGCAGTCAACGCCCATTGATTATTGAGCCAGCATTCGACACCGAGGCCCGGATTGAACTGTTCGAAATGGGTGTTCGGGTCAGGGTTGATGTGATACGAACCCAGCATGGCATCGACCCACACGCCACCCTCGCACCAGTTGCCCGCATGTGCGGCGGACGCCGCGGCAAGGCTCGCTACAAGCGCAATGGCCGCGCGTCGGATGTTCTTCTTGATCTGCCGAAAATGCATGTCCTCTCCGCCACCGGTCGAGCGCCGGCGTCATCTGTGTTCTGGGTAGGGTTGCTTGCCGTCCGTCGCGCACTGTACCTCAACCCTTCAGCACGATGTTGAGGACACGCTCGGACGCCCGGGCACGAGACGTGCCCGTTAGCGCAGACGCAACCATAGCCGAGAACCGATGTCGGAGCGGTGAACGCGCATTGGGCGTTCGCCTGTCGGGTCAAAGACCGAGATCGGACAGACCCGGGTGATCGTCAGGACGGCGGCCAAGCGGCCAATGAAAAAGACGGTCCGCTTCGCGGATCGGCATATCGTTGATGCTGGCATGACGGCGGGCCATCAGTCCATGCTCGTTGAACTCCCAGTTCTCATTACCGTACGAACGGAACCAGTTGTTCGAATCGTCGTGCCATTCATAGGCAAAGCGCACGGCAATGCGGTTATCGGTAAACGCCCACAGTTCCTTGATCAACCGGTAGTCGAGTTCCCTCGCCCATTTGCGGCGCAGTAAAGCGACAATCTCCGCGCGGCCATGCGTGAACTCCGCGCGGTTGCGCCAAACGCTGTCCTGCGTGTAGACGAGCGACACACGCTCAGGATCGCGGGTGTTCCAGCCGTCTTCCGCGCCGCGCACTTTCTGGATCGCGGTTTCACGTGTGAACGGTGGCAGCGGCGGGCGGGTTTCGATCGGGTCGGCCATGATGGTTCCTCAGTCAGGTTGCGGTTCGCCGGGATGGCGGTCGTTTGCTTGGCGGTGTAACTGGCTCGCTCGCACATTGCGCGTCGAGCAGGACTTCGGCTGCAGCTTGTGCGTCGAGCGCCGCGTCGGGCTCGCCGCTTACCAGCGCGACGGCGATTGCGCCGTCGAGCAGGATCAACCATTGACGCGACAGGCGCGCGACGCGGCGGGCGTCCATGCCCGACTCCGCCGCGAATTCGTCGCATTCGGTTCGCACGAACGCCAGCAGGCGTTCTTTGTGATGGCGCGCGACGATCCGGATCGGGTCCTCCGCGGAGGCGATTTCACCGGACGCATTCAAGAATGCGCAACCGTGAAAATTCTCCGATGCAAACCATTCACGCAGCACCTCGAACATGCCGAGCAGGCGTTTGCGTGCCGTCTTGCCGTGCCGCTGCGTGCCGGTGATAAACCAGTTCATCCAGCGTTCGTCGCGCCGGTCGAGCGCGGCCGCCACGAGCGCGTCTTTCGATTCGAAATGCGTGTAAAAGCTTTTACGCGCCGTACCGGACTGTTTGACGATCGCGTCCACGCCGGTGGCATGAATCCCGCCGGCGTAGATCAACGCTTCAGCCGCATCCAGCAGCCGCTCGCGCGCACTGCCGGGCGAGATTGATTCAGTGTGAGTGTCAGTAGCCATGAACGAAGGGTAGAACGATCATTCTCCTTCGTCAAGACTTTTGTGTTTTTGCGGCGTGAGCGCGCGAACTGCTATCGTGAGCGGGATCGGTCAACGGGAACGAACTTCATGAGCACACTGAGTCTGCGCGCCGCGTTCGTGCGCGCGTTGCTGAGCGCAACGTTGTTAACGGCAATGGCCTGCACGCCTGTGCAAGTACTCACGCATTCGGTCAGCCAGAACGAAGCGCGTGTGCCGCCCGGCCGTTATGAAATCGATCCGGATCACTGCAGCATTACCTTCGACATCGATCACTTCAAGTATTCACGCTTTACGGCGCGGTTCGATCGCAAGAAGGGGGAGCTCGACTGGAACGAAGGCGGTCTGGACAAGAGCACGACGTCGGTCACGATCGACGCCGCGAGCATCGATACGAATGTGCCTCTGCTCGACAAAATGGTGAAGAGCGCCAGCTTGCTCGACGTGGAGCGCTATCCGGAGATCCGTTTCGTCAGCACGCGTTTTGAGCGCACCGGCGAATCGCGCGGCACGTTGACCGGTGATCTGACAATTCACGGCGTCACGCAAACAGTCACGCTCGACGTCACCTTCAACGGTTTTGCGCCGGATCCGCTCACGAAAAAAGACACGCTCGGTTTTTCCGCCGAGGGCCATTTCAGCCGCGCCAAGTTCGGTCTGGCGACATGGTATCCGGCTGTCGGCGACGATGTTCACGTGCGCATTCAGGCCGAATTCGTTAAAACGCCCGCAGGCGGGTGAGCGCGGTGCGGGCGTTGGGCGGGACGTTTTTGCTGCTAGCAGCGATTGCGCGCTGACGCGTGTCGGCGTACTAACTCACGCGGCAGTCCAATCGAGAATCACCTTGCCGCTCTCACCTGAGAGCATCGTGGCGAACGCTTCCCGATAGTCGTCGACCTTGAAATGGTGCGTGAGGATCGGCGAGAGATCCAGACCGCTTTGCAGCATGGCGACCATCTTGTACCAGGTCTCGAACATCTCGCGCCCATAAATGCCCTTGATTTCGAGGCCTTTAAAGATCACCTGAGTCCAGTCGATCGCGGTCTGCGCGGGCGGAATGCCGAGCAGCGCGATCTTGCCGCCGTGGTTCATCGCTTCGAGCATGCCGGTAAACGCGCTAGGCACACCGGACATTTCCAGCCCGACGTCGAAACCTTCCGTCATGTGCAGGTCCGCCATCACGTCGCGCAACGATTCGCGCGAAACGTTGACTGCACGCGTCGCGCCCATCTTGCGCGCGAGTTCGAGGCGATAATCGTTGACGTCGGTAATCACGACATTGCGCGCGCCGACATGTTTGGCGATCGCCACCGCCATGATTCCAATGGGTCCGGCGCCGGTAATCAACACATCTTCGCCGACCAGATTGAACGACAGAGCTGTGTGCGTAGCATTGCCGAACGGATCGAAAATGGCGGCGAGGTCGTCGGAAATCTCGGGCGGAATCTTGAACGCGTTGAAAGCCGGAATCACCAGATACTCGGCGAACGCGCCTTCACGATTCACGCCCACGCCCACCGTATTGCGGCACAAATGTCGGCGGCCTGCTCGACAATTACGGCAGAAGCCACACGTGATATGTCCTTCGCCCGACACGCGATCGCCAATCGCAAAGCCGCGCACTTCCTGGCCCATCTCGACGATTTCACCGACATATTCGTGGCCGACATGCATCGGCACAGGAATCGTTTTCTGCGCCCAGTCGTCCCACTTCCAGATGTGAATGTCCGTGCCGCAAATCGCAGTGCGCGTGATGCGGATCATCACGTCGTTATGGCCGACTTCGGGTTTCTCGACGCCCGTGAGCGTGAGGCCCGGAGCGCGTTCGAGTTTTGCCAATGCTTTCATGTGCGCCTCCGTATCAGATCACACCGAGTTCACGGCCGACGCGCGCGAATGCATCCACCGCCCGGTCGATCTGCTCGCGCGTATGCGCGGCGCTCATCTGCGTGCGAATGCGCGCGCGGCCTTTCGGCACCACCGGGAACGAGAAGCCGATCACGTAGACGCCTTCCTTCAGAAGTGCATCGGCCATTTTCGAAGCCAGTTGCGCGTCGCCGAGCATGACCGGAATGATCGGATGTTCGCCGGGCACGAGCGTGAAGCCGAGCGCGCTCATCTTGCCGCGGAAGTGGGCGCCGTTTTCGCGCACGCGTGCGCGCAGTTGCGCGCCTTCCTCGCTGGCCAGCAGTTCGAGCACCTTGAGCGATGCGGCGGCAATGCTCGGCGTCAGCGTGTTCGAAAACAGATAAGGACGTGAGCGCTGCCGGAGCAACTCGACGATCTCTTTGCGCGCGGCTACATAGCCGCCCGAAGCGCCGCCCAATGCCTTGCCCAGCGTACCGGTGATGATATCGACGCGCGACAGCACGCCGCAATGTTCCGGCGTGCCCCGTCCGTGTTCACCGACAAAACCCACCGCGTGCGAGTCGTCGACCATCACGAGCGCGCCGTAACGGTCGGCCAGATCGCAGATGCCGGCGAGGTCGGCGATGATGCCGTCCATGGAGAACACGCCGTCGGTGGCGATCAGCTTGAAGCGCGCGCCAGCAGCGTCCGCTTCGATCAGTTTCGCTTCGAGATCGGCAAGATCGTTGTTCTTGTAGCGAAAGCGCTTCGCCTTGGAAAGCCGCACACCGTCGATGATGCTCGCGTGATTCAGTTCGTCGCTGATGATCGCGTCGTTTTCGTCGAGCAAGGTTTCGAACAGGCCGCCATTCGCATCGAAGCAACTGGAGTAAAGAATGCAGTCGTCGGTTTGCAGAAACGCGGCAAGCGCTTTTTCCAGATCCTTGTGCACGGTTTGCGTGCCGCAAATGAAGCGCACCGACGCCATGCCGAAGCCGTCGGTATCCAAACCTTGCTTGGCGGCGTCGATCAATCGTGCGTCGTCGGCGAGGCCCAGATAGTTGTTCGCGCAGAAGTTCAGCACGGACGTGCCGTTGGCAAGACGGATGTCAGCCGATTGCGGGCTGGCAATCACGCGCTCGTTCTTGTAAAAACCGTCAGCGCGAATCTGCTCGAGGGTGTCGCGCAAATGGGCGAGGTAAAGGTCACGCATGAACCAGACTCCTGAAATGGGTGAAAGCGCCCGTGTCAGCGTGTTCGGCATGTGCGACCACGGAGCGGCCTGTTATAGTCGGCTGTCAGTTTTATCGGATATTTTCGTTTTTCCGAACTAAAATCCGGTATGTCGAACAACTCTAAACGATGGGTCAGGAAATGGCAAGTTCGGGTATCCGCCGCGCTGCGGCCAACGCGGCACCCGCCTCAGGCGCAACCGCGGGCCCCGCAACCGCGGGCCCCGCAATCGCGGCGCCGCCGCGCGTCGGCGAGCAGATTCAGCGCTTACGCGCCGAACGGCGCATGACGCTCGACGACCTGTCGCGCGCAGCCGGTGTGTCGAAATCGATGCTCTCGGAGATCGAGCGCGATAAGGCCAATCCGACCATTGCGGTCGCCTGGCGCCTGACTAACGCGCTCGGCGTCAGCCTCGATTCACTGTTCGCGCCGCAAAAGACGCCGGAAGCGATCGCCGTCTCCGGTCCGCACGAGATTCCCACCTTGAGCGGGCACGATGCCAAGTATCAGTTGCGCGTGTGGGGGCCGATCGATCTCGCCGGCAAGTTCGAGTGGTATGAATTGACGCTGCAGCCGGGCGGGGCGTTGGCTTCGAACGCGCACGAGCCTGGCACGCGCGAGCATCTGACCGTGCTGCACGGATCGATCGAGATAGAGGCGGCCGGCACGACGAAACGGCTCAAGGCGGCGGACACCGCGCGCTATGTCGCCGACGAACCGCATGCTATCCGCAACGCCGGCAAGGGCGAGGCGAAGGCGCTGCTCGTCGTGATACACGGCTGATCGTCAGGCAGTCAGGCGCGCCGTGACTAGCAGTTGGCGGAATCGGGACTTCAGACAAGGTTGCATCGAGCACTGTATATTTGTACAGTACAGGGTATCGATTGGAGCCGATAATGAACAACCTGATAACCGACTCGACCGACCATGCTCTGGCCGCGCTGCGCTATCAAACCGCGGCGCGTGATCTCGAACGCATCGTGCGCAATATTGCCGCGCGCTACATCGTGCAGGAGGTGCCGCTCACATGGCGGTTGCTGCATGCCATCGAAGCCGAAGCGCTCGCCGATCTCGGGTTCGCCAGCCGGCACGACGCGTTGATGCTGGGACTCTTTCAGCGGCCATCCGATCTGCCTTATCCGGAAACGGATGAGGCAGTCGACTTTGGTACCTCCACGGCGTTGCCGGCGGTTTTCGCGTTCGCAGTGAGCGCCTATGAAGAGGCGGCACGCCGCGCTGCACAACCGTCACCGCAGAATGCGCCTCTCAAGCGCGCACGCGCCTGGGGCGACTAGTCGCTGCATTTCCATCCGTTGCCACCTACAATAGGTGCAACTAACGGAAATATGAGCGCATGTCTCCCCCTCATCTGACTGACCCTGTACCTCGTCCGGCGCCTTCCACGGATCTGTTCGATCAACAACGTGAAGACTGGCGACGTGACCCGCAAATCGCTTTCGACGCATGGCTTGCCAAGCAGCATTTTCGGCGTTCTTCCGCTGAAGTCTATCAGGCGCAGTGGGGGCTTTTTCTCGATTGGCTGGGCATGCGCGAGAAGAGTCTGACCACGGTCGATGCTCACACGATTGCCGAATTCGTCGCCGGGCTCGACGTACGAAAGACTCAGCGCGTACGCTATTTACGACTCATCGAACGCGTACTCGATCATGTGCGGGAAATCGAATCGGCTTCGACCAATCCGGCGCGCTTCATTGCTCAGGATGGCGAAGCAGCGTGGCGCAACGCGCGCGATAACGAGCCGACTGGCTTTCTCAGCCACGCCGAACGAACCGCGTTGATTGCACATCTGTTTTCACCGTTGCCGAATCTGTCCGTGGCGCAGCGTTGGCGAGAGCGGCGCGACCGTGCGTTGATCGCAGTGTTCTTAGGTGGTGGATTGAAAACCGGTGAAGCCGCTTCACTTACGGTTAGTTGCGTGATCGTCGGCTCGCCCTGGGTGACGATCGAGTCCCCGAATCCCATGCTCACGCGGCGCACACGGCTCGCACCGTTCGCCGCAGCGATTCTCGATGCATGGCTCGCCGAAAGGCGTCTTTCGGATTTGGCCGGCAATCTGGTTTTTCCGGCATCGCCCTCTGGAAGGCCCATGCATAAAGCCACCATGCTGCGCGCGGTGGACGCCTTGATCGATGGCGCGGGAATTGCCGCATCGAGGGCGTCGCGAGCCAGTCCGCAGACATTGCGCAACACTTTTGCGGCGGATCTCTTCGAGAGCGGGGTCGAGGCGGAACTGGTCGGGCAATGGCTGGGATTTGTGCAGGCGGTGTCAGCAAACCGGCTGTATCGCGCATGGCAAAACTGGGTGGATCAGCAGGATTCCCCTGCGGCGGATATTCCGGATCCGGCCGTTCCTCCGTTGGCCGCACCTAGGCGTGACGGGCGTTTGATGAGGAAAAGGGGAGCTGGCGAGTCCTGAAGTTCCTCACCTTTCTAGTCCCGAATTTCCTCACCTTTGCCGCCTTATCCGCTATTGCGGCGCGTTAAACGTCATGCGGAGGCCGAAACCGCTCCGCTCGACTGAAACCGGCGAACCGCCTCCAGCCTTGATTCGCCGAGGCCCGACGAGTGATCGCACTCGGGACATTGCAGCTCGAAACGGTGATCCACTTGCGACAACTCCGGCTCACCTTCTTCGCATTTGGGGCATCGCAGCGGCAGGGCCACATGACCGTCCGCTGCGGTGCCGATCATTCTCAATTCGTCGTCCGTCAGCCGGCCAGCTTCGACCAGTGAGCAGAGTAGGCTGGCGATTGCGGGATCAATACCTTGCTGGCCGCGTAAAACTTCTACCTCTTTTGTCAACGCATCGACTTCGTCGGATTGCTCGCGCAGTTGGGCGTCGAGTCGGTCGCCGCGCGCCTTGGCCGACGCGATCTGCTGAATAAATTCAAATTCTTTGCGACTCGCGTCGCGGAGACCGGACTGGTAGGTGGCCGCCATGCTGCGCAACGAATCGAGTTCGACCAACATCGGTTTGACGCGCCGCTCGGCTTCAGCCACTGCATCCTTGATCTGCTGCGCATAGTGTTCCGTGCTTTGGCGTAGTTCGACGTGCAATGCGTCGATCCGGTCCCGCAGCGTCGCATTGGTCGCGAATTCGTTGTCGAGACGTTGACGAAGCGCTTCGTTTTCTTGATCGAGCCGGCGCACTGTTGCCTGTAACCCCTCTTGGTGAGCATTGCCGTGCGTGGTCGCGCTCGATAACTCGGTCTCGAGGGCGCGAGCGCGCTCCCAGCCTGCCTCCGCTCGAAGTTCGCTGCGCTTGATCGCGTCTTCGGATGCTTGCTGGCGAATTTCCGCTTCTCGAGCACGCTGATCGGCGGCGGCGATTTGCGCGCGCATTTCCTCACGTTCTTCAGCGAGCGTCGCATGGGCGTGTGTGACGGCTTCTTCGAAAAGTGCGCCGAGCAATTCACCGGCACGGTCTTCCAATGCTTTGGGGATAGCGCCGGCGCCAACTTTCACGCGCGACACATTTCGGATGCGTTCCCAGAAGTGGTCGATGTCTTTTGGGATATCGCTCGCGCTGCCGGTCTGGGTCAGATCGCGAACCGCTGCCATGGATGGGCGAATGCCCAGATCAAAAAAGAGTCGCTTGCACGCATGTAGCGAAAGATCTTGCCGCCGAGCTCCGTTGGCGCGCAGCGCCTCAAGCTCGCTCCGAATGGTTTGCCGTTCCTGATCCAGATTCATGTATACCTCGATGTCGCTCGAATTGGATAGATCATAACAATTTACGTATTGTTTGCTACGTATTTGTCTTGGTCGATCATGAATCGGCAAAAAGGCGTACTTGGGTGGCCAATGTGCAGTGACGGATTAGTACTACCCGGTTTTTTCCGTGAAACAAAACGAAGAATAGCCAATAAGTTCTTGTAAAGAAAGAGCTTTTAAAGCTTTTCCAGCGATCGCGTACTGTTTCACGAACATGTCGTGGAGGCTACTTGGGTTGGAAGGCTTTGTCCGAAGGACACGCGGGGTGAAATTCTAGAGAGTAATAAAAGTAAACACCTTTGAACCCAAGTTAAAAACGTTAACGCCACGGCAAAGCCTTATCTGGCAAGGGTTCCAGCCTGGTAAGGTGAAGCTTTGCGGGAGAGGTGGTGAGGTCTTGCGGGATTCTCGAGTGATTAGGTTCGGGGGCCTCGGTGAGCGGGTCCGGGACAGAACGTGAGCGGGTTCAGGAACCACCCCCAAAGTGCAGTAGAGGCAAAGGTGAGGGTTTGCGGGACCTGAATCCCCTGGATCGCCCGGCCATGCGTAAAAGTCAGTTCGAGGGTTGGTAACAGGTAAGGTGAGCGCTTTCGGGATGCGCGCCGAGGCTCAATTCTGGCCTTATTTTGAGTTCGTTTACCCCATTGGTGAGTCAAGTCGGGAGAAAACGGGAACCGAAGGTGAGGTTTTACGGGGCACGGGTGGCGTTTTTGCCTTATTTCTGTGCATTCCGGCACTTGAGGTGAGGGTTTTCGGGAGTGAGGCTGTGTTTCGACCTGACCTTCGGTGTGTTGTTGATGAGCTTCGTCGATCCCCGGGATGACTAAGGTGAGGAAATTCGGGAGGCAGGCTTCTGCGTGAGGAGCCGTCTGCGAAATGTGCTCGAATCGCAGTAAAGGTGAGAGTTTTCAGGAGTCTTTTTACGGGCGCGTGATCCGTGAGGTGAGTAAATACGGGATCAAAATGCCTGTTATAGGCCGGAAAGGCTCTGCTGACGGCACCGAATCCGATTCTGTTTTGTGGTCGAAGAATTCGAATGGTGAGGTTTTTCGGGACCGTCGTGGCGGCGATCGGCAATGCCGCATTTCACCGAAATGCGCTTTAAGGTGAGACTTTACGGGGGCTGTCCTAGATGGCATCGCGAATACATCAAACTTAAGTCATTGAAATAATTGATTAATTTGTGGGTGTTTCGCAAAGGTGAGGTTTTTCGGGGGCTCTGTTTGCAGGTCGGATGATCCCTCCGGATGCCTCTGAGGTGAGGCTTTTCGGGACGGTTTTTCGATGGTTTGGGGGCCCATCACCTCTGGAGGCCGCGTCGTTCCAAGCGCTCCACCAGCGGTAAGGTGAGCTTTTTCGGGGGGATTTGAGACGATCGAGCGAACCCGTCGAGTTGGGCGCTCTGGTTAGGTACCGCCAATAAGGCGTGCACAAGTGGTAGTTGTAGCGATGCGCGAAAGGCAATTGCGCCGGTGTCCCGACTAGGCGATCCAGTGCCATGCTTGCGTTGGCTGTGCGGGGCCTCTCTCGACCGGGGATTGCGTCGCGTGGACGCCAGAGGCTAGTGGGCGGGGCCGTATTAGGGCGGCGGGAGGCTTGTAGCCGGTCTGACGCCTGTTGTTGCGCGGTGCACGTCCCGGCGTACGGGCTAGGCCAGGTGACGCCGATTCAACGCTTCGCTTGCGGGCTTCACACGTTTTGCGCCGGCGCTCCGCTCCCCTGCTGCCAACGATGGTCGAAACTTGTTCATCAGTTTGAGCGGTGCGAGATTGCACCCGGTCCGCGAGCGCGCCACGCATCGAAATTCGCGAAAATTTTTGAGGTGAGAAGATTCGGGAGGGAATCGCATGCGTTCGTCCGCGGCTCACAAATGGCCCGAAATTGCCAAGTCCGCGACCTGCAAGGATGCCCCGAACCTGGCGCGAAATAGCTGAGGTGAGGGTTTTCGGGAGTTGCTGGAGGTGAGTCGCACCTCGTAAACTCACTTCACCGCGAACGGTGAGACCTACGCTATAGACGGGTATCACCGCAGCCGGTATGCTCTCGCCAAATCCCTCCTCGACCAGACGCATGGCCACGAAGCGCGCCAAGAAGACCGATGTAGTCAGCCCGAGTTCGGCCGAATTGCGCAAAGCCGTCGAGGCGATCGCGATTCAGCCCAAGAGCGGCAAAATCACGCTCCTTACCCGCAAGCTGTTCAACGTGCTCCTCGCCGTGGCCCAGCAAGCAGACGAATCGGGCGACACCTATCGGGCTTTGCTGTCCGACATCGTCGCGAACTCGGCGTTTGATTCCAACGACACAGCGCTCGTCAAGGAGCACTTGCGGCGTATGGTTTCGGTGCAGGTCGAATGGAGCACCGGCACGTCCAGTCAGAAGCCGGGTCGGAAATGGGGTATTTCCACGTTGATCGCCGACGCTGAAATTCTCGAAGATCCCACCACCCGTCGCGTCTGGGTGGAATTCTCGTTTGCGCCGAAGATCAAGAAGAAGCTGCTCGATCCGGTTCAGTACGCGCGTCTGAGTCTCCAGTTCCAGAGTCAACTGCGTAGTAGCGCGGGTCTCGCGCTTTACGAGATTTGCGTGCGCTACCTGACCAACCCGAGTCACCTGACGATGCGCGAGACGTGGGAATGGTGGCGTCCTATCCTCTCCGGCACGCCGGACACTGAAGCGGGAGATGAGGCGAAGCGCGAGTACAAGTACTTCAAGCGTGACTATTTGCGCCCGGCTATTGCCGAGGTCAACGCCGTCACCAATATTTTCGTCGAACTGATCGAACATCGCGAAGGACGCCGCGTCGCCGAAATCCAGTTTCGCGTGACCGAGCGCAAGCAACCCATGCTCGCACTCGACGAACATCCGAACGTGTTCGACAGCACGCTGGTCGACCGTATGGTGAAGATCGGCATCCCGCTGAAAGAGGCGCAAACGCTGTACGCCGATAGCGAAGAAAATCGCATTCGCGCCGCGCTTCAGATGACCGAGCAACGCATGCGCAGCACGTCGTTGCCGCCGGTGCGCAGCGCGCCGGCGCTGTTCAAGGACGCGTTGAAGAAGGGTTATGCGCCGCCGGTCGAAGCGCTGCCGTCCGGTAGCGCGGGCAAGGCCGCGGTGGCCGCGCCGGCCGACGACCTCAAAGCCCGACTGCTCGGCGAGTATTCGGCATATCGCCGCAAGGAAGCGCGCGAGCTGTACGACGAGCAAGGTGAGTCCGAGCGGGAGATCGCGCGGCAGTCGTTTGAGGAAGATGAACTGCCGGGACTCGGCACACATATGCGCGACGACTGGCGCCGTCGCGGGTTGGATTCGAAGATTGTCGAGACGGCATTCTTCGATTGGCTGGCTCGCAAGACTTGGGGTGAACCTACCGACGGGGACTTGCTAGCCTTCACGCTGAGCCAATCGCGCGCGGCGTAATCGAGCGGAGTGTGGGGCTGTCGATGTCGCCCCACCCCACCACTGTATCAGCCCTTCTTACTTCAGCATCTTCTCAATCTGGCGAAGGATGTCGTCACGCTTCTCGCGCGTGAGCCCTTTCAAGCGCAGTTCGATTCGATCGTCCCCGTACGATTTGAGATCACCGACCGATACACCATCGAGTTTGATTTCCAGACGTTGCGCGTAGCGTTGGCGGCCTGCCGGTTTAGTGCTTTCCTGTGCGCTGGCTCTCCCTTTGACGATGTCAGCGACTTGCCGCGTGCTCAGGTCGTCCGAGAGGATCTTGTTGATCAAACGCAGGGTTGCGTCGGCTCCACGAGCTGCATGGTAACGACCCACCTGATAGGCCATGTTCGAGCCGAAGCGGTCCGGTCGCGCGACCATCTCATGCATGACGACCTCGGGCAATTTGGAGATCGACAAGGCGACGGCCACCGTCGATTCGTCCAACCCGAGGTGTTCGGCGAGTTCCTTCTGACTTTGAAAATGCCGATCGTCGAGAAAGCGCCTCCATACAACCGCATTGTCGAACACGGTCTGCGAATCGCGTTGGACGTTGAGGTCGTAGCCGAGCTTGTAGCTCTGGATACCAATGGGCAGATCGATGACGGTTGCCTTCACCGATTCCTTGTTCGCTTCCTTCAATGCGCGCACCCGCCGTCCGCCATCGCTGACGAAATAGGTGCCGGGATTGTCGTAATCGGGAATGACGTGGATTGCCTGCTGCTGTCCCTGCTTTGCCAGGTTGACTGCGAGTTCGGCAATCGACGACTTCAAATAGAAATGCCGCGGATTGAACGGGCTAGGCTTGATCGTTTTGAGCGCCAGCTCGATGATCTGTCCAGGCCGGTAGCCGTGCTCAATCCGCCATGCGCGGTAGGCTGCGGATTCATTGGCAACATCGACGGCGTCGACTTCGGTAATGCTCTGCGACGGTGTAACGGGTGCGACGATGCGCGCCGCTGCTTCGCTATTCCTGGGGTCGTTCTTAACCAGACCGTCGATGGCATTCAGCCGATCGAGCGCGGTTCGCTTTTCGCTGCTGGTCGAATCAGGACGTGCTTGAAAGCCTTTGGCGAATTGGGAGGGTTTCATTCAGGGTCCTTTATGCGCATAAATTTCACGGGAGCAAAGCGGCGATCTCATTCGCGCATGCCCGTACTTCAATGGCGGCAAGCTTGGCGCCGCGATCGTTCATCTGAAGCACTGTCTGCCCTAAAGCCATGGCCTGCTTATAGGCCTCGCGAGTCGGAATCTGTGTCTTTAGCAACGGAAACCCAAGCTCTTCCAACGCACGCTTTAGTTCGCGCGTCAGCATCCGCTTTTCTTCGGTCTTGTTGAGGAGGAATACGGCACGCAGGTCTTCATTCATGAGCTGCGCTTGCTGGACGAGCTTCACCAGTCCAATACTCGACCAATAGTCTGCAGGCGATGACGATGTCGGAATCACGGCAACGCTCGCGGCGAGCAGAACCACACCGGAGACTTTCTCAGTGATAGAAGGTGGGCAATCGACGACGATGATGTCATAGTCAGCTACGAACTTCTTGATCTCGCGATGGATCTGGCTGCCGGCCTCGGAGAGATTGACGACGGGAAAGGGGATCCCGGTATCGCCGTCGGATGATGCACTGGCCCAGTGGATCAATGTGTTTTGGCCGTCTGCGTCGACGACAAGAACGCGTTTGCCCTTCTCATGAAACGCAGCGCCCAAGTGCATCGCGATAGTGCTCTTCCCGACCCCACCCTTCTGCTGAGTTACCGCGATGATTTCTGCTGCCAATCTTCACCTCCTCTTTTTAGACGCAGATGGATTTTACCTGGATGATTTTGTATTTCAATCGTTTTTGTGTAAACGCGATAAGGATTAGCCGTTTGGGATAGGTTTATGCGCATAAAGGAGGAGCGGCGTAGCGATGCAGACGTTGCCGAAGTGACGGGATGCTTGCGGGCGCTACGCGTGCACGGCGGATACCGCTGGGTCATAACGACGGGCGGTGGCCTAGGTCTAATAGCCACTTCGCGCTTGGAGGTGCTCTTGCCGTTTAGCGAACTCGGCGCAAGGCAGTGGCCGCAGAGTTGCGGTTGCTCGACGCGTGCATCGATGGTCGGGCGACTTGGGTTGGTTGCGAGCGCACAGATAGGTCCGCGTATGCCGGCCAAAAAAATTTATGCGCATAAAGTGGCCGCAGGGATCATCTGTGCCGATGACGCCTCGCGAGGCGAGTGATGTCTACGCTTTGAGGCGTCAGCACGGCGATCGAAGTTCCGGACCTCGCGCATACAGCCGATAGCCGGGCCTCGCCTGCAGAAGGCTCAACAGCGCCATGCCTCCAAAGAGTGATCTACGCCGCAAGAGAGTTGGTTTCGAAACGCCGGTTCACGCGCTTTATGCGCATAAAGCGAAAACTCTAACCACTACAAACAAAAACGCCCGCACAGGATTTGACGGCGTCTTGGTATAGGCCGGGTGCCCATGGCATTTGCGAATGAAAGAGGGCAGCCTATATGTTGTTCAAGTGTCCATGACTCTGTGCGAGCTCACGAGATTGGGTCCATGCAAAGGTAGCCCATGCCCTAAAACCCTAGCTCGGTCCAGCACACCAATCCCCATTCCACACACCTTAATAAATTCGTTTTACGCGTGGACCAAAAAAATAACACCCTCAACGTAAAAGCCTAGCCGAGCATTCTCATCACCCCTCGCTCGCGAGATGAACAAAGTCTCCTGCTTCAGCCGATCAGAGGCCTCCAACAACCCGCCGAGCCCGCCAATACGAATGCTTAGCGGCAGCGCATCTCCCCACCCGCTAAAATCCTTACCCAACAACCGACCCACCCGGCCATCGCCTCCACGCACGCGAGACCGACGGCCACCACTACCCCAGCCAACCCATGATCACGATCTATCACAACCCTCGCTGCTCAAAATCGCGCGCCGCGTGCGAGCTCATTACCACCACCTACAACAAGGCAAACGAAGCAACGGAAATCGTCGAATACCTCAAGCATCCCCTTAATGTTGAACAGCTCAAGCAACTCAACGCGCAACTAGGCTGCGCAGTCCGTGACATGATCCGCGACACCGAAGCCGAGTACAAAGAACTCCGCCTCTCCGACGTCTCGCTGACCGACACTCAGTTATACGAAGCATTGGCGAACCATCCCATTCTTCTGCAACGGCCAATTGTCGTGCGAAACGGGCGCGCCGTGATCGGCCGCCCGCCCGAAAACGTCGCCGCACTATTCGCCTGAATGGCCTAAAAGAGCGAGCAAGCGGACGCCGGCTGTCTATACCTTGCTAGCAGGCAAGGTGGCATCCTTGGTCACGATCTTCGTCGGGATGATGTGCAATTCGCTGAACGTGTCAGCGATATGTTGTTGCTCCGCGAGCACGCTCGCATCGACGGGTTTGTAGATGTGCGCGTAGTGCCGCAGGCCCGCTTCGATCACGCCGGCGTCGAGCCCTTGAATCGGCGCGAGCTGTGCGGCGGCCTCGCTGTAATGGCCCCGCACCCAGCCTCCCTCTTTACCGACTTCGTCCATCGTGATCGCAAGCACATCGCCGTTCTGTTGCGCAAACGACCGTGCGCTCAGGAAGAACTGATGATGGCTCACGATCCCCTCGCCATCCGCAAGCAAGCGCGCATTCGACTGGCGCTTTGCCGCTTCGAGGAACGGATCCCAGATCGCCCAGGCATCGATCGCGCCGCGCTCGAAGGCCGCGCGGGCATCGGCGGGCACCAGGGTGACCGGCTGAATGTCGCTGTACTTCACGCCGTTTTTCTGCAGGGCCGCAACCAGAAACCAGTGAACATCCGAGCCCTTGTTGAAGGCGATCTTCTTGCCCTTCAGATCGGCCAACGTTTTGATCGGCGCATCCTGATGCACCAGGATGCCTTCGGCGTGCGGCGTCGGAATTTCATAGGCGACGTAGACGAAGTTCGCGCCGGCGGCCTGTGCGAACACCGGCGGCGCCTCGCCGACATAGCCGAAGTCGATGGCGCCGACATTCAGTCCTTCGAGCAACTGCGGCCCCGCAGGAAACTCGGTCCATTTGACAGTGATGCCGAGCGGCGCGAGACGCTTTTCGAGCGTGCCGTGCGACTTCAGCAATACCAGCGTATTGGCGGCTTTCTGATAGCCGATGCGGAATTCTTTGGCGTGCGCATCGGCGGCAAAGACGGACGGGGAGACGACGGGCAGCGTGGCGGCGGCCAGCGAAGCGCCCACACCAGCGATAAACGCGCGGCGCGTGAGCAGTGGATGACGTGACATAAAGATGCTCGTTATGAAGACGGACGCGAAACGGACCGGTTGGCTCCGACAATAATTCGTCTGCAAGCCTGGACGAACCGATAAATTCGCATAAGCAAATCACGCGAGCAAACGAAGTTTGCCGGACCTCGATCTCGCCGCCTTCCTGCGTTGAACCACCGCCCGTCGCTACAATTCGGCATCCGCGCGCAACTGCGGCTGCGTCACTCGCTCGACCAAAAGGGACACTGTGCATCTGACAACAACACTCGCGCCGTGGTCATCCCACGACACCCAATTGATCCTCTCTTGCGCGCTCGGGCTGGCACTGATCATCGTTTTCATCAGCGTGCTGAAGCTCGCGCCGTTTCTGTCGATCCTGGTCGGCACGTTCGCGGCAGGCTTTTCCGCCGGCCTGCCGCTCGAGGCCGTCGCCAGCGCGTTCAGTAAAGGCGCTGGCGCGTTGCTCGGCGACGTCGGCATCATCATTGCGCTCGGCGCCATGCTCGGAGCGCTCATGGCCGAATCCGGCGCCGCCGACCGTCTCGTCTCAACCATTCTCAAGCACTCCACGCCGCGTACGCTGCCGTGGATGATGGCGCTCGTCGCGCTGATCATCGGCTTACCGCTTTTCTTCGAAGTCGGCCTCGTCATGATGGTGCCGATCATCTTCGTCATGGCGCGCCGTTCGCAGCAGCCGATCCTGCGTATCGCGATTCCGGCGCTGGCCGGCATGACCACGCTGCATGCGCTGCTGCCGCCGCATCCGGGTCCGCTGATCGCGGTGAGCGCGCTGCATGCCGATCTCGGCCTGACGCTCGGTCTAGGCCTGATCGTCGCGATTCCCGCGGTGATTCTCGCGGGTCCGCTCTATGGCATCTGGTTATCCAAGCGGATGCATGTCGCCGAGCCGGAAGAAATGGGCAAGCTCTTCAGCGGCAGGCAAGACACCGGCGAGCCGCCGAGTTTCGCGATCTCACTCATTACGATCCTGTTGCCGGTCGTGTTGATGCTGGGCCGCACGGTCGCCAAGCTGCTGCTTCAACCCGAGACGTTCCTGTTCAACACGCTGAATTTCCTGGGTGAGCCGTTGGTCGCGCTCGGCCTCACCGTGCTGTTCGCCGTGGTGGCGCTAGGTTGGTCGCGAGGCATGGCGCGCGACCGGGTCGGCGGCATTCTGCGCAAGAGCTTGCCGCCGATTGCCGCGCTGCTGCTGACCATCGGTGCCGGCGGCGGGCTCAAGCAGGCGCTGGTGGTAGCCGGTATCAGCACGACGATCGGCAAGATCGCGGTCGGCGCGCACATGCCACTGATTCTGCTGGCCTGGCTCATCGCCGTCGCGCTGCGCCAGGCGACGGGCTCGGCGACGGTAGCCACCACCACGACGGCGGGTATCGTGGCGCCGGTAGTCGCAGGTTTAAGCACGACGCACAATTCGCTGATGGCGCTCGCGATCGGCGCGGGCTCGGTGTTCTTCTGCCACGTGAATGATGCCGGTTTCTGGATGGTCCGCGAATACTTCGGCTTGCAATTGAAGCAGACCGTTCTGGTCTGGTCGGTATTGCAGACGATCGTGTCCGTCGTCGGTCTTGTGCTCACGTTTGCGTTATGGACGGTGCTCACGTAACGGTGGAACTGGCTTTCGCGGCATTGGCAGGAATTGACGCCCGGCTGTCCATTGCGGGTTGCCGGCGCCGCTTACACTGGCCGGCAGGCGAGGTGCCATAACGCGCCTCGCTTTTCTGAAAACGCGGAGCCACCATGCTTGAACTGAGACCGTCCTGCGAAGGATGCGGCAAGTCACTGCCGCCACATGCATCCGACGCCATGATCTGTACCTACGAGTGCACCTTCTGCGAGGTGTGCGCGCTCACCAGGCTGCGTAACGTGTGCCCGAATTGCGGCGGCAATTTCCAGCGTCGGCCGATTCGCACCCGGGCTCAACTCGAAAAGCATCCGGCCGGTACGACCCCGCATCCCATTTCCGTCGATGAAGCGTCGCACGCGCGTTTCTTCGATCGTTATCGGGATACACCACCCAGCGAGCGCTAGACGACGCGGCGCGCTCACGCGCCCGTCGTGCCCAAACCGCGATCCGCCGCCCCCCCACTCGACCCACGCTTCAGCTCTCGCGCTTCACCGTACCGACGGTCTCCTCGACGGCGTCTGCGCCCGATTACAAACGGGCTAAGCGCACCTTTCCGTGGAACTCACCACGGAATTCTTCCGGATTATTTCATTATTCAAGAAATTGTCTTCCTGTCTCCGCTGTTTGTCAGCGGACGCTGAATCGATATTCTTCACTCCATCGATCGCACTTGATCGCGAACCAAACGCTGAAGAGGAGTCGTACCATGAAACGCATTTTTTCCGTCCTGATCGCTTCCGTTGCCCTGTTTGCTGCCGCTTCCGGCGCAGCGCACGCTGCCGCCCCGGCACAGTGCAACGGACCGGCTTCGTATTGCAACGTGTTTTTCGGCAACTGATCGGTCGAAACCCCGTAGCACGCGAGAAAGGGCGCCCGCAGTGGCGCCCTTTGTTCGTCTGGAGATCTCTGGACCCATATAGCGTGTAACAGCACCAGCACCAGCACCAGCACCAGCACCAGCACCAGCACCAGCACCAGCACCAGCACCAGCACCAGCACCAGCACCAGCACCAGCACCAGCACCAGCACCAGCACCAGCACCAGCACCAGCACCAGCACCAGCACCAGCACCAGCACCAGCACCAGCACCAGCACCAGCACCAGCACCAGCACCAGCACCAGCACCAGCACCAGCACCAGCACCAGCACCAGCACCAGCACCAGCACCAGCACCAGCACCAGCACCAGCACCAGCACCAGCACCAGCACCAGCACCAGCACCAGCACCAGCACCAGCACCAGCAGCACCAGCACCAGCAGCACCAGCAGCACCAGCAGCACCAGCAAACAATACACGGCACTCCGAAGCAACACTTGGGCCCGGCGCGCAAATGCGTGTAACGCTCACCCTACTAACGTGTTACAGTAGGTCAACAGCTTGCAGTTCTCCTGCGCGTACCGCGCAGTCCCTGTCGCAAACGCCTCGCATCAGAGCGCCCCGATCCGAACGGGGTCCCCTTCCTCCTACATAGCTCCACGGTGTCGTCAACCCGGCCTGACTGAAACGGTCGTTTTTCGCGTGCATCGTCGATCAATATCACGTTTCGTGGATCTGCCGCGATCTGCGGGGCCTTGCGCCCGGCAGACGCCCCGTTCGACGAAAGCCTTCACCGGAGACGAGCACCATGAGCAATACGATCAGAAGTTACCGAGGTCTTGAGATTTATCCGCTGGTCTATGCGCATCAGCCTAGCGGTCTCGATGGCGCCCGCCACTACGACTCCGGCTTCGACGCCGCCGTACGAATCTGCCGACGCGGCACCGACGACACGATGACTAGCAGTCGCGTGTTCCGCGTGCCGAGCCGTTCGCCGTTCGGCGCGGCAGGCGATGCGCGCATTGCGTCGGCCAGTTACGCGGAGCAGGTTATTGACGGCATGGTTGCCGGTCAGTCGATCGCCGGCCTCTGATGCGCGCGCCAATGGCAAGTCAGATTTCCAGGCGCGCGCAGCGCGCGATTCTTCCGGCCCTCAATGGCCGCACGAACTATCAGGTGACGGCGTCGTCGCGCCGTACCTCGAGCGGTACGGTGCCGACGCTGAAAGTGATCCGCTTGAGCGACGAGCGGGTGATCTACCCATTTCAGGGGCACGCTGACATGCCTTTTTTCGACGACGCCGACGCGGCACAGTTGTTTGCCGAGACTTACGGCTGGCAATTGGTGGATGGCGACATCGCGGTGCCGGAGTGATTGCGTTTCACCCCGTCGATCCGTATTAAAACGTCGCGCTGACTACAGCTTTGCAACTGCGCTGACGCGCCATTTCTCTGCGACGGCAATTTGCGGCGCAAAGCGAGCCGGCAGAGCCATCGGCCCCGGCGCCACGCGTGGCGACCGCTGATCAGCGGCTTGAGGCGATTAGATCTTCCCCCCGCCGTCCATCCCGCTACCGCGCCGCCATACTTCCTTGCCGCGTTCGGACAATTCACCGCTGCTGTGAAGGGCGTCCGCTTCCGTACCCTCGACGGCCATCTCGCCGCCCGGCTGTTCCTGTGCCTTCTGCTTTACTTTCTTGCGAGCAGCTACCGCTTCGTCGTGCGACTTTCCTGCGTAATTCAGACTCATGGCTCGACCCTCCAAAAAGTAAATTCGCTCATGTGCCGCGTGCGTTACCGGTCATTTGTGCCGGACATTGCGCGTTTCAGACTCGCGCGACGACCGCAAACAGCCGTTTGCCTCAAAAATTCCTAGACCGAAAGCGCGCTTGATTGACAAGGCAAAAGTACCACTTATCCACAAGGTTATTCAGTGAATCTGTGGATAACTTTTCGTGGCCTAGGGTTATCCACCGGCAAAAACGCGGTTGTACCGTCCCCAATAGCCGTGGACATGCATTTTGGCGTCCGCCGTCGCGGCCCACCCCGCTTTTGCCTATGATGGACAACTCGTACCCTTTGCGCCCACGGGCACCACACCAGAAGGAAGCGAATCATGGCCTATCACATTGCAGTCGTCGTCGGCAGCTTGCGCCGCGAATCGTTCAACCGGCAGTTGGCGCAGGCGGTGATTTCGCTCGCGCCATCCGACTTCACCTTTGAATTCATCGACATCGGCTCGTTGCCTCTCTACAGCCAGGACTACGACGCCGACTATCCCGAAGCCGGCAAGCAGTTGAAGCAGCGCGTGGAAGCCGCCAACGGCCTGCTATTCGTCACTCCCGAGTACAACCGGTCCATCCCCGGCGTGCTGAAAAACGCGCTCGATTGGGGTTCGCGTCCGTGGGGCACCAATTCCTGGGGCAACAAACCGGGCGCGGTGATCGGCACGTCGGTTGGCGCGACGGGCTCCGCGCTGGCGCAACAGCATTTGCGCAATGTGTTGGCGTATCTCGATGTCGCGACGCTTGGCCAGCCCGAGGTGTTCATCAAGCACGACCCTGCTGTCATCAACGAAAAAGGCGAGATCCTGAACGACGGCACGCGTAAATTCTTGCAAACTTTCGTCGACCGCTACGTTGCGTGGGTCAAGCTGCACGCTGCAGCGTGACGCGATCACGATGCTGATGATCGAAGCGATCGGATCATACTGAACACGGCGGCAATGCGGTCAGCGCACCGCATTGCCGCTACGTGCGCTGCCACGTTTACACGTGGTGATGCCCCGTCACCCGCTCCCAGCCATGACGCACGGCCATCTTGAAGCGCTCCCATGTGCTTTCCGGCGAGGTCGTTTCCCAATGGCGTCGTGCTTCGGGCTCCACGTCGTCCCACGGCTGGTCGCGAAAACGCGCGTCTCTGCCGATTTCCGCGCCGTAGCGATAGGCGGGCACGTAGTCTTCATAACGGGCATTTTCGGTCGCGTACTGCTCGTCGTAGTGCGCGCGAAAATCTTCCTCATACTCCAGATATTCGTTCGGCATCTGACCGCCTAATCCCGCGGTCGGTTGGCCCGCTTCCGAGACGACTTCAGACGGTTGCATGACCGCGCCGGAACCCGGCATCGACCCAGCGGCGACCGCGCTACGCCCCACGTCGCCGACCAACGGATCCCTGACCGGCTCGTTGACCGGATCGATCAACGGCCGCTCGCCGAGCGGCGGCGGCACGAACGGTTCCGCGTCTGTGCTGCCTGGCGGCACGGTGTACAGGGGATCGGCCGTCGTGGCAGGCCGGTCGGCCATTCCCGCGGCTGGGGTCGACACATTCGGTGTACGCGGCGTGCCCGGCGTCATCGCGCCGATGCCGAGTTCATCGAGGACAGAGTGCTCGCGCCCGGATTCCGTCTGCGTATCCCAATCCGGCGCGCGTTCGCCGATGTCGGCCGCGCCCAGTCTCGCGAACGTAGTGCGAGCCAGATCCGCATGCGCTTCGCTTGCCGCGTTGACGCATACCAGCACCGCGCCGCGGCGCACAGCCTCGGCGTAGCGCGCGGTCTCCGGTGCGCGTGGACCGCTGGCGAACAGGCTCGACAGAAAGCGCTCGATATTCGCCAGCACGCCCGAACCAGCGACTTCGTCAGTTGCGGAGCCGACTGAGGGTTCCGGATTCGCCTGCAACTCGATGGTTTCGCGTGCAAAGCCGGTCTGAACAAGCGTGTCGCGGGCGGCTTCCGCTTGAGAATAGGTGTCGAATAAACCAATCACTGTGTGTTGCATGGCTTGTCTCCCGACGTGGTTAGGCGGAACGGACGACGCGCAAACGCACCGCCCTCCTTCCCTCGTTACGCCGCAACGATCATGCCGGGTCCAGGCGACGGAGCCGCGCGCCCTTTGCGGCCTGCTCGCACGCGGTCGGCCACGCAAAAAAGCGCGACATCCGCTGCCGCGCTTTTACAACATCAGGTAAAGGTCAAATCTGGTCGATCGCCCGCCAGCGCGAGCCTTACTGCGCCGGATGCGCTGCCGGATCGGCGCCCGTTTGCGTCAGATCGTGCTGGATGCCTTGCAGGAGTTTCTCCAGTAAACCGATATCGAAAGGCTTGGAGAGCACCCGCACGTTGACGTGGCGCGCGCGATCGAGCTCCTCCGCATAGCCGGTCACCAGAATGACGGGCAGTTTGGTGTCGAATGCAAGTACCGCCTCGGCCAGATCAATGCCGTTCATGGTGCCCGGCATATGGATGTCGGATAACACCAGATCGAACGGCAGCGGTTCGCCCGTGCGTGCTCGCCGTGCGTGGGCATCGTCGAACAGGCGTAGTGCGGTGTCGGCGTTGAAGACGCACGTGACCTGATGGCCCATCATCTGCAGCAGGGCTTCGGTGCCCGCGGCCACTTCCTCGTTGTCCTCGACCAGCAAAATGCGCAGGCCCTGAGGTGTGCCGCTGACCTCCGCGCTGGCTTCAGGTGGCACCTCGGAATCCGGTTCCGCCGTGGCGCGAGGCAGATAGAGCCGCACCGAAGTGCCGGCGCCGACAGCGCTGTCGATCGCGGCGAGGCCGCCGGAACGCTCGCAGAACGCGAAAACCTGCGGTAAGCCGAGGCCCGTGCCCATGCCGTTCGGCTTGGTCGTGAAAAGCGGCTCAAAGGCGCGCGCGAGTACGTCAGGCGCCATCCCCGCCCCGGTGTCTTCGAGCGACAACTGCACGAAGTCGCCGGTGAGCGGAAAGCCATCGGCGGGACGGAAATGGATATTGGTGGCTCGCACCGTGAAGCGTCCGCCGCTCGGCATGGCGTCGCGCGCATTCACGGCAATGTTGATGAGTGCGAGTTCCAGTTCCGCGACGTCGACGCACATGGGCCAGATTTCGACACCGATATCGATAACCAACGATACCTTCGCGCCGAGCGACGCGCGCAGCAACTCGCGGCACGCCGGCAG
This sequence comes from Burkholderia sp. WP9, assembly GCF_900104795.1. Lineage (NCBI taxonomy): Bacteria > Pseudomonadati > Pseudomonadota > Betaproteobacteria > Burkholderiales > Burkholderiaceae > Burkholderia > Burkholderia sp. WP9. The sequence continues at coordinate 1,855,900 of NZ_FNTG01000002.1, forward strand.
CCAGCGTTCGAGTGACAGGGTCTCGTTGCTCAACGGCTGCTTGCGCGCTACGCCGAGCAATTGACGGGTAAGCGACTGACCGCTCTTGAGCGCCCGTTCCATCGCCGACAATTCGCGGTCGAGTCCGGTGGCGCCGCGTCGCCGTGCAATCTGCACGTTGGCCGAGAGGATCATCAGCAGGTTGTTGAAATCGTGCGCGACGCTGCCGACCAGGGTGCCGAGCGCTTCCATCTTGCGCGACTGACGATACGTCGACTCAATCGAGCGGCGCATCGACGCTTCGGCCTGCCAGCGCTCCCAGGCTTGCTCCTCGGCGCCAAGCCGGCGCAGCGACAACCAGATCACGCACCATAAAGCGATGGAGGGCGTGAACATCGACAGGATCAGCACGCCGAGGTGCCGGTACCACGCGGCCCAGATCGCCGAAGCACGATAGCCGCACACCACGTACACGGGATACGAACCAACGTGACGGAACGCCAGAATCAGATTTTCGCCGTCCACGTTCGAGTACATGCGTACGACGCCTGCGCGCCGTCCTTGCGCGAGGGCTTCGGCTAAAGGCGTTTGCGACGCCATGGCGGAAGGTTCGCGCGGCGCGCGTGGATAGTGCGCGAGCATCGCGCCATCCACGCGCACGAGGCTCATGGTCATCGCCGTGCCGTTGCCGCTGCCGTTGCCGCCGAGCAATTCGCGGTAGAACGCGTCGAAATAGCTAGGCCGCAGCGCGACGGAAACCACGCCGTCGAACGAGCCGTCCGCGCCGGTTCGTTCGACGCCCATGTTGAACACCTGTTCGCCGGCGACATGCCCGGTCATGACCTTTGAGACATGTTCGAGGCTTTTGCCGTCGCGAATGCCCTTGAAATCCTCGCGCTCGCCAATCGATATGGCCGGCGACGGAAGATAGCGGCTGCTAACGAGCAACGCGCCATCGCGCCCGAAAATCGATACGGCGGCCACCTGCGGATAGCCGCCGCCCATCACGCGCAATTTCTCGTGAATAGCCGCTTCGCGGGCGCGAATGCCGTTGTCGTCCAGACCGCTGGTCAGATCGACGATGCGCGAGTTGAGCGTCTCATTCATGTCGAACACTTTCAGCGCGTGTTCTTCCGCGACGCGCACCGTGCGCAGGGTCATGTCGGTGGCCTCGGCCTCGCGCGTGCGCAGATCGCTGATTGCCATGGCCGCCACATACAGACATGGCAGCACGATCGCCGCGATCAGCAGTGCGATCAGCGTAATGCGCCGCACCTGGAAGTTCTGCTCCGGCACGGCGGGGAATAACGCCCCATCCTGCCGTCCCGGGGGAAGGCGGCTCGCGGATGACGGGTCGAACCGGTCTTGTGTCATGTCGATTGTACGAAGGTCTTTCGGAACGCGGAGGCCGGGAGTCGGCATCATACGAGAAGCATAGACTCGGTGCGGCGGTAGAAGTTACCGCGGCGGATGGGCCGCTTCGGGGTCGGCGTCCTTCGCATCGAGCCACGACTCAATCGTCTGATTTTTGAAACAGCGAGGAAACAAGAAGCGCAAACGTACACAAAAGGATAAAACGATCGAGTTCGGTCAGAATCTACACATATATTTTCAAGAATAGTGTTTCATGGGAAAATCTCTTTAATGAAAGTGAAATTGGCGAGTTGCTTTTCCGCCGTTTTACTTCGAGAATCGGCACCATGATAAAAATGCGTCCGCTACGTTCGGACGCATCTGCCGCGGGGCACCCAGCCGCACCATGCGTACCACGCGTGGCGGAAGGCGTTCGCGGAGTCACGCGCGCGGCAAAGACCAGCCCATCCACGCAGGCCGCGCAGATTCATCTACGGGGTAGGCTTCGAACATGCCGGTCATCGCCGTTGTCCACCGTGCGCGTACGCTTTCATGCGTGCCCACCGGTTCTGTCCATTACGCCTCGCCGGGCGCACCACCCGTTCGCCCGCATTCCGCACTTCAGCAAGCCTCAGCGCACTGTGCCGCTAGCCAACAGACGTCACGCTAAAGAACTCACCTCGCTTCGCCGTTAACGCGAAAGAGCTAATTCCGCTTTCCGACCCGCCCATGCCTTTGCCTATTGTGATCGCCGATGATTCGCTGCTTGCCCGCAAAGTGCTCACCAAGGCATTGCCGCCGGATTGGGAGGTCGACGTGTCTTACGCAACGAACGGGCGCGAAGCGCTCGATCTGTATCGCGAAGGCAAAGCGTCGGTGATGTTCCTCGACCTGACCATGCCGGACATGACCGGTTATCAGGTGCTGGAAGCATTGCAGCATGAGGATCTGAACACCTTCGTCATCGTCGTCTCCGCCGATGTTCAACCGGTGGCCCAGCAGCGCGTGCGCGCGCTCGGCGCGGCCGCGTTCATCGCCAAGCCCGTGACGCCCCAGGCGGTACTACCTATCCTCAAGGAGTACGGGTTGTATGTCTGAGCCAGTCCTCACCGAAGATCAGCGCGACGCGCTGCAAGAGGTCGCCAATCTGGCGATGGGCCAAGCCGCGACACGTCTTGCCCGGCTGCTCGATGCGTTCATCGAATTGTCGGTGCCGCGCGTGAAGGTGGTGGCGGTCGGCGAAGCGGCGCAGGCGATGCGGGAGATGACCGGGATCGAGGACACCGTGAGCGCGGTGCGCCAGGGCTTTCGCTCCGACATCAAGGGCGAGGCGCTGGTGATCTGCCGCAGCGACAGCATCGAGCAACTCTGTTCGCTCGTCAGCGATCCGTACTCGCGCTCGGCCTACGAGGCGGTGAGCCAGAAAGAACTGGTGTTCGACGTCGCGAATGTGCTGACCGGCGCATGCGTGTCGTGCATTCTCGACCAGCTCGGCCGCACGCCGGTGTTCTCCGCGCCGGGCCTGCTCGGCGAAGCCATGACGCTCGACGCGGTCTTCCAGCCGGGCGTGCTGCAGTGGGAGGTCGCGTTGCTGGTCGAAGTGAACTTCGCGCTCGAGGACCAGAGCTTTCGCGCCCACCTCGTGATGCTGATGGCCGAAGAATCCATTCGCCACATGAACGGAGCGCTCGACGCGCTGCTGTCGAGCCTATGAATGTGCCCGTGGACTCGTTGAGCGATCTGGTGGTCGAACGTGTCGGGTTCGGCATTTTCGTGCTGGATCGCGACATGAACGTGCTCATGTGGAACCGCTTCATGCAGGATCACAGCGGACTATTGCCGGAACAGGTGGTCGGCAAATCGCTGTTCACGCATTTTCCGGAATTGCCGCGCGTGTGGTTGGCGCGCAAGATCGAGAGCGTCTTTCAGCTCGGCAGCTTTGCGTTCAGCTCGTGGGAGCAACGCCCGTATCTCTTCAAGTTCGACCACGACCGGCCAATCACCGGGGGCGTCGATTTCATGCAGCAGGACTGCACGTTCATGCCGCTCATGCGCGAGCGCGAAGTGGTGGCCGTGTGCGTGACCATTAGCGACGTGACGCACGTGAGCATCGTGCAGCGCGAACGCGAAGAAGCGGTCGCGAAGCTGCAGGAATATGCCGACCGCGACGGCCTGACGGGGATCGCCAACCGTCGGTTCTTCGAAACGCGCCTGCGCGACGAATACACGCGCTGGCAGCGCTACGGCGGCGATATGTCGGTGCTGCTGTTCGATCTCGACCACTTCAAGAAGATCAACGACCAGTTCGGCCACGGCGTCGGCGACACGGTGTTGCGCGTGATGGCGCAACGCGTCGCCGAGGTAGTGCGCGCGCAGGACACCTTCGGGCGCTTCGGCGGCGAGGAGTTCGCCTTGCTGCTGCCGTGCACGCCGCTCGACGACGCGATGCGCGTGGCGGAAAAGATCCGCTGCACGATCGCCGACACGCCGGTCGAAGTGCAGGGCACGAGCGTGCCGGTAACGGCGAGCGTCGGCGGCGCGTCGGCGCGTGCGGGCGTGCCTTCGTACGACGTGCTCATCAACGAAGCCGACGCGGCGCTCTACAGCGCCAAGCGGCAAGGGCGCAATCGTTCGGTGGCCTTCGTCTGACGCCGCACGGCGGCGCTGTTCCGCCTCGCCAGAGGCGCCGCGAGCGCCCCACGGTAGGTCGCCGGGCGCGCCGCCTTGCCGGCTTCAGGCCCGCTTCCGACCCCGTATTCGCTGGCGGCACTGCGGCCTCTTACAAAGATTGATATACTTTTCGCCGTTTCCGGCCTCCCAGCCGGGTGTTTCGCGCGTGTCCGCGCGCGCGTGCCGTCTGCCTTGCGGGCCGGCATAAACTTCTTGAACGCCTTTCAGCGGGCGCCTCCAGCGGAGATCGTCTTGGCTGTTTCCAATCTTGTCGTGGACGATACAGAAATCGACGCCGCTGCCGCCACGTCCGGCAGCTCGTTCTATCTCGCCATGCGCATCCTGCCGGCCGCGCAGCGCGACGCGATGTATCAGGTCTACGCTTTCTGCCGCGCTGTCGACGATATCGCCGACAGCGACATGCCGCGCGCCGAGCGCGCTGCCGCGCTCGAGCGCTGGCGTGCCGATATCGACGCGTGCTATGCCGGCGCGCCACGTGCTTCGTTGCGCGCGCTGACGCGGCACATTCATACGTTTCATCTGCAACGCGAAGATTTTCACGCCATGATCGACGGCATGGCGATGGACGCCGCCGCCGACATCTGCGCGCCCGATGAAGCCACGCTCGACCTCTATTGCGACCGCGTCGCGAGTGCGGCGGGCCGTCTATCGGTGAGGATATTCGGGATGGACGAAGAGCCGGGCCGAGTGCTTGCTCACCATCTGGGCCGCGCGCTTCAGCTCACCAACATCCTGCGCGATATCGACGAAGACGCCGGCATCAACCGTTGCTATCTGCCGCACGAATTGCTGGCGCGCGAAGGCATTGCGGTGACGAACCCCACGCAGATCGCCGACGATCCGTCGCTGCCGCGCGTGTGCGCGACGCTCGCCGAGCGGGCCAAGCAACACTTTGCCGCGTCCGACGCGATCATGGACCGCGAGCCGCGCAACCAGGTGCGCGCGCCGCGCATCATGTCGGGCGTGTATCGCGTGCTGCTCGAACGGACCCTCGAGCGAGGCTTCGACATTCCGCGCACGAAGGTCCGCAAGCCGAAGCTCCGCATGCTGTGGATCGTCGCGCGTTACGCGCTCTTCTGAGCTGATGCAAAAGCTCGTACATGTGGTCGGCGCAGGCCTTGCCGGCCTCGCCGCCGCAGTGCAGCTGCAGCGGCGCGGCGCGCACGTCCTGCTGCATGAAGCGGCTGCCCAGGCGGGCGGCCGTTGCCGGACGTATTACGACTCCAAGCTAGGCGCGACGCTCGACAGCGGCAATCACATGGTCCTGTCGGGCAACGTCGCGACGCTCAACTACACGCGGGCGATCGGCGCCGCCGACGAACTGGCCGGCCCGGCGCAGCCCGAGTTTCCGTTCGTGGATCTGGCCACGCGGGCGCGCTGGACCGTGCGCCTCTCGCCGGGACGCTTGCCGTGGTGGATCTTCGACGCGAACGCGCGCGTGCCGAACACCGGGCCGGGCGACTACCTGGCGCTCGTACCGCTGCTGTTCGCCAAGCCCGGGCGCAGCGTCGCGCAGACCATGCGTTGCAGCGGCCCGTTGTGGGATCGCCTGCTGCGCCCGCTGTTTCACGCCATGTTGAACGTCGAGCCACGCGAAGCGTCGGCGGAACTGACCGGCGCCATGGTGCGGCAGACCGTGATGGCCGGCGGCCTTGCGTGCCGGCCGCTGGTCGCGCGCAACGGTCTCGGCAGCGCGTTCGTGGATCCGGCGTTGCGGCTGCTGCAGCATGGCGGCGCGGCGATCCGGCTGGGTTCGCGTCTGGAAGAAGTGGTTTTCGCCGCCGACAACCGCCGCGTACAAGCGCTGAAGTTCGCCGGCGAAAGCATCGCGCTCGAAGCGAAGCACGCGGTGATTCTCGCGGTGCCGCCGGAGACCGCACGCGCGCTCGTACCCGGTTTGCGCGCGCCGACGCGCTTTGCGGCGAGCGTCAACGTGCATTTCGCGATCGATCCGCCGTTTGGTTTGCCGCTGGTCACCGGGCTGCTCAACGGCACGGCCGAATGGCTGTTCGCTTTCGACGGCCGCCTGTCGGTGACCGTCAACGGCGCCGAGCAGCTGCTCGATACGCCGCATGAAGCACTCGCGGCCACCGTCTGGGCTGAAGTGGCTCAGGCGGCCAATTTGCCTGCCGCACCAATGCCGGCCTGGCAAGTGGTCGTGGAAAAACGCGCGACATTCGCCGCGCTGCCGGATCAGGAAACGCTGCGGCCCGGCACGCGCACTCGCTGGAACAACCTGATGCTCGCGGGCGACTGGACGGCCACCGGCCTGCCCGCGACGATTGAAGGCGCGATCCGCTCCGGCCAGAAGGCCGCGGATACGTTGCTGAATGAACCGATGGAACGCCGATGAACGATTTATCCCAAACCCAGCCGCTGGACGCCGTCCTGTCCGAAGTCGCCGACGCGGCGCCGAACGCGCCCGCGCCGGCCGTTGCGGGCGAAGCGCCCGCCGCCTCGCTCGACGCCGCCATCACGCGCGCAACTGACGCGATTCTCGCGGCGCAAAAGCCGGACGGCCACTGGGTCTACGAACTCGAAGCCGACGCGACGATTCCCGCCGAATACGTGCTGTTGGTCCACTATCTCGGCGAAACGCCGAACGTGGAGCTGGAGCAGAAGATCGGGCGCTATCTGCGCCGCATCCAGTTAGCCGACGGCGGCTGGCCGCTCTTTACCGACGGCGCGCTCGACATCAGCGCGAGCGTCAAGGCGTACTTCGCACTGAAGATGATCGGCGACCCGGCGGACGCCGAGCACATGGTCCGCGCACGCGAGGCGATTCTCGCTCATGGCGGCGCCGAAGCCGTGAACGTCTTCACGCGGATTCTGCTCGCGCTGTTCGGCGTGGTGTCGTGGCGCGCCGTGCCGATGATGCCCGTGGAGATCATGCTGCTGCCCGTGTGGTTCCCGTTCCATCTGTCGAAGGTGTCGTACTGGGCGCGTACCGTGATCGTGCCGCTGCTCGTGCTCAACGCGAAGCGGCCGGTCGCGCGCAACCCGCGCCGCGTGCGCATCGACGAGTTGTTCCGCGGCGCGCCGGTCAACACCGGCCCGCGCGATCGGGCGCCGCATCAGCATGCCGGCTGGTTCCGCTTCTTCAGCGGCGTGGACGTGCTGCTGCGCGCGGTCGACGGCCTGTTCCCGAAAACCACGCGCGAGCGCGCGGTGCGCCAGGCGGTGGCCTTCGTCGATGAACGCCTGAACGGCGAAGACGGGCTCGGCGCGATTTTCCCGGCCATGGCGAACTCGGTGATGATGTACGACGTGCTCGGTTATCCCGCCGATCACCCGAATCGCGCGATTGCTCGCCAATCGATCGACAAGCTGCTCGTCATCAAGGATGACGAAGCATATTGCCAGCCGTGTCTGTCGCCGGTCTGGGACACCTCGCTCGTGGCGCACGCGCTGCTCGAAACTGGCGAGGCGCATGCCGAGCAGGCCGCCGAGCGCGGGCTCGCGTGGCTGCGTCCGCTGCAGATTCTCGACGTGCGCGGCGACTGGATTTCGCGTCGCCCGAATGTGCGGCCGGGCGGTTGGGCATTCCAGTACAACAACGACTATTACCCGGACGTCGACGACACGGCGGTGGTCGTCATGGCGATGCATCGCTCGGCGGGGATTACGCAATCCGGCGTCGATCGCGAAGCCATCGCGCGGGCGCGCGAATGGGTGGTCGGCATGCAGAGCAGCGACGGCGGCTGGGGTGCGTTCGAGCCGGAAAACACGCAGTACTACCTGAACAACATTCCGTTCTCCGATCACGGCGCCTTGCTCGATCCGCCCACCGCGGACGTTTCCGGCCGCTGTCTGTCGATGCTCGCTCAACTCGGCGAATTGCCGCAAGGCAGCGAGCCGGCGCAGCGCGCGTTCGCCTACATGTTGAAGGAACAGGAATCGGACGGCAGCTGGTATGGCCGCTGGGGTCTGAACTATATCTACGGGACGTGGACCGCGCTGTGTTCGCTGAACGCAGCCGGTCTGCCGCACGACGACCCGCGTATGAAGCGCGCCGCGCAATGGCTCCTGTCGATCCAGAACGAAGACGGCGGCTGGGGCGAGGGCGGTGAGAGCTACAAGCTCGACTACCACGGCTACGAGCGTGCGCCGAGCACGGCTTCGCAAACCGCGTGGGCTCTCATGGGCTTGATGGCGGCAGGCGAGGTCAATCACGAAGCGGTGGCGCGCGGCGTCGCGTATTTGCAGCGAGAACAGCGCGAGCATGGCTTGTGGGACGAAACGCGTTTCACCGCGACCGGTTTCCCGCGCGTCTTTTATCTGCGTTACCACGGCTACCGTAAGTTCTTCCCGTTGTGGGCGCTGGCGCGCTTCCGTCATCTGAAGCGCAACGGTCTCACGCGCGTCGCGGTCGGGATGTAACGGATGCCGCTTTCGACCAATCGGTCAGCGGACGGCCGCCGCAGCCCCTTGCCGGTGATCGTGGTGACGGGCATGGCGTTCGAGGCGCGAATTGCTCGCGGCGAAGGCGTTGAAGTCGTCTACGCGGCGCGCGCCGATCTGCTGGAGCGCGCGTTGAGTGCGGCGGTCGCGCGCGGCTGTTCGGGCATTGTGAGTTTCGGTACGGCGGGCGGTTTGGCGCCGGATCTGGAGCCGGGCGCACTGATCGTCGCGGATGCCGTCGAGGGGCCGTTTGGGCGGCTCCAGACCGATCGTCCATGGGCGGACAGGCTCGCGGCCGCGCTAGCGGCGGGGCCGCGCTCGGCGCGTGTACGCCGCGGCCTCATGGCGGCCGTTACCGCGCCTTTGGTGAGCGCGGGCGACAAGGACGTGCTGCATCGCTCGAACGGCGCGCTGGCGGTGGATATGGAGTCGCATATTGCCGGCGCGAAAGCTGCCGCGTGTGGCGTGCCGTTCGCCGTTTGCCGGGCGGTTGTCGATCCGGCGTGGCGCACGCTGCCATCCGCGGCCACTGCTGGCCTGCGCGATGACGGCAGCACGGCGCTCGCGCCGATTCTGCGGGAGTTGCTGCGACAGCCGTCGCAGCTCGGCGCACTGATCCAGGTTGCCATCGACGCCCGGGCGGCGCGCATCTCCCTGGTCGAGGCGCGGCGCGCGATGAGCGAGGCCGGGGCGCTGCGGATGGCGATCGCCTGAAAGAGCCCCGTCAATTGGGTGCCGCGCGAGTGTCAGTCTAAATCGCGGCACCGTTCTGCTTTTCCAATTCCTATTGCGTCACTGGTGCCGACGCCGGCTGCGTGTTGCCGGCCGGCGGCGCGGCGGGCAGCGTCGGCGCGGCCGTGTCTGAAGCGCCGGTGGGTGCGGCGGAAGGTGCGCTCGGCGTGGAGCCTGCTGCGCCGCTCGCAGGCGTGTCGCCCGGATCGGAGTAGTTGGGCACGCCCGCCGGGGCGCCGGTAGCGGCGCCTGAGGCTGCGTTCGGCGCTTCCGCCGCGTCGCCCGGATCGGCGTAATTCGGCAGGGCACCTGCCGCCGGCGCGCCGGCTGCGGGCACCGACGAAGCGCCGGAATCCCCCTGATCGTCATAGTTCGGCAGCGGCGCGCCGTTGTCGCTCGTGCCGCGCAGACGCGAACGGCGTTGCTGCGTATAGGCGTCGCGCACGAACGAGTACTTGTCCAGCGCGGCCTGTTGCAGCAGGTCCGACGCGCCCAGCAGGTCGGAACGCACGCTCACGAACTGCAGCAAGTACAGCGGATTGCGCACCGCCGGCTCCATGTAGTTCAGCGGGTTGAACTTCACGTCGACGATCAGCCCCATGCTGTCACGCACCGAGCTCGGGCCGAACAGCGGCAGGACCAGATATGGGCCCGACGGAATACCCCAGTGACCGAGCGTCAGCCCGAAATCCTGATGGTGCTTGGGCAGGCCGGCAGGCGTCGCCCAATCGAGCAGGCCACCCAGACCGAAGGTCGAGTTGAACGCGAAACGGACGATGTCCTCGGTCGCGTCGGTGATCTTCAATTGCAGCAGCGCGTTAGCCGCGTTGGTCAGATCGCCCAGATTCGAGAAGAAGTTGCTCACCGCCGTGCGCAACGGCTGCGGCGTCACCTTCTGATACCCCTTCGCCACCGGAACGGCGACGTAGCGGTCCAGGCCATCGTTGAAACTGAATACCGCGCGGTTCACCGGTTCGAACGGGTCGCCGGGTTTGCGGTCGGGGCCGGTGGCGCAGCCTGAAATCAAACCGGTGGCGACGAGTGCCAGCGCGGCGTTACGCAGCTTCATGCTTATATTCCTTTTTGCTTCGCGCGACGTGCGCGCGGCTTACCCATCAGCACGGGTTGAAAAACCACTGCGCCGATTAACGTGCAGAACAACGAGAGCGCCAACAGGCGCCCCATGCTCGATGTACCCGGATGGTGCGACAGCCACAGGCTGCCGAATGCCGTCGCCGTGGTCGCCGCGCTGAATAGCACGGCGTGCGTCAGGCTCGACTGCAGGAGGCTGGTTTGACCATGGCGCCACGCCATCACGAAGTAAATCTTGAACGCCACGCCGACCCCGAGCATCAGCGGCAGCGCGATGATATTCGCGAAGTTCAGCGGCATGCCGAATACCACGCACAGTTCGAGCGTCACGAGCGCAGAGACCAGCAGCGGCACCAGCGTGCGCAACATGTCGCTGACGCGCCGCAGTGCGATCCACAGCAGGATCGCAATCGACGCGAGCGCGTACGCGGCGGCCTGCAGGAACGCCTTGATGATGGTGTCGGCCGAATGGAGGATCGAAATCGGCCCGCCGATCGCGCCTGGCTCCGCCTTCTTCACCGCATGGGCGAAGCGGGCGAGCATGGCGTCGTCGTTCGGATCGGTGCCGGGCTTCACCTTCGGTGAGATGTCGACGAGCGCGCGGCCGTCCTTGGATACCCAGCCTGCGGAGATTTCCTTGGGCAGGTTCTCGCGGGTGATTTCAGTTGGCTGCAGCAAGTTGGCCAGTTGGCTCAGCGCGATGCGCAGCGTACCGGACATCGCGGTTTCGGCGCGGTCGCGCGTGGCGGCATCGGCGGCGGCCAGCTTCTGTAGTGTGGCCGATAGATGCTTGGCTTCGGCGGCGCCTGGGCCTGGGTGATCGTCGGCGGCGAGCGAGAGCTGGTTCGACGCGCGCTTGAGCGCGGCGACGCGCACCGCGTCCGTTGCCTGCTGCGCGGGCTGTTGCTGCAGCGCGGGCAACAGTTGCTGCGCGGCGCTCGCAATCAGCATCAGCTTCTGCTGCTGGTCGGCGGGAACGAAGGTGTCGAGCGTGTTGACGCGGCCCACTTCCGGCAACGCGCGCAGACGCGTGGCCATGCGGTCGGCGTCGGCGAGCGAGGGCGCCAGCACATGCACGTTGTTGACCGCGGCTTCCGGGGAATCCTTCAGCGACAACAGCGTCGCCATCGACTCCGTGTGCGGATCCTTCAGATGAAGCGGATTGAAGTCGAAGCGCAAATGCGTAAGCAACGGCGTGGCGCCGATCACGACGATCAGCGTGCCGATCAGCACAGGCTTGCGATGGCGATCGAGGAAGTCGTCGACGGGCGCGAGTTGCTTGAAGCCCGGTGAAGCGGCTTCGCCCGGCGGATTGAAGAGCTTCAGCAGGGCCGGCAGCAGCGTCATGTTGGTGAAGTACGCGATGAACATGCCGACGCCCGCGATTTCGCCCAACTCGGACACGCCGCGGTAAGCCGTCGGCAGGAACGAGAAGAAGCTCAGCGCAACGGCCACCGCCGCGAGCGTGAGCGGCACGCCAATGCTGTGCGACGTATGCATGAGGGCGGCGGACAGGCGGTCGTCGCGATTCCGTTCCTCGCGATACTTGACGCCGAACTGCACACCGAAATCGACGCCGAGCCCGACGAACAGCACCATGAAGGCGACCGAAATCATATTGAGCGCGCCGACCATCAGCAGGCCGAGCGCCGCGGTAATGGCAAGCCCGACGAACAGCGTGATGAACACGGCGATGATCATGCGGCCCGAGCGCAGCGCCAGCCACAAAATGATCAGCACGACGATAAAGGTGCCGATGCCGTTGAGCACCGCGCCGTCCTGGACCGAAGCGAATTCTTCGTCAGCGAGCGGCTGTTCGCCGGTCAGACGAACCGTAGCGCCGTAGCGCGCGTCGAGGTGCAGCGCGGCGGCGGTGTCGCGGATCGACTTCGACGCCGTTGCGCCCGGCTCCAGTGCGTCGTAATTCACGACCGGTTGCACCACCACGAAGGCGCGCGCCGGATCGGTGGCCGCGCTCTTGTCGACCAGCGCGCGCCACGAGAAGGCGGCCGGCTGGCCGGCCAGCACACGGTCGAGCGTGGTCGCGCTTTGCGTCAGCAGATGGCTCATGTCGCCGAGCTTTACCTGACCGATCTGAAGCGGCAGCAACAGGCTCGTGGTGAGCGTGCCGGCGAGGCCGGTCAGGCTCGGATCGTGCGCGAGGGCGTTGACGAGCGGGCGCGACTGGACGAGTTGCGAGGTGGTCGACATCACCTCGTCGGTTGACGGAAACAGCAGGCCGTTATGTTCGAAGAAAGCGCCGCCGGCCGGCTGCGAAACCGCCACGAACTCCTTGGAATCGGCCTTGAGCGCGGCGGTCAGGGCCTGCGCGGCGGCGTCGGCGAATTCCGGCGCGCGCGCTTCGACGACCACCAGCACGGTTTCGCCGCGATCGGGAAAGGCCTTGTCCATGGCGTGGTCGAGCGCCGACCATTCCTTGTCGGTCTCGATGAGACGGCTGATGTCCGTGTTGATCTTGAAGTTATGAGCAACGTAGAAGCCGCTCAAAACGGCGAGCACGAACGACACCGCGACGATCCGCAGTGGATGACGCACTGAATAGGCGACGAGACGGACAATAGATGACTTCAGCATGTAGGCGAACTTGGCCTTATCACGGGTGATGTTTTTGACGAAAGTGCACAAGTATACAGAGCCGGAGCGATCAGGCTCGTGTTCGCTAGCAAGTACGGCTCCCGGCGGGTGCTTTGGGGCGGGAACGCAATGTCGGTATACTGGTCTATCCTGCTTACGCCGCGTGCTCGCGAGCCCGGCGGCGCTTTCTTCTTTCAGGTTCTGTCGAGCGTATGAAACGTTATCTGTCTGTTTTTCTGGCCGCGGCCGTCGTCTCCACCGCGGCCTATGCGCAAAGCGCACCCGATGCGGTAGTAAAAAGTGCCGTCGAGGGCACGGTGGCCGCCATGAAGGCTGACCCGCAAGCGCGCGGCGGCGACATGGGGAAGATCACCCAACTCGTCCAGTCGCGCTTCCTGCCGGCCACCGACTTTCAACGCACCACGCGCATCGCGGTGGGCAAGGCGTGGAGCACCGCAACGCCCGAACAGCAAAAGCAACTCTACGAGCAGTTTACGCTGCTGCTCACGCGCACTTATGCTGCGTCGCTCTCGCAACTGCGTGATCAGGACGTGAAGTTCAATTTCCTGCCGATCACCGTGCCGGCGGGAGCCAAAGACGTCGTTGTGCAATCGCACGTGCTCAGCAATGGCGGCGACGACGCGATCGACTATCGCATGACCAAAGATCCCGCTGGCTGGAAGGTCTACGACATCAACATGATGGGCGCCTGGCTGATCCAGGTGTACCAGACGCAGTTCGCCGATCAGATTGCCAAAGGCGGCATAGACGGGCTGATCAAGTTTCTGACCGCGCACAACGCGCGCAGCGCGGGGTAACGGTTGATTGCCTCGTGAGGCATGACGCACGAGGTAAGAGGCACAAGGCAAGTGGTATGGGCGTAAAAAAAGCGCGGTGGCTATCAAACCACCGCGCTTTTTTTGAATTCGCGATCACAGGTGGCGCGAAACTGCCGCCACCGGCCGCTTAGTGTGCTGCTGTAGCCGTCTGCACTTTCTTGCCCTTGCCGGAAACCTTGATCTCTTCCAGCTTGATCTCGACATGGCGGGAGAAGACATACTCGGCCGGACGTTGCTTATCCAGAGGAATATCCTTCGTGAAAGCGCCCGACGTCTTCGGTCCGCGCAGGCTGACCTTCAGCGCCTTCAGCGGATGCGCCACCGTATCCATCACGGCGGTCGCTTCGAAACCGCAGTGAACCATGCAGTCAGCGCACTTCTCGTAGTTGCCCGTGCCGTATTTTTCCCACTCCGTGGTTTCCATCAGTTCCTTGAAGGTCTTTACGTAACCTTCGCCGACCAGATAGCACGGCTTTTGCCAGCCGAACACGGTACGTGCCGGGTTGCCCCACGGCGTGCACTCGTACGTCTGATTGCCGGCCAGGAAGTCGAGGAACATGCCCGACTGGCTGAACGACCAGTTCTTGCCATTGTTGCCGCGCTTGAAAATCTCGCGGAACAGTTGCTTGGTCTTGTCGCGGTTCAGGAAGTGCTGCTGATCCGGCGCGCGCTCATACGCGTAACCCGGCGAGACGGTGATACCGTCCACGCCCATCGGGCCCAGCGTGTCGAAGAATGCGGCAACCCGTTCCGGCACGGCGTCGTTGAACAACGTGCAGTTGATGTTCACGCGGAAACCACGGCGCTTTGCTTCCTTGATGGCGGCGACAGCCTTGTCGTACACGCCTTCCTGCGACACCGAGTGATCGTGCGCCTGCTGATCGCCGTCGAGGTGAACCGACCACACGAAGTACGGATTCGGCTCGTAGTCGTCCATCTTCTTTTCCATCAGCAGCGCGTTCGTGCACAGGTACACGAACTTCTTGCGCGCGATGATGCCCTTCACGATCTGCGGCATTTCCTTGTGCAGCAGCGGTTCGCCGCCTGCGATCGACACCACCGGTGCGCCGCACTCGTCGACGGCGCCGAGGCATTCTTCCAGCGACAGGCGCTGATTCAGGATGGGATCCGGATAGTCGATCTTGCCGCAGCCATTGCAGGCGAGGTTGCAGCGGAACAGGGGCTCCAGCATCAGGGCGAGCGGATAGCGTTTATTGCCGGAGAGATGCTGACGCATGATGTATGCGCCGACCCGGACTTTCTGTAGCAGCGGAATAGACAAAAGGTCCTCCTTAAACTTCGCGTGCGGCGAGTGGTTGCATCAGTTTCGATGGCAACTTGAATTCGACTTTCTCTTCACGGCCCGCCATCGTCGTGACATCGACAGGCCCCAATGCGCTCAGCGCATCGATTACGTTCTTCACCATCTCTTCCGGCGCCGAAGCACCGGCCGTGATGCCGACGGTCTGCACGTTCGCAAACCATTCCGGCTTCACTTCCGAACCGTCGGCGACGAGATAACTCGCCACGCCGCTTTCGCTGCCGATCTCGCGCAGCCGGTTCGAGTTCGAACTATTGGTTGCGCCCACCACCAGCAGCACCTCCACCTCTTTGCTCAACTCGCGCACCGCCGCCTGGCGGTTTTGGGTGGCATAGCAGATGTCGCGCGTATCCGGACCGACGATGTCGGAGAAACGGTTCATCAGGGCGTCGATGATGCCACGCGTATCGTCCACCGACAGCGTGGTTTGCGTGACATAGGCGAGCGGCGTGTCGAGCGGCAGGTCCAGCGTTTCGACCTCGGCCTCGCTCTGCACCAGCAGCACTTTGCCCGGAATCTGGCCGATCGTGCCTTCCACTTCCGGATGACCGGCGTGGCCGATCAGGATCAGCGTGCGGCCGGCGCCGACATATTGGCGACCCTGCACATGCACTTTGGTGACCAGCGGGCAGGTTGCGTCGAGCACGTCGAGACCGCGCGCTTCGGCGTCACGCTCGACGGTTTGGGCAACGCCGTGGGCGCTGAAAATCGCCACGGCGCCTTGCGGCACTTCGTCGAGCTCTTCGACGAAGCGCGCGCCTTTCTGGCGCAGATTGTCGACCACGTGGCGATTGTGAACGATCTCGTGGCGGACATACACGGGTGCGCCGTGTTGTTGTAACGCGCGGTCGACGATCTCGATTGCACGTACAACGCCCGCACAAAAGCCGCGGGGTTGAGCAAGGATGACTCGCATAAGTTGGCGAACTCCGACTGACGCGGGTTCGAAGAAGTCGGTAAATCTGACTTTATCGCCGCGATCATCTAATTTAGTTGACGTCTTGAGCCCGGCGCTTGCCGGTACAGCAAAACCAAACGCGCATTCTAACGCTATCAGGCCGGCTTTGCTTTGGCGGCGCCCGGCCGGTGTTGGGCGGCCGCCGCAGCGGCGGACCCACGGTTGAAGCCGCAAGCCGGCCCATGCCAGTGCGGATGCGGCAATCATTACACGCTGCAGCGGTTTAACGGAACCCTTAAACTACGTAGTCCTGCGGCGCCCCGGCGCCCACATTACAAAAGGGTTTCGAGGCTCGCTGGATGGACGTCGATCAATACGAAGATATTCCGGTCGCGAGCGTGTTGCTGCCAAAAGCGCTGCGCACGCCTATCGGAATCATCTATCAGGTGGTCCGCACGGCGGGCGACATTGCCGACGAAGGCGACTGGAGCGCGGCCGAACGGCACGCCCGTCTCGCCGACTTCCGCGCCGGTCTCGACGCGGTCGCACAGCGGCGCGCGGCGCCGGTTCATCCACTGCTGTTCGGCAAGCTGGCCGGTGTTGTGGCGCAGTATAAACTACCGCTCGCGCCGTTCTACGATCTGCTCCAAGCGTGCGCTCAGGACATCGACACCAACCGGTACGCCGACCGGGCCGCGCTGCTGGATTATTGCCGCCACTCGGCGAACCCGCTCGGGCATCTGATGCTGCATCTGATCGGCGCGGCCACGCCGGAAAACCTCGCCGACGCCGACGCGATCTGCACGGCGTCGCAATTGATCAGCTTCTGGCTCGACGTCTCCGCCGACTGGAAAAAGGACCGCGTGTATCTGCCGCTGGCGGACTTGCGGCGCTTCAACGTGAGCGAGGCGCACATCGCCAACGGGGTTGCCGATCAGGACTGGCGGGCGCTCATGGCACACGAAGTGTGTTTCGTCCGGGACATGCTGGTGCGCGGCGCGCCGCTCGCGTTGCGCATTCCCGGGCGTCTGGGAATCGAGTTATGCGGGGCCGTTCATGGCGGGCTGCGCTTTCTCGACAAAATCGAGACGGCGGGCTACGACGTGTTTCGCGAGCCGCCGGTGCTCAATACATTTGACTGGTGCGTTGTCGCGGCCCGCACTGTGGTGATGTGGCTGTCGCGGCGTGTCGGTGTGGCAGCGCGTTCAATCGAGGGTAATGTTTAATGGCGGTGGTTCTGTTTCTTCTTTCGTGTCTTTCCCTGCTGATCTGGTGTGTGTTGCTGTTCGCGCGCGGCGGTTTCTGGCGCGCGCGTCCCGCCGCGCCGCTCACCATCGCGCCGCGCGCTTCGTGGCCGGCTGTCGCCGCCGTGGTGCCGGCCCGCAATGAAGTCGACGTGATCGCCGAAGCGGTCACCACCCTGCTTCAGCAGGACTATCCGGGCGAATTCCACGTGATCGTCGTGGACGACCACAGCACCGACGGCACCGCCGACGCCGCTCGCGCGGCCGCGTTGCAGTTGCAGTGCCCGGATCGCCTGACCGTGCTGAGCGCGAAGCCGCTGCCGCCGGGCTGGTCCGGCAAGGTGTGGGCGCAGTCGCAAGGCATCGAGGCGGTGCGCACGCTCGGCTTGCCCGCGGACTTTCTTTTGCTTACCGACGCCGACATCGGCCATCCCGCCGACGCGGTCGCGCAACTCGTCGCGCGTGCTGACGCGGAACAGCGCGACCTCGTCTCGCTGATGGTGCGCCTGCGCTGCGATTCGTTCTGGGAAAAGGCGCTGATTCCCGCTTTCGTCTTCTTCTTTGCCAAGCTGTACCCGTTCTCGTGGGTCAACAACCCGCGCAATCGTACGGCTGCGGCCGCGGGCGGCTGCATGCTGGTGCGCCGGAGCGCGTTGGAAGAAGCGGGCGGCATCGAGTCGATCCGCGCCGAGCTGATCGACGACTGCAGCCTCGCGGCGCGCATCAAGCATCGCGGCACGGGGCGTCATCCGATCCGGCTGGACGTGGCGGCGCGCAGCGTGTCGCTGCGTCCGTACGACAACTGGCGTGAGATCTGGAACATGATCGCGCGCACGGCCTTCACTCAACTGCATTACTCGCCGTTGCTGCTGGCAGGCACGCTGGTCGGCATGACGATCATTTACCTGATGCCGCCGGTAGCCGCACTGGTCCTCGGCCCGACGGGCTGGCCCGCGTGGCTCGCATGGGCGGCCATGTGCTGCGCTTATGCGCCGATGCTCAGCTACTATCGCCGCTCGCCGCTGTGGGCGCCGTTTTTGCCGCTGGTCGCGTTGTTCTATGTCGGCGCGACGTTCGCGTCGGCGATGCGCTACTGGCGTGGCAAGGGTGGGCAGTGGAAGGCGCGTGTTCAGGCGCCGGTGCAGGAGCGCTGAAACAGCGGTCAGACAAAGGTGGAATGCAAAAGCGGCGCTCTCGGGCGCCGCTTTTTTTGCATCAGCCTTTGGTGAGCATCATGTAGAGCTGGATCACCATGTCCGGCGAAAACGTGAACGGAACCCAGCCGTGCCCGGTATGGCGCATGACCAGCAGACGGTCGCCGTTCGACTGCTTCTGCACTGCCATGACCGGATTCTTCGTGGACACGAAGCGCCAGCCTGGCGGAATACCCGGCGGCGGTTCAGGCGTCATTGAAGCACGCGCGTTCGACAACTCCTCGATCAGTTGGCCGATCTGCTCCGCGCGCAGCGCGACCGTCTGGCCGCCGATCGTCATGGTGATTTCGTTCTGCGCGGGGCGATTGATTTCGAGCGTGGGCTGAACCTGCGGGGCCGGCGCCTTGTCTTCGACTACGGCCGCCTCAGTGTCGGCCGCAACCGCTTCAGCCCTGGATTCGGACGCGACCTGCTCCACCGGCGCCTGCGGCGCAGTGGTGTCTGCGGGTGTCTCGGGGATGTTTTCGGCCTGCGGGGCCACGACAGCCTGAATGAGCTGATCGACGCCCACTTCCAGCGCGCCGAGCTGTTCGTGAAGATTCATGCGAGGTTTCTCTGGTAAGACCCACAATTTTACCTGCTGCGCGTAGGCTTTTACCTTTCGCTAACACAGTGACGTTGTAACAAAATGCTTGCGGCCGCGCCGGATCGTCCGGCGCGGGCCGCGTGTTCGGGCAGGCTCAGGCCTTCAGATAGCCGGCTTGCCGGAACCAGTCGAGGGCATCGCTCAGACCCTCGCGATAGGGCCGGGCACGGTAGCCGAGTTCGCGCTCCGCTTTCGCCGATGTGAAATACATCTTGTTCTTCGACATTTTCAAGCCGTCGACGGTGACGAACGGTTCGCGTTTCGTGATCTTGGCGACTGCCTCAGCGCCCATGGCCAGCGGATAAAGCGGCCAGCGCGGCAGGCTGAGCGTCGGTGCTTTGCGGCCGGTCAGCGCCGCGATATCCGCGAGCATCTGTTGAAGGGGCAGATTTTCGCCGCCGAGAATATAGCGCTCGCCGATCTTGCCGCGTTCAAGCGCAAGGAAATGGCCGGCCGCGACATCGTCCACGTGGACGAGGTTAAGTCCTGTGTCGACGAACGCGGGAATCTTGCCGAGCGCCGCTTCCACGATGATGCGTCCGGTCGGCGTCGGTTTGACGTCGCGCGGACCGATCGGCGTGGACGGATTGACGATCACCGCGGGCAAGCCGTCTTCGGCGATCATTCGTTCCACCGCGCGTTCGGCGAGCACCTTGCTGCGCTTGTAGACGCCGATAGCCTGGTCGGCTTTGAGGGGCGAGGTTTCATCGGCGGACTGGCCGGAACTGGTCACTTTCAGCGTCGCCACACTGCTCGTGTAGACAATCCGCTCGACGCCTTCCTTCAGCGCCGCGCGCATGGTCGCCTCGGTGCCTTCCAGGTTCGAGCGCTCGATCTCGCTCGGGTCCGGCGCCCATAGGCGATAGTCGGCGGCCACATGCAGCAGATAGCGCACGCCGCGCAGTGCGTTGCGCATCGACGCTTCGTCGCGCATGTCGCCCACCACGATTTCCGCGTCCAGCGACTCGACGTTCTGACGCGGACTGGTCGCGCGCACCAGCACGCGCACCTTGAAACCTTTCTGTTGCGCGATGCGCGCCACCGACGAGCCAACGAAGCCGGAGGCGCCGGTCACGAGCACGAGATCGCGATTCTGTTCGGTCATTCTGTTTCCATTTCCTGCGTGACAGTCGACGGATTGTACGTGGCGCGCGTGTTGCATGTCGCGCGAACGGCCTCAAACGCGTCGGCGGGACGCGCGCATTGCCGAGCAAGCTCGCCGCGACGCGACTAGAATGCCGGCTTGAAAGAATGTGTGCATCGGATCGGAGTCAGTGCTTTGCATGGGAGCTGAAGCGCTCACTCCGGCTGACAGAGGAGAAGACGGCATGGCCCCGGATCTGGATCAGCGGATCGAAACTTACTATGTGCGCGTACGCGGCACCGTGCAGGGCGTCGGTTTTCGCCACGCGACCGTGCGGCAGGCCCACGCGCTTGGAATCAAAGGATGGGTGGCGAATCTCGAAGACGGTTCCGTCGAAGCCATGTTGCAGGGCTCGGCCAACCAGGTCGACCGCATGTTGTCGTGGCTGCGTCACGGGCCGCCGGCGGCGCGCGTGACCGAGGTGAGCGGTGAAGAACGCTCCACCGAAAAGCGCTACGAGCGTTTCGAACAGCACTGAGCGGCGTTCCACGCAAAGCAAAAGGCGTCGCGCCATCATGCCGATGGCGCGACGCCTTGCCGTTTTTGCGCGGCTACTTAAGCCGCTCGAGTCATTCGGCGGCGCCGCCACGGTCACCGCACGTTCGAGGCACGCTCACCCCACGTTCAACGCGCCACGAGCAGGCTCTCCGCAAAGCCCCATTCTTCTTCGACCCATTGATGGCTGCAGACGAAGCCGGCGTCGTCTGCAATCGCGGGCATTTCTTCCGCGCGATATTTGTGGCTGCTCTCGGTCCAGATCGTTTCGCCCGCTTTGAGCGATACCGTCAATTGCGCCGCGCCCACGTGCGCGGTGATATCGCGCTTCGCACGCAGGTGCATTTCGATGCTGCGCGCGTCCGGGTTGAAGCGCGCGACGTGCTCGAACGCGTCGAGCGGAAAGTCACCGTCGAGTTCGCGATTGATCCGCGCCAGCAGGTTCAGATTGAACGATGCGGTCACGCCGATCGAGTCGTCGTAGGCGGCGACCAATACGGGCGTCGGCTTGATCAGATCTGTACCGAGCAGCAACGCATCGCCGGGCGCGAGCATGTTGCGGATGTCGCGCAGGAAACGCGTCGCCGCGAGTCTGCCGAAATTACCGATCGTACTGCCAAGAAACAGTACGAGTAACCGTTCGTCCGCCGCGCGTTGCTTGCTCACTTCGGCGAGACCTGCCAGATAGTCCCGTTCATAACCGACGATCGAAATACGCTCGATGTCGCCGAGTTCGCGCCTGCACAACTGCAATGCACTGCGCGAAATTTCAATCGGGCAGTAAGAAGTAGGGCGCTTTTTACACAGCGCTTCCAGAATGCGCCGTGTTTTACGGCCGCTTCCGCTGCCGAGTTCGGCGACGGTCACGTCATGCGGCAGATGCGCGACGATGTCGGCCGCGTGCTTCGCGAGCAGACGTTCTTCGGCGCGGGTCACGCCGTATTCCGGCAACACGGTAATCACTTCGAACAGTGCGGAGCCCACTTCGTCGTACAGATATTTCGACGGCAACTCTTTCTGAGGCGTATGGGTGAGGCCTGCGCGAACGTCGGCGGCGAAGGCGGAGCGTAGGTCGGGTGATGCGTCGTGCGATAGGGCTGGCTGCGTCATGCTATCTCCAGTAGTCACATTCGATGAATCACATGCGATGAGGGATGCTGTTGCCGGGGGCGGCGGCACGCGTGGTGAGACGCGAGTTCAGGCGTGCCGTGGAGGGGAAGGGCGGGCATGGTCCGTGAAACTGCCACTGCCGGCCCGGCTCATGGCTGCGTATGCTGTCCCCGAAAGGACGTTCTGCGAGGCATTGCCAACGACGCTGCAACAAGGTCGCAAGACTTCTTAGCAAGTTTCGCGCTTGAGCCGCTTTGCGCGGGATCGCGAGCGATGTTGCCGGTGAAAAAGCCCGGCTGTTCCAGCCGCGCGTGAAGTTATGTTCTAGTGCACCGACGCGCAATGCGCACGGAATAATTGCAGCCTGCCGACAGAAGCTGGCCGATCTCCAAACAGATACCCGTCTAGAATGCCGGCTTGCGTCGTATTAAAAGATAAAAAACGCAGTGCCTGTTTCGCGCTGCCCGCTTGTGAGACTTCAGTTCCAATGACACCGACAAACGCCGCGCGGCCAGATGCTGCGCTGCAATCCCAGCTATTCGCGCACATACGTTTATCCGCGGCGAGCGCCGAAGCGCCCGCACGATGGAGCGCACGATGAACCAGTATGACCCAAAGCGCGGTATCGCGTTGTCGGTCTGCGCGTCAACCATGTTCGCATTACTCTCCGCTTACGCAACACTGCTCGCGCCGCTGAGCGGCCTCGATATTTTCGCGTGGCGCATTGTATGGACCGTGCCCGGCGCGCTATTGCTGGTCGCTTTGCGCAAGCGTCTGCCGATTCTGCGGCAGCTTCTTTACCGCATGGTGACGGAGCCGGCACTCGGCGTGGCGATGATCGTGAGCGCGGCGTTGCTCGGCGCGCAATTGTGGGTGTTTCTATGGGCGCCGCTGCATGGCCGGATGCTCGAAGTGTCGCTCGGATATTTCCTGTTGCCGCTGGTGATGGTGCTTGTTGGGCGCTTTCATTATCACGAGCGGCTGGATGGTTTGCAGTGGCTGGCGGTGGTGTGCGCAGCGGTGGGCGTCGGCCATGAACTGTGGGTGACGGGCGCCTTCTCGTGGCCGACCTTGCTGGTCGCGATCGGCTATCCGCCGTATTTCGTGTTGCGCCGCAAAATCAATCAGGATTCGCTTGCCATGTTCACCGTGGAGATGGCGCTGTTGTTGCCCGTGGCGGTCGTGCAGGTGTTGAGCAGCGCTTCGCTGACGTTAATCTCCGGACGCCTCGCGATGTGGTTTCTCTTGTTGCCCGGTCTCGGCGCGCTGAGCACCATTGCGCTGGCTTCGTATCTGAAGGCGAGCCGCCTGTTGCCGGTCGCGTTGTTCGGCATTCTCGGCTATGTCGAACCGGTGCTGCTCGTGCTGGTTTCGATCACGTTGCTCGGCGAAACGCTCAGCGCCGCACAGTTGGCCACCTACGTTCCGATCTGGATCGCGGTTGCGTTGACGGCATTGCATAGCGTGCGCCTCGTTCGCTTCGCGCCTGGCTGAGCCGGGCGATCCGCATCGAGCATGCAGTCCACGAATCCGGCGGCGCGCTTTAGTGATGTGCCGCCGTACGGTCCGCATTGATGCGCGTCGGGCCGACTTGCGCCTCGATCGCTTCGCGTAGCGCGGGCCGCCAACCGAAGCCGAACAACGCTTCCGCGAGAACGAACAGCGGTCCGATCAGCAGCCCGATCACATCGTCGACAAAGGCCGGCTTGCGATGCTCGTAGGCGACATGGCCGATGAACTGAAACACCCAACCGACCAGAAAAAGCCCGACGCCGATCACGAGCCACGTCAGCGTGGATTGCGCCGCGCTCCACCGACCAAACGCGACGCACAGTGCGGACACGAGCGCCATCAGCAGGCCGAGCGGTACGTCGAGCACGAGGTAGTAGAGCGTTGCCGCGATGAACAATACCCATGCCGGCGATAACGTTAGCGGCAGCGCGCCGATCGCAAAAGCGGGCCGGCTCAACAACACTGCCAACGCAAGCACGATCATCGGAATGCCGACGAAATGCGTGGCGATGTTGCGCCGGTCACGATGGTAGGCCGCGTACTGCGTCAGCTGTTGTGTCAGCGTTCTCATGAATCCCGCTCCGTGGTTAAAGTCAGCATAATCGCGGGCAGCGGAATTTGAAACCATCGGGTAGCCGACAATCGGCCACGGAAGCCGTTCTATGACTGCGATTTTTCCATCGAATGAGCTGGTCGCGCTGCTCGAGCGCAGCGCGTGGTTTCGCTCGGCGCCGGCTCCCATGCGTGCGCAGTTGGTCGACGTAGGGCGTGTCGAGCACCTCGCCGGCGGTCAGCGGCTCTTTACTCGCGGCGATTCCGACGACGGCCTCTATTGCGTGCTCGATGGCCTCGTGAGAATCGGTGCAGCGAGTTCGGCGGGCAAGGAGGCCTTGCTCGCCGTTATCGAGCCAGTGAACTGGTTCGGCGAGATCGCGCTGTTCGACAATCGGCCGCGAACCCACGATGCGTATGCCGAGCGCGATTCCGCGCTGTTTCATGTGCCACGCGCCGCGCTGGCCGCGCTGCTCGAAAGCTCGCCCGCTTATTGGCATGTGTTCGGCTTGCTGTTGACACAAAAGCTGCGGCTTGCCTTCGACGCGATAGAAGAGGCCGCGTTGCTGCCCGCCGCGCAGCGCGTGGCGCGCCGTTTGTTATTGATGGCTGGCGGCTACGGCGAACCCGGCGCATTGCGGCGCGTGCTCAAAGTCCCGCAAGAAGATCTCGCGATGATGCTGGCGCTGTCCCGGCAAACCATCAACCAGGTATTGAAGCAATTCGAAACGCAAGGCGCGCTGAAGCTCGGTTATGCGGAAATCGAAATTACCGACGTGCAGAAGCTGGGTGTTCTGGCGGAGCTGAATCTGCCTGCGGATTGACGGCTGAGCGTTTGTTCTCGCCTGCTTGCGCCCTGCGCGATAGACGACACGCCGACCAAACGCCGACCAAACGCCGACGCATTTTTATAAGCATTTTACGGCGCGCGCCTATTTCTATTGCGATTCGCTATCTCCAGCCCGGTAAGGTCGAGGCATCCGGGTCAGGAAGCGAAAATATGCATGGGGTTAGCGCTCTGCAAGGTGTGTCACGACAACGAAAGGCCGACCGTTACGCGGTACGCCGCTTGACGAGCATGCTTGCAGCGATCGTCTTCACGTTGGCTAATGCCGCGCATGCCGCCGGCGCCGATACTGCTGCCGATGCGCAGCCGACTGCATCCGCTGCTCCGATCCTCGCGAGCGATGCCACGCTGGAAGCCAGCTTGCCGACTCTCGGCGATATCACCGCCATGTTGCGCGCACAGTTTCGTGTGGCGCCGACAGAGTCGTTGAAGATTGCCCGCGCAGTGCTCGCCGAAGCGGACCGCCACGCCATTTCTCCCATCCTGCTGCTTGCCGTGATGGCGGTCGAGTCGAGCTTCGATCGCTATGCGGTCAGCGTCGCGGGCGCGCGAGGACTCATGCAAATCCTGCCTGCGGCTCACCCGCAATTGATTGCAGGCGCGGCCGATCTATCCGATCCGGCCATCAACGTGCGGATCGGTTCGACCATCCTGCGCCGCTACCTCGACGAAAGCGGTGGCGATCTCGACGCCGCCTTGCTGCGCTACAGCGGCGGAGGCCGCGGCTATGCGCGGCGCGTGGTATTGCGTATGCAGCGTTTCGACGCAAGCCTGCGCCGCGAATGAACGACTCATTCGCGGCGCGGTGGAGAGATCGAACTGCGAACCGGCTAGTTCACCACTCCGGCAAATTCGGCGCGCAGATCCTGTAGCCGGTCGCGCGCGGTGCTCAGACGCTCGACAAGTTGCGCCGATGCACGCGAGATCGGCATGCGTGTTTCGTCGCTGAGCGAATGGTCGAAGGCGAGCATCGCTTTGATGGCGGACGGATTGGGCGCGGCGAACAGGAGCCGTAAGACCGGCAGCAAACTCGCGAACAGATTGCGCGCGTCCACGTCGTGCTCGGCCCGCAGCAGATCCTGAAACGCGACCAGCAGGTCGGCGCAGACATGCGCGCTCGCCAGAATGCCACCTGTTCCGCCGTGATGCAGACAGTCGTCCAAGGCTTCGTCGGTGCCGCACAGGACGTTGATCGGCAGCGTGCTCAACTGGCTGAAATGCTCCTTCACGCACTCTTTGATCGCGACGATGTTGCCGCACTCGATGAGTCGCGCGACGCTATCCGGCGCGATCGTCACGCCGGTCCGGTGCGGCACGTTGTACAGCACGATCGGGTGCTCGGTCGCGCCCGCGGCCTGCTCGAAGTGCCACTGCACGCCCGCTTGATCCGGGCACACGTAGGACGGCGCGGAGACCAGATAGCCCGCGCAATCCCAGCGCTCGTAGCGCTGAATATCGTGCAGGACATCGCGCGTGTTCGAGCCGCCGACGCCGATCAGCATCGGCAAACGGGAGCGGACTACTTCGCTTAAGGCCTGCAACACCGTCAGACGCTCGGCGTCCTGTAACAACGCGGCTTCGCCGGTGGTACTCAGCGCGACAATGCCGGCGATCCCGGTGCGCAAGTAGTAGTCGGCGAGACGCTGCAATGCGTCGATATCGACTTCGCCGTTACGCAGCGGCGTGACGATAGGCAACCAGATACCTGAAAACATGATCAGCGCACCTTTGCGGCCGCGCTGCGGCGCTTCAAAGGTCCGATCATCGCGGCGGGAAGCGTCGAGATCAGCGTGTGCAGTGTGAAGTCGAGGTCGTCGAAGGCGATGTCGAGTTGAACGCGAATTTCCTCGCGCATGGCCTCAGTGGCGACGACGTAGACACCGAGCGGAGAATGAAGCAGGACGCGAAGTTGGGTGCCGGGCAGTTCGCCTGAACGGTGAGGCAGGGTCACCTGGAAGCGCACGCGAGCCGCGGGAAAGGGAATGACGTTGTTGCGTTGAACGCGTGCCTCGTTGAAGGGCTGCGCGGCGAAGCTACGAATTGTTTGTGTGAGAGCCATGTCATGCGGCGTTCGTCGACGCCATGGTTGATCAAGACAGTTCGAGATTAGACTTCCGCAGGTAAACGCAGTGCAAAAATTGAGGCGTCCGCTGAAAAAATCATGCGGGCGCTATGCCGGTTCGCTCGCTGTGCGAGCACTCGCAGCTCGAACGCGCATAAAAAAAGGCGAGTCATATGACTCGCCCTCCCTGAACGGCACAGTTCGGCTTCGATTATCTGCACATGCCTGGCCGGTGCGTGCCGAAACCGATCACGTGTTATTGCGTTTTTGTCGTGTCGGTTTTAGTGCCGTCGGCTTTTGCCGGGGCATTGCTGGCCTCTTTCGTGCTCTCCGTTTTAGTCTTTGCTGCGCTCGTGTCTGCTGCGGCTTTCTTGGTGGTCTTGTGGGCTTTCGCCGTGTGATGCGCGGAGGTCTTCTTCACATGCGCTTTGGGCGTGGCTTTGGCCGGCGCTTTCGTTGCCGCTGCGCTTTCATCTGTCGCGCCGGTTTGCACGGCGGTGCTCGCCTTCAGATTCGCCTGGCCGGCGGGTTGCGTTTGCGCGGGCTGCGCAGTTTGCGTGCTGGACGGTGCGGCCGTTTGAGCGAAAGCGGTCGACACGAGCATAGCGGAAGCGAGAGCGGCGAAAAGCGTCTTCATGGTTTAACTCCTGGTTTAACCGGTTGATTCTTGTGTCGCGGCTGAAATGTTTCAGCGCTGCCGGTTTAACGTTGACGGGACGACAGGAGTTGACGACGTTGTAGTGACAAAACGTAACCGCTGAAACATATTGGGGATCCCGAAGCAGTTTCGGCGGTTCGGCTTGCGCCTTGGCGGCAAGTTGGAAACGGGCGTGTTAGCACCCAGGGCCTTACCTGTATTGTGATATAGGAGTTTTTGCCAGCGGAATATCATCTGCCCTCCATGTCACAATCGGGCGGGCTGGCTATCGCTAGAGTGGCCTGATTTCCCATCTAACTCGTGCGAAACACCAGATGAACCAGTCACTCAAACTCGCGCTGCGGCGCACGCAGGATCCGGCGTTTCTGCATGGCTACTTCTCCGGCGTCGGCTTGAACATGGGCGCTGGGCGCGATTCTGATTTCGACTACGCAGGTCTCTTTCCCGGCATCGACCAACTAATCGCCTGGAACGTGAATGAGCGTGACGTTATCCATATGGACGACGCGCCGGCCGATGTATTTGATTTTGTTCATTCGGATTGCCTTGGGCGTTTCGCCAATCCTCAGCAAGTGCTCGCCAGGTGGCTCGAACTCATCAAGCCCGGCGGTTATCTGATTTTGACGTTGCCGGCCGATCCTCGCGTCGAAGAAAGAATATCGCCGATCCTGACGGATGTCGATCACGAACGCATCTTCACCCTGGATCGGCCTGACGCGGCGATCGCGGGTTCCGTGAATGTGCTCGACCTGGTGAACGATGCTTCGGCCGTTTCATCGTGCGAACGCATGTGCCTGCTCCGCGAGTTCGACGAGAATCGGCAAGAGGAGTCGGCGGACAGACAGCCTCAAGCGGCCGCGTACGCGATAGAAATCGTGCTGCGCAAGCGCGATGTGCCTCCACTCTTCGACCTGGTCACTGCCATGCCCGGTGCGCGAACCGATTCGGCCATGCTTGACCTTTGCCACGCAACGCTAAGGCTGTATCCGTATCGATTCCAGACCTACTTCCACATCAACTTCGAACTGGTGCGTCGAGGCCTTTGCGATCAACTGGAGGACCTGTGGGACGAAAGCGTCCAACGGCTCCCGAACGAACGCTTGCCTCGGCTCTTCAATGCGCTGATGCTGATTGCTCTCGGCAAACTTACCGAGGGTTTTCGTCGACGTGAGGCGCTGTTCGACGGCGCGGATTGGCGAGGCCGGACCACCGTGGCACCGCCGGCTTACGCAAACTGGTGTGGCGAGTCGCTCGAAGGCAAATCGATCGTTATCTGGAGCGAATTCGGTCTGGGCGACGAGATTTTCTTTTTTCGGTTTGCGCGGATTTTTCGCGAGCGCCACGGGGCGGCGTGGGTGACGGTGGTGTGTCAGGCGCCGCTCGTCGAATTGTTCAGGGCCTCAGGCGAGGCCGCGGTGATCTGCTCCGTCGAAGATGCGCCACAACTGCCGCTTCATGACTATTGGGTCTATCCGCATGCGATTCCGGTGTGGGCGTCTCTTCACGTCGATCATTTGCCGGACGTGGTGCCGTATCTGCGGATGGGGGGCGAGCACACACCGATGGTTTTGCCGGGCAACCCGCGGGCGTTCAAAGTCGGCGTGATCTTCAAAGGTGCGCCGACGCACGAGAACGATGCTGCCAGATCGCTGCCGTCGCTCAGCTGTCTTGATCCACTCTTCGCGCTCGACGACGTGGAGTTCTACATCATGCAGAAAGGACAAGGCGAAGACGAAGCCGCCGACTACGCCGTGCGCTTGCGCAACGTGCATGATCTCGGACCTCGTCTTCGTTCATTTGGCGATACGGCAAAAATGATGGACGCGTTGGACCTGATCATTAGCGTGGACACATCGGCGGCCAATCTGGCTGGCGCGATGGGTCGGCCGCTGTGGCTAATGTTGCCCATGCTGGGCGACTGGAGGTGGCACCTCGAACGGGAAGACAGTCCGTGGTTTCCCTCTGCCCGCCTGTTTCGGGAAAAAGGCAGAGGGTGGCCTGAGGTCGTGGAGCGAATTCGCCGGGCTTTGATCGAACTGCGGAACACACGATGATGGCCGGCCGCTCGCACGAAGACAATGCATCACGCCGCACGCCGGTTGCCGTTTATCGGCGCTTTACGTGACTAGTTGAACGGGTTCTGCACGACGCCGGGTTTCGCATCCGGCTCGTCCTTGACCTTCGCGGGCAAATTGCTCTGGGCCTGCAAGCTGGCCACGATCGCATCCACCGCATCTTTCAGTGCCAACGCCGCCTTCAATCCGCGCTGATCCTGCGTCAACTCCAGCGTGCCGTTCAGCACGATGCGCGTCGTGCCGTTGCTCACCGTTAGCGCATCGCCCTGAATGTTGAGCACGTCGTCGTCGTTCGAATAGGGTTTAAACACCTTTCAGTCCTCCCGGTCGTTGATCTTTGAGGCTTTCCGGAATGCCCGGAAAACGGATGCCCGATGCCGCTTCGAGTTCGTGAATCGTCTTGATGTCGTAACGGTTGGTGGAGACATTGTCCACCACTACGGCGAACGCCATTTGCCGCGAAGGCACATAAACCACCTTGAACAACTGCGTCGGCACGAACACGCGCGTCGGTCCAATAGTCTGCAACTGCTGGCCGTTGAAGATCGGGCCGGTGACAACATAGGTATCGTCGTACTGCACGGCGATCTTGCGCACCGAGGTTTCAATGCGCGCCCACAGACGCTGATTGTTCTCGCGGTTTTGCGGCACGATGTTGGCGAGCGAGAACGATTGTGCCATCGCCTCCTGATTCCAGCGATTGCCGGCCGGGCTCATATGGCCACGATCGAACCCGCTGCGCTTATAGTCCGCCAGCGTGGCGCCTTCGCCATCCGGCAAGCGCGCGTCTTCGAAAAACTTGTTGGTGCGCACCATGTCTTTGGCGGCTTCGATATGGTCGCGCGTGAGATGCTCGGCGGACCACAACGGACCATGCGTGATGCCCGAATGCAAAACCGCGAAATCGCTGTAGCAAAGCATGCGCGTTTTCGGGGCCATCTTCTGATTGCTCAGAACAGGCCATTGCGCATTCGGCGTGAATTGGGTGCAGGAGGGCGCTGCGCTGGCATGAGCGGCAACAGCGAACAGCAGACAGGCAAACCACTTCTTCATGTGTCAGTCAGTCGAGGGATGGGGGCGCAAGTATAGCGTTGCGAACCCGTCTCGCGCGACGTGAAATAGACGAACGGCACAGAGAATGACAGCGCATTCACGCGCTCCGCGCCGCAATGAAAACGATGCCGGCATGAGGCGCGCACGAAGTGCCTCCACTGCGCGCCGCACAAAAAAAATGGGCCGCTTTGCAGCGACCCTAATGCGTGGATTTCCAACTCTACGCACGCAAACTTAAGGCGACCTTAAATTTGCACGCGAGGAAAGTGCAAAAAAAATCGGCGTGCGAACGCGCGTGCGAATTCATGCATGCGCAAGCAAAGCGCAGCGCACGCGGAAAGTTCGACCGACGAAAAATGAGTGCTGAAACCTAATTGCCGAACACGCTGTTCTCGGCGCGGACCGTCTGACGGTCCACCGCTTGCAGACGCCAGAAACCGCTGGTCGGCGCGCGCGTGGGCAGTGCGGTCCATGCCGCGGCGCCTTGCGCGGCGCTCACGCGTTGCTTGCGGTCCACGTGCAAGCCGCGCAACGTACACAGCGGCGCATCTGTGCTGGGCGCACAGAGAGTCGTCACGCCGTTATCGTCGCGTAGCTCGCCCCACGGGGGGAGATCGATCCCTTGGTGTGCTTCTCTCGACCACCGGTGTTCTTCGGTATCGAGCCATAGCACAGCATAGTCGTGGTTGACGGTGGGATCGGAACCGTTGATGAGGATGGTCAGTCGCATGGCGGGTTCCGTACAAAGTGCGAAGTTGTGCTTTACCAGTCTACGCCGCAACGAGTGTTATGCAAGGCAAAACGTATGACGATCGGGCACGAAAAAACGGACGTGTAATGGGGACGGTTGTACGATAGCCGCGTCGTGTTGAATCTCGCGGAGGCGCGCCATGCCGCATCGATTTCTGCAATGCATGTTGATGGCGGGATGCCTGGGCGCGACGGCCGCCGTCAGCGCCGCGGCGGATAGCGCGCCGTTCGCCGCACCGGCGCCGATTGTCTATGTGGCCGACTTCGAACTGGATGTCGCGAACGTAACGCCGGACAGCGGACCGGGCCAACGCGTGCGCCGGCTGCGCGGCTTGCTGCCGAGCGGACCGGGGCCGATAGGACAGGACAAGAATCCGCAGGACCACGCCAAACACATCGTGAACGAAATGGCGGACGCGCTAACGGACGATCTGAGAAAGGCTGGCGTCGACGCGCGTCGTAGTACGCCGGGTCAGCCGTTGCCGACTGTTGGTTGGCAGGTGCGCGGCGTGTTTCTGAGCGTCGACGACGGCAATCGCCTCAGGCGTGCGATGGTGGGTTTGGGCGCCGGCCAGAACGACATCCAGGTGGCGGTGTCGTGCGACAGCCTCGGCGCGGCTGACCTGCCGCCGCTCTATCAGGCCGTCGACGAAGCCGACAGCAAAGGCATGCCGGGCGCGGCCATCAAACTGAATCCCTACGTGATCGCCGCCAAGTTCGTGATGGCGAGCGGCGACGAGAAAAAAACGATCAGCAAGACGGCTCAGCAGATTTCAGATGCTGTGACCGCCAAACTGCATGGCGCCGCGCAGCCGCAGTCGCAATCGCAGTGATTCGCTCTGAAACGCCTGCGGCGCGGCCACAGGCGTTATCACTCCCCAACGTTCAAGCCAGATCCAGCGTACCCGTCAGATCCCCTAACGGCGCGAGTCCGTTGCTCGCGAATGCCCGATCGCGCGCCGCCACGCCGTCGAGCGGCGCGAGGCCATGCACGCGGCTGATCAAGCGAAGAATCGAATTGGTGTCGTACACCGTGTGGTCGACGTAACCCTTCTTCGCCAGCGGCGATATCACCAATGCGGGAATCCGCGAGCCCGGACCCCAGCGGTCGCCCTTCGGCGGCGAGACCGGATCCCACCAGCCGCCGTTCTCGTCGACGGTGACGACCACGACCGTATTGGCCCACTGCGGGCCGCGCCGAATATGCTCGATCACCGTCGCGATGTGACGGTCGCCCGATTGGACGTCCGCGTAGCCGGCGTGCATGTTCAGGTCGCCTTGCGGCTTGTAGAACGTGACGGCGGGCAATCGCCCCGCGTCGATATCCGCGATCAGACGGTTGGTCGACGCGTCATTGCCGAGACCGCCGTCGCGCAGATACCGGCGGCGCGCCGCCGTGCCCGGCGCGTAATTCGCGAAGTAGTTGAACGGCTGATGGTGATACTGGAAGTCGGGCACCGCGCCGGTATCCTGATGCTCCAGCGCGTACTGCCATGCACCGCTGTACCACGCCCAGTCGACACCTTTGTCCGTCAGCCGGTCGCCGATCGTCGCGTAATGCTGCGGCGGCAGCACGCGCGGATTCGACTGATCCGCGAAGGCCGGGTTGCCGCCTTCCGCCGGCCGAACGTTGCTCGGCTGATACGGCGGCGCCATGGTGTTGACGGCGTAGCCGTCGGCGGTGAACGCGCCGTCGTTGACGAACTTCGGCGGGCCGTCGAGTGCGGAAGCGGGCGAGTCCTCCGCCTGCTTCAGCCGCGTGCCGGTCGGATCACTGCCTTCGACCACCGACACCATCTTGCTGGCCGGGCTGTTCTGAATGTCGGGATAGAACGGCGCCTGCGCCGAGATCAGAAAGATGTGGTTCAGCCACGAGCCGCCGAAGGCCGCCATAAAGAAGTTGTCGCACAGCGTGTACTGCTGCGCGAGGTTCCACAGACGCAGCGTGTCGGCCGAATTGCGGTAGTGCCCCATCACCAGACCGCCGGAATCGCCCCACGCAGCGAACTGGTTGTTGCGGCCGGCGTTGATTTGCATCTGATTCTGATAGAAGCGATGCACCAGGTCGCGCGTGATCACGCCGGCGGGCAGCGGCGCCCCGTGCGCGTCTGCGATATGGAACGGGCGGTTGTGCAGGTCGACGATATCCTTCTGGCCGATCATGTAGCGCTTGCCGTCCACTTCCTGCGCTTGCGGCACGAGGCCGCCCCAGATCGCCGGCAAGCGCGGCAGCGGCGTCTTGCCATCGCGGTCGAGTTGCAGATAGCGCTCGGCGCTCACCGCATCGAGAGGGTGCTGGACGCCGGGGAAATTGCCGTACAGGTTGGCGAAGCTGCGGTTCTCCGCGTAAATCACCACGATGTGCTTGACCTGATCGTGCAGCGCGGCGTCGAGGCGCAGGTCGGCGGCGCTGCGCGGTGCGCCGTTACTCGACATGCTCTGGTCGGTTTTGCAGCCCGTAAGCGCCAGTCCGAGACCGACCGCCGCGAGGCCGGTCAGGACGCGGCGGCGGTCTGGGTCGTCGGGCGCGTCGGGGGTGTTGTCGGCGTTGCCGGCATGCGGCGGCAGGGTGGAGTCGTGATCAGTCATCGCTGGGTTTCGAAGTGGCTGTGACGGGCGCTCAAGCTCCGCGCGGCGCCGCATGCGCGCGGAGCCGTTTGCAGATTCGAAGCGGGCGGAACAGGCAGGCTAAGGCAGCCGGCGCTTTACACGCCAGCTGTTATGCGTTGCGTCCACGGCAAGCAGAAGCCAATGCCGGACGTCGACGGGATGACGCTTTTGCGTGGCATAGCGGTCCACCAGCAATTCGAGTTCGTCGAGCGTTCGCCGATGGCAGGTGGCGTTGGCGCCGGAACCGTCGGCGAATTCGACGACCGCCGCCGCCGCCCGCGCCTGCTCGGGCAAGTGCGCGATGCGCACCGCGCAGCCCGGATAAAGGTGCGAGTCGGCAACCTGAATCTGAATGGAATCGGACATGGGTGCGGCCTCCGAACGCTTGAGCTGAGCGAATGCGCGGCAGTGAGGCTTCGCGCAGTGGACCGGTTCAAAGCATAGCACCGCGTTAAATCGTGGCGGTGCGGCAAAAGGCATGGTTAACCACGATTTTCGGGCACGATCCCGAACACGAGCCCGCGCATCACGAGCGCTTTGCGAGCGTCGACGATCGAACGGCTCGCGGCGAGGCAGTCGCGTAAGAAATAATGAAGGCAGTGGGGCGCGCGGCGGCACGCGCTATCATGCTGATCTGACCTTGATGAACAGTAGAAACGGCAGCCAAGATGGCAAAAGAAGAGCAGACAGGAGCGGGACGCAAGCACGCAAAGGCACGCGGCACGGCAGCCTCGATTTCGCACGACGACGTGTCGTCGCCGGCCCGGTTGGACGCCGCCGAATCCCCGGATGCCACCGACGAAGACAGCGCCGGCGGATCGACATATCTCGTGCCTGGCCTCGAACGCGGCCTGCGCATTCTTGCGGAATTCAGCGCGCGTGAGCCGGTGCTCGGCGCACCGGAATTGTCCAAGCGTATCGGCATTCCGCGCACCACCACGTTCCGCCTATTGCAGACGCTCGAAGCGCTCGGCTTTCTGGAGCGCGTCAACGGTGACCGCTATTTCCGCCTGAGCGTTGCGGTATTGCGTCTCGGCTTCGAATATCTGAGTTCGCTCGAATTGACCGATGTCGGCACGCCGATTCTCGAACGCCTGCGCGACGCCACGGGTTTGAGCACGCATCTGCTGATTCGCGATCAGCGCGA
Organism: Burkholderia sp. WP9; assembly: GCF_900104795.1. NCBI lineage: Bacteria > Pseudomonadati > Pseudomonadota > Betaproteobacteria > Burkholderiales > Burkholderiaceae > Burkholderia > Burkholderia sp. WP9. The sequence goes on from NZ_FNTG01000002.1 coordinate 1,890,860, forward strand.
CGTGGTGTTCGTCGCCAAGGCGCAAACCCATGCGCCCATGTTCAGTTCAGTGAAGGTCCATGTCGGCACGCGTTTGCCCGCTCATGCGACGGTGCACGGTCAGGTGTTGATGGGCGATCTGAGCTTCGAGGAGTTGCGCCAGTTGTACCCCGAGCCGGAGCTCGAGCGTTTCACCGAGCGCACGCCGGCCACCGTGGAAGAACTGTATGGGAGAGTGCGCGAAAGCGCGGCGCTCGGTTATGCGTTGAGCGAAGCGTCGTTCGAGCGCGGTATTTCAGTGGTGAGCGCGCCGGTGCGCGACCAGAGCGGCAAGATCGTGGCCGCGCTGACCGTCACCATTCCGCGTTCGGATATCGGCGAAGCCGAAGAGCGCGAGCCGCTCATCATTGCGGTTTGCCAGGCGGCGCTCGAACTCTCCGAGCGACTCAGCTATCGGCCGCGTCCGGACGATCCGACCGCGGCTCAGGCGCGCCGCAAGCCGGTGGCGGCGAGCTGATTGCGTTTGCGCATTCACTTCGCCATGAGTCCGGCTGCGTTCACAGCCGGGCTGCCTGCCTCACAGCCTCATCAAGCCATCAGAACGAGTGGTGAATGCCGGTCAGGATGATCGTCTGATTCCGGCCACTCGACACACCCGCCGTAAAGAACGCTGCATCCGTGTTCGAACCCGCGCGCTCGTACAGCGCATTCACGTACAGCTGCGTCGACTTGGACAGCGCGTAGATATCGCCGATTTCGAATTGCGTCCAGCGGTGGCCCGCCAACGTCGTCGTGGCAGCGCCGCCGGCTACCGAGTTGAACGGCGTGAACTGATAGTTCGCGCCGACATCGTAGCTCTGATACGTGTCCGAATGCCCGGCCGACTCCAGCTTCACGCGCGTGTACAGACCGTGCACCAGCAGCTTACCGAACTGGTATGACGCGCCCGCACCCATGTTTTCCACTTTGTCTGCGGTGTAATTGGCTGCGGCCACGCCCTGGAAGTTGGTAATGCCCGTCGTGACGATCGACGGCGTGCGATTGTGCTCGTTCGCATACGTCGCGCCGGCCTTGAACGGACCGTTCGCATAGCTAAGCGCAAAGCTCAGTGTCTTGCCGGTCGAGAAGTTGGTCGTGTTGCCAAGACCCATCATCGCGCCGACCTGGAAGCCGTTGAAACTCGCCGAGCGGAATTTCACCGAATTGTCGAACGGCACCACGCCCGTGTCGGCCAGTTCGTCGATATTGCCCGGGTGGAACGCGTACCAGCTCGCAGCCAGATAAGCGGTGCTCAGCGGACCCAGCACGTCGAAGCTGAACGGCGTCTGATGACCGAGCGTCACCGTGCCGACCGTGTCGGAGCTCAAGCCGACAAACGCCTGCCGATTGAACAGCACGCCGGATTTCGCGAACGCGCCGGTGTTCGTATAAAAGCCGTTTTCCAACTGGAAGACCGTCTTCAGCCCGCCGCCCAGATCTTCCACACCCTTCAGGCCCCAGCGGTCAGGCTGCATGTTGCCTTGTTCTTCCATCCATTTCGAATGGCCGCCTACATTGCTGACATACGCAATACCGGCATCCAGGCTGCCGTATAGCGTCACGCTGCTCTGCGCCCATGCGCCTGTCGTTGCGCAGATTGCCGTCAAGCCGGCCGCAATGATGTGCTTCACCGTTGGTTCTCCTGATCACGCGACGAAAGCTTTCGCCCGATTCGTCGCCCCTGATCCTTGCATTGGGGTTGAATGCAGTTCTGGGTTTATGCGCCAAAACTGCTACGCTTTATGTTCCACCTATGGGCGTCTGTATCGCCTATGGAAAAGTATAGTGAGTCTGGAAGTGGTCAAAATAAATTTTCGGACCCCGTACAAACCCGCATGCGGGCTGTGGGTCTCGTCTGAAAATATGGCTCGAACCTAAGCCCCCAAAGGCTCGCCGAGCGCCCGAGGCACTCGCGCCGGTTCGCGCAATATTGTGTTGCGCACGCCACACTCGGTGTTTTCCCCTACCAGTCCAGATTTTTATTTTTTCTCTTCGAAGCCGCTCCTATAATTATCCATACACGAACTGACGTTCCTTGTATGGAACATGAAGCTTCAGGAGAAGGTGAGAAATGACTGAACAATGGCGCTGCGCCGGCCATGCCGGCGACCTGTCCGACGATGCTCCGCTCGAGTTCAAGCTCGACGGCACGGAAATCGGCATCTACAAGGTGGGCGATGCGCTGTACGCGCTGGAAAACGTCTGCCCCCATGCGTACGCGTTGCTGACGCAGGGCTTTATCGACGGCGACACCGTGGAGTGCCCGCTGCACGAAGCCGTGTTCCATATCCCGACCGGCAAATGCTTGAAAGAGCCCGGTGGCCGCGACCTGAAGATGTACTCCGTACGTCTCGCCGGCGAAGAAATCCAGATCAAGGTGGAATGACATGCGAGAGCAAATCGTGAACTTCAATCCGTTCCTGAAGCCGTGGCTGGCGCCGCAGCCGAACAACGTCGCAGGCAAGGGCGTGATCGAGAAGCCGGGCGAGAGCGAAAACTTCATCTGGCAAACGCGCAAGGCCGAGCCGACCCAGTACGAAAACGACTTCGGCGACGCACTCGAAAAAGTTTTCGAAGCCGGCGCGATGGAGTTGCAGGAAGTGGTCGACGGCTTGAACCGCGTCGGCTTCCGCACGCCGGAAGGCAATACGTGGGACGCCGACCGCCTCGCCGCCGAATTCCGCCTGCTCGCCGAATAAGCGCGCTTTCCCGAACACGATTTATCGCATCCGTACCCGGAGTCTCTTCATGACGTCCCCCAATCCAACGCAAGGCGCGGCCGACCCGATCCAGTCGTATCTGAACAAAGGCCTGCGTAACTACTGGTATCCCGTCGCGCCGAGCTGGCAAGTCGGCGACGCGCCAGTCGGCATCACGCGCCTGGGCGACCAGATCGTCCTGTGGCGCGACAAGGAAGGCAAAGTCCGTGCGCTCGAAGACCGCTGCCCGCACCGCGGCGCGCGTCTGTCGCTCGGCTGGAACCTCGGAGGCAGCGTCGCGTGCTGGTATCACGGCATTGAAGTCGACGGCGGCGGCACGGTCACCAAAGTGCCGGCGGTGTCGAACTGCCCGCTGGAAGGCCAGAAGTGCGTGAAGTCGTATCCGGTCGAAGAGCATGCCGGTGCGATCTTTCTGTGGTTCGGCGATGAAGCGCATAAGGAACCCGCGCCGCTCGTGCTGCCGGAAGAACTGGTCGGTGAGGAATACGCGAGCTTCCTGTGCATGTCGCATTGGAAGTGCAATTACCAGTACGCGATCGACAACGTGATGGACCCGATGCACGGCGCGTATCTGCACGCGACCTCGCACTCGATGGCCGAAGGCGACAAGCAGGCCGACATGCGTGTGCGCAAGACCGAAACCGGACTGATGTTCGAAAAGGTCGGGCAGCGCGACGTGAACTTCGACTGGGTGGAACTCGGCGAAACCGGCACGCTGTGGATGCGCCTCGCGATTCCGTACAAGAAGAAGTTCGGCCCGGGCGGCAGCTTCGGGATTATCGGCTTCGCCGTGCCCGTCGACGAAGACAACTGCCAGGTCTACTTCTGGCGCACTCGCAAGGTGCAAGGCTGGCAGCGCGACGCATGGCGTTTCATGTATCGCAACCGTCTGGAAGGTCTGCATTGGGCCGTGCTCGAGCAAGACCGCTACGTGCTGGAAAGCATGGCACCGAATGCGCGCGATCACGAGTTTCTGTATCAGCACGATGTCGGCATGACGCGTGTGCGCCGCATGTTGCGTCAACGCGCCCAGCAGCATTTCGCCGATCTGGACGCGCATCGCACGCAAGCGGCAAGCGCTGCGCCGGCCTCGGCAGAAGCGAGTCACAGCCATGCATAACGATGCGTCCGCAGCGCTCAACGGCCGGCGCGTCCTCGTGACGGGCGGCGCGCGTGGTCTCGGCGCGGCGTTCGTCCGCTCGCTGGTGCAAGCCGGCGCGAGCGTGGTGTTCGGCGACGTCTTGCATGAAGAGGGCCGCGCGCTCGCGGCGTCGCTCGCCGGACAAGGTCAAGCGGTTACCTATGTGCCGCTCGATCTCGCCGACCCCGCGAGCATCAAGGAATTCGCCGAGCAAGGCGCGGCGCAACTCGGCGGTATCGACGCACTGATCAACAACGCCGCCATCACCAACTCCGGCGGCAAGTTCGCCGACGAGTTGTCTGTCGAGACGTGGGACGCCGTGATGAACGTCAACGTGCGCGGCACCTGGTTGATGAGCACGGCAGCGCTGCCTTATCTGCGTGACTCGGGCCGCGGCAGCATCGTCAATATTGCCTCGGACACGGCGATGTGGGGCGCGCCGAAGCTGCTCGCCTATGTCGCCAGCAAGGGCGCGGTGATTTCGATGACCCGCTCGCTCGCGCGCGAATTCGGCGCACACCAGGTCACGGTCAACGCAATTGCGCCGGGCCTGACCGAAGTCGAAGCCACCGCGTACGTGCCCGCCGAGCGTCACCAGTATTACCTGCAAGGCCGCGCGCTCACGCGCGCACAAGTGCCCGACGACGTCACCGGGCCGGTGCTGTTCCTGTTGTCCGATGCCGCGCGCTTCGTGACCGGCCAATTGCTGCCGGTCAACGGCGGCTTCGTGATGAATTGATCTTGTCGAATCGAAAGGAGAAAGAGATGGCGGACGCCGATATCGAACGCAAATCGTGGGAACAACCCGCGGACGCGAGCTTTGCCCAATGGCTGGACAGCCGCGTCGCGCGCCTGGAAACGCGTCGCTATGACTGGGACGCACTGAAGTTCCAGGCCGACTACGACCCGAAGTATCGCCGCGCGCAAATGCGCTATGTCGGCACGGGCGGCACGGGTGTCGCGAAAGACATGAATACGGTGCCCGCCGGCGGCTTCACATTCTCGACCATGGTGATCCCGGCCGGCAACATCGGCCCGAGCCATATTCATATGGATGTCGAAGAAATTTTCTTCGTGCTGCGCGGCAAGATGAAGGTGATCTGCGAGAAAGACGGTCAAACGTGGGAAGCCGTGCTGGGCGAACGCGATCTGATTTCGGTGCCGCCGGGCGTGTATCGCACGGAAATCAACATTGGTGAAGAAGACGCGTTGATGTGCGTGATGCTCGGTTCGCCGAAGCCGATTACGCCGACGTATCCGCCGGATTCGCCGCTGGCCAAGCTCAAGCGCTAATCGAGCGCCAAGCCGCCGCCTCAAGTTCGACAACACCCCCGAAGGAAATCATGTCCGCAGTCCCGTCCCCTGCCGCTGATAGCGCCGCTCAGCACGCTACGCTCGAAGCGCGCCTTGCGCGCTTCCCGGCGCAGCAGATCTGGCTGGCGTCGCAACGCGCGGTGAGCTATCGCGAAGTGGATAGCGCCGACAGCAGCGCGCTGCCGCTCGTGCTGCTGCACGGTATCGGTTCGGGCGCGGCGTCGTGGGTGCAGCAGTTCGAAGTTCTCGGCGCCACGCGCCGCGTGCTGGCGTGGGACGCGCCGGGTTATGGCGCTTCCACGCCGGTTGCGGCCGAATCGCCAGCAGCGGCCGATTACGCGAGCGTGCTAAACGATTGGCTCGACGCGCTCGGCATCGAACGTTGCGTGCTGCTCGGCCATTCGCTCGGCGCGATTATCGCCGGGGCGTTTGCCGTGACGCATCCGCAGCGCGTGGCCGGCTTGCTGCTGTTGTCGCCGGCCGGTGGTTATGGCGCGGCATCCGCGGATGTCCGCAACACGAAGCGCGACCAGCGTCTCGCCATGCTGAACGAACTCGGCCCGCAAGGTCTCGCCGAACAACGCAGCACCAATATGTTGTCCGCTCACGCAAGCGACGAAGCTCGCGCATGGGTGCGCTGGAACATGTCGCGCGTCATTCCGCACGGCTACGCGCAGGCCACGCATCTGCTTGCCAACGCCGATCTCGCGAGTGATCTCGCGCGCCATAAAGGCCGCATCAACGTGGCCGTGGGCGCCGACGACACCATTACGACGCCCGAAGCCTGCGAGCGCATCGCGCTGGCCGCGGGCACCAAGTTGCAGGTCGTGCCTCGCGCGGGGCACGCCGGCTATATCGAAGCACCTGCCGCGTACACCGCGATCATCGACACGTTCTGTCGCACGAGCGACGGACAACGGAGCCAATGAATGACGCCCGACACCATTAGCGCCGAGCGCGACGCGGACGAAGACCGCAACGATACCGGCAACGAGACGACTGGCGACACCGCCTACCGTGTGCCGGGTCTCGAACGCGGTTTGAAGATTCTCACGGAATTCTCGCCGCGCGAGCCGGTTCTCGGCGCACCGGAACTCTCCAAGCGCCTGAAGATTCCTCGCACGACGGTGTTCCGTCTGCTGCAAACGCTCGAATCGCTCGGCTTTCTCGAGCGCGCCGACAAGGACCGCAACTATCGCCTCGGCGTCGCGGTGCTGCGGCTCGGTTTCGAATATCTGAGCTCGCTCGAACTGACCGACCTCGGCTTGCCGATCATCGAAGCGCTGCGTACTGAAACGGGGCTCACCAGCCATATCGTGATTCGCGATGGACGCGACGTGGTGTTCGTCGCCAAGGCGCAAAGCCACACGCCGATTTTCAGCTCGGTGAAGGTCAACGTGGGAACGCGTCTGCCGGCTTATGCCACGACGCACGGACAGGTGCTGATGGGCGACATGACGCTCGACGAGTTGAAGAAGCTCTATCCCGAGCCGGAACTCGAGCGCTTCACGAAGCAGACGCCCGCCACCATCGACGATCTGTATGAGCGGATTCGCGACGACGCGCGGCGCGGTTTCGCGATCAGCGAGTCGTCGTTCGAGCGTGGCATTTCGGTAGTGAGCGCGCCCGTGCGCAATGACACGGGGCGCATTGTCGCCGTCATCACGACGACGATTCCGCGCCATGAGATCGACGCGTCGCTGCTCGACAGCGGCCTGATCGACAAGGTCCGCCGCGCGGCCGACGAACTTTCGCAGCGGCTCAATTATCGGCCGAAAGGTGGCCCGAAATCGGGCAGCAATTACATGAAGGCATTGGGGCTCTGATGATCCAAATCGACTTGACCGGACAGGTGGCGGTGGTGACGGGCGGTTCGTCCGGCATCGGTCTCGCGACCGCCGAACTGTTTCTGCGGGCGGGCGCCTCGGTCGCGATCTGCGGCCGCGACAGCGAGCGTCTCGCACAGGCGGAAGCGGCGCTGAAGACAAAAATTCCGCAGGCGCAATTGCTCGCGCAAACCTGCAACGTGCTCGACGCCGAGCAAGTCAACGCGTTCGCGCAAGCGGTGCAGGCGCGCTTCGGCCGTACCGACATGCTGGTGAACAACGCTGGCCAGGGCCGCGTGTCGACGTTCGCCGACACCACGGACGACGCCTGGCGCGAGGAACTCGACCTGAAGTATTTCAGCGTGATTCGCCCAACCCGCGCGTTCCTGCCGATGTTGCGCGACGCGGCGAACCCTTCCGTGGTCTGCGTGAATTCGCTGCTCGCGCTGCAACCCGAGCCGCACATGGTGGCCACTTCATCAGCGCGCGCCGGCGTGCAGAACCTGCTGAAGTCGCTCGCGGTGGAACTCGCGCCGCAGCGCATCCGCGTCAATTCGATTTTGATCGGCATTGTCGAATCGGGTCAATGGCGCCGCCGTTACGCGAAAGAAGCACAGCCGGGCCAGAGCTGGGAAGACTGGACGGCGGAACTGGCGCGCAAGAAAAACATTCCGCTAGGCCGCTTCGGTCGCCCCGAAGAAGCCGCTCAAGCACTCTTTTATCTGGCTACGACGCTGTCGTCCTATACGACGGGCAGTCATATCGATGTTTCTGGAGGCGTTGCACGACATGTCTAACACAACCACCGTTGGCGAACTGATCGCCGCCTTTCTCGAGCAATGCGGCGTTCAAACCGCATTCGGCGTGATCTCGATCCACAACATGCCGATCCTCGACGCGATTCATAACCGCGGCAAGATTCGCTACGTCGGCGCGCGCGGCGAAGCCGGCGCGGTGAACATGGCCGATGGTCTTGCGCGCGTCTCCGGCGGCCTCGGCGTCGCGTTCACGAGCACGGGCACTGCGGCGGGCAACGCCGCGGGCGCGATGGTCGAAGCATTGACCGCGGGCACCGCGCTGCTGCACGTCACCGGTCAGATCGAAACCGAATACCTCGATCAGGACCTCGCGTATATCCACGAAGCGCCGGATCAACTGTCGATGCTGTCGTCGATCTCGAAGGCCGCGTTTCGCGTGCGTTCGGTCGAAACCGCGCTGCCGACGATCCGCGAAGCCGTGCGCGTCGCGCAGACTGCGCCGAGCGGTCCAGTGAGCGTCGAAATCCCCATCGACATTCAGGCTGCCGAAGTCGAATGGCCCGCCGATCTGGCCGCGCCGCACATCACTACGCTCACGCATTGCAAGCAGCGCGTTGCGCAGCTGGCCGATTCGCTGGCCACGGCGAAACGCCCGCTGTTGTGGCTGGGTGGCGGCACGCGTCACGCGACGCAGGCGGTCGAGCGTCTGGTGAAGCTGGGCTTCGGCGTGGTGACCAGCGTGCAAGGCCGCGGCGTGCTGCCGGAAGATCATCCGGCGACGCTCGGCGCGTTCAACGTGCATGCGTCGGTGGAGAGCTTCTACAAGACGTGTGATGCACTGGTGGTGGTCGGTTCGCGTCTGCGTGGCAATGAAACGCTGAAGTACAAGCTCGCGCTGCCGCAACCGCTGTATCGCATCGACGCCGACGCGCTCGCCGATAACCGCGGCTATCGCAACGAGATGTTCATTCACGGCGATGCATCGGCTGTGCTCGAAGAACTCGCGACGCTGCTCGAAGGACGCATCAAGGTCGATCCGGCATTCGCGCAAGACCTCGCCGCAGCGCGCGAAAGCGCCGTCGCGGACGTGGGCAAGGGTCTCGGCCCGTACAAGCGTCTGGTCGACGCGCTGCAAGCCGCAGTGGGCCGCGACTACAACTGGGTGCGCGACGTCACGATCTCGAACAGCACGTGGGGCAACCGCATGCTGAAGATTTTCTCGCCGCGTGCTGGCGTTCATGCGCTCGGCGGCGGCATCGGCCAGGGCATGCAGATGGGCATCGGCGCGGCGCTCGCGGGTAGCGCGGCGAAGACGGTGTGCCTCGTCGGCGACGGCGGCTTGATGGTCAACGTCGGCGAACTGGCAACGGCCGTGCAGGAAAACGCCAACGTGATGATCGTGCTGATGAACGACCAGTGCTACGGCGTGATCCGCAACATTCAGGACGCGCAATACGGCGGCCGCCGCTGCTACGTAGATCTGCATCAACCGGATTTCGCGCAGTTCTGCGAGAGCCTGAAACTCACGCACTACCGCATCAAGTCGCTCGACCAGGCCGACGCGATCATTCGCGAAGGCATGGCGAAGACCGGTCCCGTGCTGGTCGAAGTGGACATGCTGTCGGTCGGCTCGTTCGCCACTGCCTTCGCGGGCCCGCCGGTCAAGGAACAGGAGCCGGAACATGCGTGACGCGGACTACGCGGGGCATCACGCACCCGTCGACGTCGCGATGATCGGCTTCGGCGCGATCGGCCAGGCGGTGTACCGCTCGGTCGCCGCCGATCCGACGGTGCGCGTGTCGCACGTGATCGTGCCGGAGCGCCATATGGCTTCGGTGCGTGAAGTAGTAGGCGACTCGGTGGATGTCGTGACCTCCGTGTCCGCTTTGAGCAGCCAGCCGCATTTCGCGCTGGAATGCGCGGGCCATAGCGCGCTGGTCGATCACGTAGTGCCGTTGCTGAAAGCGGGCACGGACTGCGCGGTCGCGTCGATTGGCGCGCTCTCCGACATGATGCTGCTCGACGCACTGTCCGCCGCCGCCGATGAAGGCGACGCCACGCTGACGCTGCTCTCTGGCGCGATCGGCGGCGTGGATGCGCTGGCCGCGGCCAAGCTCGGCGGTCTCGACGAGGTGCTGTACACCGGCCGCAAGCCGCCCACGGGTTGGCTCGGCACGCTGGCGGAACAGGTCTGCGATCTGAATACGCTGAATGAAGAGAAGGTGATCTTCGAAGGCAGCGCGCGCGAAGCGGCGCGCCTCTATCCGAAGAACGCCAACGTGGCCGCGACGATCGCGCTGGCCGGCCTCGGTCTGGACCACACCACGGTTCGCCTGATCGCCGACCCGAACGTGACGCGCAACGTGCATCGCGTCGTGGCGCGGGGCGCGTTCGGCGAGATGTCGCTGGAAATGTGCGGCAAGCCGCTGCCGGACAACCCCAAGACGTCTGCATTGACCGCCTACAGCGCGATGCGTGCGCTGCGCAACCGCGCGGCCCGCTGTGTGATTTAAGCCATCAGTTGAATAGCTGAAGCAAACCGGAATGACCGACATGACTCACTTCGATACCAGCCTCGTGCCCAACGGCGATATTTTCATCGGCGGCGAATGGCGGCAAGGGCGTGGCAACCCGTATAAAAGCCTGTATCCGGCGGATCAGTCGGTCAACATGGAAATCTCGACGGCCAATGCCGACGATGCCCGCGACGCCGTGGAAGCCGCGGATATCGCATGGCGCCGCGCGGACTGGTCGGGTTTGAAGCCGCATCAACGCGCGCTGATTCTGTACCGCATCGCCGATCTGATCATGGCGCGCCACGAGGCGCTCGCACAACTGCAACGTCGAGACAACGGCAAGCCGATCGGCGAAACGCGCGTGCTCGTGGCGAGCGCCGCGAATACCTTCCGTTATTTCGCGGCCTGCCTCGAAACGCTCGACGAAGAAGTCACGCCTTCGCGCGGCGACTATCTGACCATGAGCATCTATGAGCCGATCGGCGTGATCGCGGCGATTACGCCGTGGAACTCGCCGATCGCATCCGACGCGCAGAAGCTCGCGCCGGCACTCGCGGGCGGCAATGCAGTCGTGTTGAAGCCTGCTGAAGTGACGCCTTTGGTTTCCTTGGCATTGGCGCGCATCTGCGAAGAGGCTGGTGTGCCGAAGGGTGTTCTGAGCGTTGTACCTGGGAAAGGCTCGGTGATCGGCGACGTGCTGGTGCGCCATCCGCTGGTGAAGAAAGTGTCGTTCACGGGCGGCACTGAAGTGGGCCGCGGTATCGCGCGCATCGCGGCGGACAAGCTGATGCCGGTGTCTTTGGAGCTTGGCGGCAAGTCGCCGACCATCGTGTTCGACGACGCCGATCTCGATCACGCGGTCAACGGTGTGCTGTACGGCATTTTCAGTTCGTCGGGCGAAGCGTGCATCGCGGGTTCGCGCCTCTTCGTGCAGCGCTCGATTTACGACGCGTTCATGAAGCGTCTCGCCGAAGGCGCGCGCAAGTTGCGCGTCGGCGACCCGTCGCGTGGCGACACGCAGATGGGCCCGCTGATTACGGCGGCGCACCGCGAAACCGTCGAGCGTTACGTCGCGCTGGGTCTGGAAGAGGGCGGTCGTCTGCTGTGCGGCGGCGAGCGCCCGGTCGGCGATGGCCGCGAAGCCGGCACGTATTTCCAGCCGACGATTCTCGAAGGACTGACCAACAATGCCCGCATCTGCCAGGAAGAAATCTTCGGCCCGGTGCTGGTGGCCATGCCTTTCGACGACGAAGCCTCGCTGCTGAAAGAAGCCAACAACAGCGTGTTTGGCCTCGCCGCCGGCATCTGGACGCGCGACTACAAGCGCGCCTACCGGATTGCCCGCGCACTCGAAGCCGGCACCATCTGGATCAACACCTACAAGCTGTTCTCGATCTCGACGCCGTTCAGCGGCTGGAAAGAGAGCGGCATGGGACGCGAGAAAGGCCGGCTCGGCATCCGCGAATACATGCAACAGAAAAGCCTCTACTGGGGCTTGAACGACGCGCCGCTGGCGTGGGCGAACTAATACGCAAGAGGCACGTATGACGATTCTCGGCATTGAACAGATTATTTATGGCGTGACGGATCTCGCCACCTGCCGCCGCTTTTTCGCGGACTGGGGTTTGAAGGAAGTCGCACACGACGAAACCCAGGCGCGCTTCGAAACGCTGAACGGCTGCACGGTTCTTGTCGTGAATGCGAACGATGCGTCGCTGCCGCCCGCGTTCGAAGAAGGCCCGACGCTGCGCGAAGTGACCTGGGGTGTGGCGACCAAAGCCGAACTCGACGCACTGCGTGGACGCTTTGCCGGCCAGCCGGGCCATTTCGAAACCGACGACGCCGTCGGCTGCATCGACCCGAACGGCATGGCGATTCGCGTTGAAGTGACGCGCAAGCGCGCGCTCGACGTGCACGGTTCGCCATCCAATGTGTGGGGCCAGACGTTGCGCGTCGATCAGCCGTCGCCGATCTACGAGCGTGCCGAACCTGTCGAAGTCGGTCACGTGGTGTTCTTCACGAACAAACTCGCCGAACAGGAAAAGTTCTATCAGGAACTGCTCGGTTTCGAAATGTCGGACCGTTATCCGGGTCGTGGCGCGTTCATGCGTTGCGCGCCGCACGGCGGCCACCACGACATTTTCCTGCTGGCGTTGCCCAACGGTAAGCGCGGCCTGAATCACGTCGCGTTCACTGTGCGCGATATCCACGAAGTGTTCGGCGGCGGCATGCATATCAGCCGCTGCGGCTGGGATACGCAACTCGGGCCGGGGCGTCATCCGGTGTCGTCGGCTTACTTCTGGTACTTCCAGAATCCGGCCGGCGGCCTGATCGAGTACTACGCCGACGAAGACCAACTCACGCCCGAATGGCAGCCGCGCGATTTCGAACCGGGTCCGACCGTGTTCGCCGAATGGGCGATCGACGGCGGCATCGACGGCAATACGCGGCGCCAGAAAAACGCGAAGGCGCCCGAGGGCAAGTTCATGACGGAGCAGAAAAAATGACGGACGCTGCTGCTGCAAAGGCGCAAGCCGCCCATGCCGGACTCGAAGCGCCGCGCACGATCGTGGTGATCGGCGGCGGCCAGGCGGCCGGCTGGGTTGTGAAGACCTTGCGTAAGGAAGGCTTCGATGGCCGCCTCGTGATGATCGCCGACGAAGTCCATCTGCCATACGAACGCCCGCCGCTCTCGAAAGCGGTGCTGGCGGGCGAAGCGGATATCGATACCGTGCGGCTCGTCAAGCCCGACGATTTCGACGCGCTGAACGTCGAAGCATGGCAACCGGATTGCGCGACTTCGATCGATCGTGAACAGCGCATCGTGCGCACGCAGTCGGGACGCGAAGTGCAGTACGACCGTCTGGTGATCGCGACCGGCGGCGCGGCGCGCAAGTTGCCGGACTCGTTGGTCAAGACCTCGCACGTTGCTTATCTGCGCACGCTCGACGAAGCCGTCGCATTGGGCGAACGCTTGCGTGCCAGCAAGCGTGTGCTGGTGGTGGGCGGCGGCTGGATCGGCCTTGAAGTCGCGGCCACGGCGCGCAAGCTCGGCGTCGACGCGACGGTGGTGGAAGGCGCGCCGCGTCTGTGCGCGCGTTCGTTGCCGCCGATGGTGTCCGACTTCCTGCTCGACCTGCATCGCTCGAACGGCGTGGACGTGCGTTTGAACGCCTCGCTCGTGTCGCTCGAAGATCATCCGAACGACGGTAACCGCATTCGCGCCACATTCGCGGACGGCTCGACACTCGATGCCGATTTCGCGGTGGCCGGCATCGGTCTCACGCCGCACACGGCGTTGGCCGAAGCGGCGGGCGTGAAGGTGGAAGACGGCATCGTGGTCGATCATTTCGGCGCGACCGACGACCCGCGCATTTTCGCGTGCGGCGACGTCGCCAATCATCCGAGCGCATGGCTCAAGCGCCGCGTGCGGCTCGAATCGTGGGCCAACGCGCAAAACCAGGCGATTGCCGCCGCCAAAGCATTGCTCGGCACCTTCGAACCGTATGCGGACATTCCGTGGTTCTGGTCCGATCAGTACGACGTCAATCTGCAGATTCTCGGCGACATTCCGGGCAACGCGCAGCTCGCCGTGCGCGGCGATTTGCCCGGCAAACGCGCCACGCTGTTCCATCTGGAAGACAGCGCGATTCGCGGCGTGATCGCTATCAATACGCCGCGCGAACTGAAACTGTCGCGCAAATGGATGAACCAAGGCCGGACCATCGACCTTGCCACCCTGACCGACGCCTCAACGGCACTTGCCTAACCACATCTACGGACGGCACAACGGCATGAGAACCATCGACAACACCATGGGGGACCGCAGCAGCGCCGGTGTCTCAGGCCCTGTGACCCGGGGCTCGATCATCGCGCGTCTGGAGCGGTTGCCCAAGAATGCAATGCAGGTGCGCGCGCGTATCCTGATCGGTCTCGCGACGTTCTTCGACGGCTTCGACGTGATCGCCATCGCGGCCACGCTGCCGATCCTGATCGCGAAGTGGCATCTGACGCCGTGGGAAATCGGCTTTTTGATCGGCTCCGGTTCGGTTGGACAACTGATCGGCGCATTCGTTTTTCCGTGGTACGCGGAGCGCAGCGGCCGCGTGAAAGCGATTGCGTTGAGTTCGGGGATTATCGGCATTACGAGTATTGCCTGCGGTTTTGCGCCGACGTTCGCGGCGTTCGTCGTGCTGCGTGTGATTCAGGGGCTCGGGCTCGGCGGGGAATTGCCGGTGGCCGCGACTTACATCAACGAGATCAGCCGTGCGCATGGCCGTGGCCGTTTTGTGCTGCTGTATGAAATCGTTTTCCCGGTCGGCCTGCTCGCCTCGAATGCGTTGGGCGCGTGGATCGTGCCGCGTTTCGGTTGGCAAGCCATGTACTTTATTGGCGGCATGCCGTTGATTCTGTTCTTCGTGCTGCGCAAGCTCGTGCCGGAATCGCCGCGCTGGCTCGCCGAACGTGAGCGCATGGCCGATGCGGATGCGGCGGTGCATGTATTCGAACGTGCGGTCAAAGGTCCACTTCCGCCGGTCACGCACTCGGCTGAATTTGAAGCGATGGCCAATCGGCACCCGAAGCGCCGCATGGGCGACCTGTTCGGTCCCGCGTATCTGAAACGCACGCTGGCGGTGGCGATGTTGTGGATCACCTGCGGCTTCATTCAATACGGTCTCTCGACGTGGCTGCCGACGATCTACCGCACGATTTATCACGCGCCGCTGCAACTCGCGCTGAATCTGGCGGTGGCGGCTTCGGTGCTCGGCGTGGTGGGGTCGCTGACTTGTGCGTTGCTGGTCGACAGGGTGGGGCGTAAGCCGATCATTAACCTGTCGTTCGTGGCATGCGCCATTTCATTGCTGCTGGCGGGTGTTTTCCACGATTCGTCGGTGTATGTGGTGGCCACGTTCTGCGCGCTTTCGCTGGGCTTCCTTGCATGCGGCTTCATCACGGCCTATGTGTACACGCCGGAACTTTATCCGACCAGCATCCGCGCGATGGGTTGCGGCGTTGGCGGCGCGTGGTTGAAGGTGGCGGCGATTTTTGCTCCCGCTATCGTGTCCAAGACGATGATCGGCGGCAATTTGCAGGTTGCGTTCTATATCCTCGCGGCCGTGCCGTTCCTCGCGGCGGTGGCGGTGCATTTTCTGGGTATTGAAACCAAGGGCAAGGTGCTGGAGCAGCTTGAGGCCTGAGGTATGCCGGTTCGGGTTTGAGGTGGGAATGAGTTTGGTGGGCGGTTGATGTTGTAGTACCGCGATAGCAGGAAGACGAAGGGCGCACTGGGTGGTGCGCCCTTTCGTTTTTGGGGTAGTTCCCTCCACCTACCCCACCCGCCGCCTGCACCCTTCAATCACCCACACACTCATCAACCCCGCGCCCGCGCACGCGACGATATCCGGCTTATAAATCGCCAACGCCATCCACACGAGATTCGTATACCCGCGAAAAAACGACGGTATAGCCGCACGCAGATCGCTCCAACGCGTCGTCGCCAGCACGCCACCCGTCGCCGACATCACCGCAAACAAGGCCCACGCAAACTGTGTCGCGCGCGCTTCGCGCTGTACCAGCAACACGATCAACGCTGCGAACCCGGCGAACCATACAGGCACACAGGCCCAAAACACAGGCGGCCGACGCGCAACCCATTCGCGCCATTCCGCCTGCGAAAACGAAATGAAGAACGCGAACAACACACCGTGCGCATAAGGCATCAACCACGCATGCGAGTCCGTAGCGATCCAGTGCCCGGCAAAGCCCAGCGCCGTCGCACTGAAGGCCGCAAGTATCGCGAGTTCCTTGACAGGCGGCCACCCGTAAATCAACGCAGCCCAAATCGTGCAGACCCCTAGCGTGGCCATCGCGATCGAAGTCGATCTTCCGCTCCCGTCTTCGCACAGCGCAATGGTGGTCGCACCAAGCCACACAGGAACCCACCCATAGCGCAGCCAACCGATCGCGCGTAACGCCCGCAGTTTTTGTTGCTGGCCTTCGGACAGCAACACGGTGGCGGCAGCGACCATCACCAAAGCAAGCATGAGTGTCGAAACAAGAATGCCCAATTGAGCCGGCGCCCACTGATCGAACCATCGGCCGCGACTGGAATTGAGCGAAGCATCGGCAAACAGCAATCCGCACCACGCATTCAGCGCGAGCGCCGGACCAAGCAGGCGGCCCGCGCTAATGCGAAACTTGAGGCAGCGGCCCCAGAAATCGACCTTCTCGGCATTGAGCCTCAGCCGCACGACGTTGGGATGGTAACGGCATAGCGCGATCAGCAGTTGCTCCATCTCGGCGCGCACGCCGGCACGAAGCAGCGCTCTAGCGCCGACCGTCATTTGAGGCAATGGCCCTTCGAGCAACGCCATCGCGTTGGGAAAGCGCAGACGCAGCGCGTCGTAGTCCTCGTCGGCAAACACGCGGTCCAGCGCGAGCGCCGCAATGGCCGCATTGCGCCGCCGCAGATGCGTCGCGCTGTCCCGCCAGCCGAGGACCGCACTTAGGTTCGTGCGCAGCGTGGCCGGCGTGTCCTCGTTTAGACAATGGCACAGCGCCTGCCATTCGAGTTCGTCGCGCGTCGGAATGTTGATAACGCGGGCAAATAGATCTTGCAGTGTCCGCCGCGACCCGAGATCATCCGCGTGCGCGACGAAGTTTTGCCAGAGTTGGACTGCGGTTTCGAAAGCGTCCAGTTCGCGAGCGGCCTGAACTTCAGAGGTGTCGGCCGTAATGGACAGCATCACAGGCGCTTTTGTAGATATCTGCGTGGGTTCGGTCAACTCCGCAGTCGCGATGCCGTCCACATTCACCTGCGTGGGCGCCGTGGTCGATTCCTGTGCGGCCGTACCGCTCGCCATCTGCAACGCGGACTCATACGCATACCGCAAACGCTGAAACGCCTCGGCATCTTCGTCCGGACGCTGTTGCTTCAACAGCCGCGCATAGGCGCGACGCACCGCACGCTCGTCGGCATTCGACTCGATCCCGAGCACGTCCCAAGGCCAATGATTGTTCGCAATCGTGTTCATGGCCGCTCAATAGGTCACATGCACATCAAAGCGGTCGAGCAGCGCGCCCAGTTCGCCGCGCGCCTGCGCGATTTCATCGGCATTCTGATGCTCGATCAGCGCCTGGAAGCGAGCGATATGCGCGGCCAGATATTGCCGATGGTCGCCCAGCGTTTCTTCGTAGACACGGTCCGCGCGCGTCAACAACGTCCGGTTCTCCAGTTGGTCGCGTGGATGAATCTTCAGCGCGCTCAATGCAGCGAGGCGCTCGCGGATTTCTTCCGGCGTCATCACACCGGGGTTTTCTTCAATCACCATTGCGCGTTTCTTGCCGTCCGGAAACGCGGTGGCTTCCACTTCGAGCACACCGTTGATGTCGTAAGTGAAGCGCACATCCGCGCCTGCTTCGCCCGCTGGTTTGAGCGGCACTTCGAGCGTGAATTCGCCGAGCGATACGTTGTCCGCGGTCAGCCGCGCTTCGCCCTGAAACACCTTGAGGTTGAGTATCGGCTGACGGTCGCGCACGGTAAAGATGCGCTGCATGCGGCTCACCGGCACGATCGTATTGCGCTCGATGATCGGCAGGAAGTGACCCGGCACGAATTGGCCCGGACCCACCTGCATGGCCGTGTCGATGCCGAGGCTATACGGCGCGACATCGGTCAGCACCATTTCTTCGAGCCCGGCGTCGCGTCCAACGAGACCGGCCTGTACCGCAGCGCCGAGTGCGACCACCTCGTCCGGATTCAAATGTCCGGTGGGCAGGCGACCGAACATCTTCGAGACCAGCTTGCGGACCATCGGCATGCGCGACGCACCACCCACGAGAATGATCTCGTCGAGCGCAGCCACGGCGATTTTCGAATCACGCAAGGCGCGTTCCACCGGCTTACGCAGCCGTTCCAGCAAATGCTCGCAAGTGCGCTCCGCGGCGGCTGCGTCGAGTTGGAGCGTGTACTTGTCGTCGCCGGCTGCAAGCTCGAGGGTGACGCTTTCAACGCCGCTCTGCGTGAACTGACGCTTCGCACGTTCGGCCTGCTGATGCAGACGCTGTGCTGCAACCGGCGCGAGCGATCTGACCTTGAGGCCGTTGCGCTGGCAGAACAACTCGACCAGTGCCTCGGTGAAATCTTCACCGCCCAGAAAATTGTCGCCGGTGCTCGCGCGCACCTCCATCACACCTTCGAAGAAGTCGAGCACGGAAACGTCGAAGGTGCCGCCGCCGAGATCGAAGATCAGAAATTTGCGCTCGCAATCGCGTTGATGCACGCCATACGCCAGCGCGGCCGCTGTCGGTTCGTTGACGAGACGCAGTACATTGAGACCGGCCAGTTCCCCGGCGATGCGCGTGGCTTTACGTTGTGCATCGCTGAAATAGGCGGGCACGGCGATCACCGCGTCGCTGATCGCTTCGCCGAGAAAAGCTTCGGCATCGGCCTTCAATGATTTGAGTACGAGAGAAGACAGCTCTTCGGGGCGCAGCGTTTGCGCGCCGAGCGACACGGTGCGGCTCGTGCCCATGTAGCGCTTGAAGTTTGCAGCGGTACGTTGCAGATGCGTATGCAGGCGATCGTGGGCGGGGCGGCCGACGAGGATCGAGCCGTCGTCGTCGATGGAAACGCACGAGGGCGTGAGCGTCTCGCCTAACGCGTTCGGGATGAGGACAGCGTGATTGTCGCGCCAGATTGCCGCGAGACTATGCGTGGTTCCAAGATCGATGCCGATGATCGAAGGCATGTACGGTTTCCGATTCGTTTGCGCCCCTCCGTGAGGAGACCGCCCAGGTTTTCGCTGATGCATTGCGTGGAGCCGGGTGTAGCTCCGTCCAATGGCGATAACGGCAGACCGCACGCAAACTTGAGCGGCGCGGACAAAAGGTCGCTGAGGGAATCGGATCGTGGGATGCGCTGCGCATGGCGGCCGGATGATCGGCCGGACATGCGAAAGCGGCGAGCCGTGCGTGGCACACGGCGTGGAGAGAGGTACTCGAAGCGCGCTAGACGAGCGTGCTGCGCGATAGCGATCGCTATCGCAACGTCGACATCACAGCGCTTTGCGATAAACCACGAAACCCGAGCGGTCCGCGACCTGGTCATACAGCTTCATCGCCGTCTGATTGGTTTCGTGTGTCTGCCAGTAAACGCGCTGCGAGCCATCGGCTTTGGCGCGTGCATATACCGCCTCGATCAATGCTCGGCCCACGCCTTTGCCGCGTTCGCTATCGAGCGTATAGAGGTCTTGCAGATAGCAGATGGGTCCCGCCATGGTGGTGTGACGGTGATACAGAAAATGCACGAGACCGAGCAACTGGCCGTTGCGTTCGGCGACCATGGCATGCATCGGCTCATAGCCGTCGAAGAAACGCCCCCAAGTGATTTTCGTGATTTCGCGCGGCAAGGCTGTTTCGCCCGAGCGGCCATAGAACGCGTTGTAGGCGTCCCATAGCGGCAACCACGCGTCGAAATCGGCGGGTGCGACAGGGCGGATCTGAATCGGGCCTGACATGTTTGATTCCTCGTTAAGTGAAGATTCTCAAACCGTCAGCATAAGAAATTTGTCGCACGATTGTTAGCTCCACAAAGCGGCCAGAACTTGGAGCCACGCGCAGGGTGATCGCCTCCGCCATGGCGCGCTAGACCGTTTCCGCCTTGAGCCATCGCGTGAGCAGCGCATCGTCGCCGGTTTCCAGCGACTCCGCGATTCGGCGTCCCACCGCCGCGCCGAATTTATATCCGTGTCCGGAGCAAGCCGACACCACTAGCGTGTTGCCAATCCGCTTCGAAAAGAACCGCTTGTCCGCCGTGAAGGTGTACGCGCAGGTTTTTACTTCGGATACCGTATATTCTTCTATGCGGCCGAACGGCGGCGAAAACATCCGGCGCAAACGGTCGCCATCGCCAGGCGCGGCAACGCGATTGGCGTCGGGGTCCAGCGCAAGCGTTTTATTGACACCCGCACCGAACTTCAGACCGACGCCGTCGATTGGTGGCAGCACATAGCCGTCATTCTTGCCGCCAATGTCGACGATCGCGGGTGCCGTCGACCACGCGTCTTCCAGATCCGCCGGCGGCTCCAGATAAGCGACGGTATTGCGATAAGTCATCAGGTTTTCGGCGAGCGCCGGGAACAGTTGCAACGTCCATGCGCCCGCGGCGACCACGAGCTTGTCGGCACGCACGAGAGTGTCGTCTTCGAGACGCACGGAAGCGGTGTGCGGATCGACCGCGAGCACCTTCGTGTGCATGCGAATATCGGCGCCGCGCATCTTGAGCCACGCTTTCATGTCGCGTGCAATGCGTTCGCTGAACAGCGCACCACCGTCGCGATCGAAGTAAGCATAACGAAAGGTGTTGGGGTCGAGAAAGGGAAACCGCGCGGCGGCATCGCGTGGCTCAAGCCTTTCATACTCGAAATTCATGCGGTCGAGTCCGGCGCGGAACTGCTCGGCGCCGTCGCCCGCGAATTGTGAAATGCCGAGTACTCCGCAGTTTGCATAGTGTGAAACGCCGAGGTCGTTCCACAGCAGGTCCCAGCTGTCGAACGCCTCGTCGATGGTGTGCGCGTAGCCGTCCGCATCGCTGTAGGCACGGCGAATCATGCGATGCCGGTCGCCTGAAGCGGCGAGTGGATTGGGAATCGAGCCTTGTTCGATCAGTGTGATGTCGTGTCCCTGTTTTGAGAGCGACCACGCCGTGCTCAAGCCGGTAATGCCCGCGCCTACGATTGTTATCCGCATGCCAACTCCCCCCAGTCAATGGTCCTGGGTCAGAGTCTAGCAGCGGGAAAAATAATCGGCGCGCGTCGCGTACGTTCGCGCGCGAGTCTATTCAGACAAAACGTTCAGCGAGCAGGCGTCTCCGCGCGCCGCGGTGTCAGTGTTTGCGGTCCGGGCTATGACGAAGCTGATTGCGGACTTTTTTCGCCGCAAAGAGCGGTACGTAATCGAATACACGCGCGTCCTGACGATAAACAGCCAGGATGTCCGCGTACAGCTTCGAGACCGTTTCCGTTGGCGTGTCGGTTTCCTCGGCGATGCTTCTCACCAATTCGTCTACGTTGGGCTCGGGTTGAGACATGGGCTTCTCCAAGGATGCCAGGCAGGTTGGACGGACACAGCGCGCACAGCAGGAGTTTCATTAGAGGATGCGATGCACGGGCATGCCAATTGAATCGATCTATCACATGATTCAATTCACAGAGATTTTTGTCTTGCGGTGCAGCAAGTCACCGTGTGGCGCGGCTAGCCGGAAAATCAATGCGTATGCCGGTGGTGAATATCTGGGAAATGCGCGTGCGCATGCGTGATGGGTGCATGTTGGTGCGGATGCGTGTGCGGCTCGGCGCCGTCCCACGCGAAGTCGTGCTCGTGCTGATGATGCGCGTCGTGCCGGTGACGGTGCGTATGTTCGAGCGGATCGTGCGTGTGAGGATGTTCGTGACGCTCGCGAATGTGCAGCCACACACCCAACGTCATCAGCGCGGCGGCGATCCAGAACAGCGGCGGCGGCATTTCCGGCCAGAGCAGCCACGACAAGGTCACGCCGAATAGCGGCGCGACGGAGAAGTAGGCGCCCGTTCGCGCCGTGCCGAGATTGCGCAACGCGACGACGAACAGCACGAGGCTGACGCCGTAGCCCGCAAAACCCGTGAGCATGGCGAGCGCGACGGTCGGCACGCTGGGCCATGCGGCACCGAGTACGAACGCGAGCGTCACGTTGACCGAACCGGCCACGAGCCCTTTTACGCAGGCGATGAACATGGCGTCGTGCGCGGACACCTTGCGCGTGAGGTTGTTGTCGACGGCCCAGCACGCGCACGCGCCAGCCAGCAGCAGCGTGCCGGGCGGCAGGCCCGCCGCGCCCGGCTGCCAGGAGAGCGCCACGCCGCCCGCGACGATCGCGGCCATGCCGAGGAACACCTGCACGTCGACATTTTCGCGAAACACGACCCAGGCGATCAGAGCGGTGAACACCCCTTCCAGATTGAGCAGCAGGGAACCGGTGGCGGCGGGCGTTGTTTTCAGACCCAGCATCAATAAAGCGGGCCCCACGACGCCGCCGGCCACGATCGCGCCGGCCAGCCACGGTACCTCGCGTAACGGGAAGCGGCTGTGGTCAGCCGGTTGCCCGGTGCGCCCGCCTTTGAGCCGGCGCGCCAGAATCAGGGCGGCAAGGCCCGCGCCGCTGCCGAGATAGAACAGCCCGGCAAGCAGGAACGGCGAGAGCGAGCCGAGCAGCGCTTTGGCGAGCGGGGTCGTCGCGCCGAACAGGGCGGCGGCGAGCAAGGCGGTAAACGCGGCATTGAAGCGGGAAGGCATGAGCGGGCGATTCAGGTAGGAGAGGGCGTTGCAGACACCTCAATGCTAACCGGATGGCGCGGCTTACGCTGCGCTGAACCGCCGTTTTGGATAGAAACTCCCCGAAGGCAGGATCGGCTAGCCTCGAAGGCAGGGCGGTCTGATCGCCGGAAACTGTCCCGCACGCGCCGAGCGTCGCCCGCACATGCTTTGCAGGGTCGCCGCGCGGATTCGCGGTCGGCGCGCGCATCCATCCGGCCCCATCGAACGTAATACCTTTATATCCGCCACGTTCGAGGCCATTGCCATGCGCCGTGTTGTGCTTACCACCGTCGCCGCCGCTGTTGCGGCAGTTCTACTGTTCTCGCTCGCGGGCTGCTCCAACGATCCGCCCAATCCCAACCCGCGCGCGAGCGAACCGCTCTCCACGGTGCCGGTCGACTTGCCGCGCTATATGGGCCGCTGGTACATCATCGCGAACATTCCCTATTTCGCCGAGCGCGACATGGTGGGGAGCCGCGCGGAATGGAAATTGCGCGACGACGGCAAGATCGAGGACTCGTACTACGGCCGCAAAAAGAGTTTCGACGCCGAGGAAAAGCACTATCAGTTTCTCGACACGCCCGTGCCGGGCAAAGACGGTGGCGAGTGGAGCGTGCAACTGTTCTGGCCGGTCCACGTGACGCAACTGACGCTCTACGTCGATCCGGACTATCGCTACACGATCCTCGGCTATCCCGGCAAAAACCTCGGCTGGATTTTTTCCCGCGAGCCGGACATGAGCGACGAAACGTATCGTGCCCTGCTCGGCCGGCTCGACGCGATGGGCTACGACACGGCGCGCTTCAGGCGCGTGCCGCAGCGTCCGGATCAGTTGGGCAAGCCGGGTTTCGCCTCGCCGGGCGACAAGGACTAGCGGGCGCGCCGGACGCATCCGATCGCGCTTTCGAAGCGTATAACCCGCATCGCCTTTGAACGAGGAATCCATGCCAGCACTTGCCGCCGCCGTGATTGCCCTGATTGGGCTCGTCGTGATTTTCAGCGCGGTCTGGGCATGGCAGTTGAAAACCGAAAACGCCGGCATGGTCGATCCCATCTGGGCGTATTCGCTCGGTCTCGTGGCCGTGCTCTACGCGGTGCTCGGCACAGGCGACCCGGTCGCGCGCGCTCTGACCGCGCTAGGTGGGTTGATCTGGGGTGTTCGGCTCGGCACGCATCTGTGGAAGCGCAATGCCGGCAAGCCCGAAGACGCGCGCTATCACCGCTTCCGCGAAGAATGGGGCGACAAGGCGGCGAGCAGGATGTTCTGGTTTTTCCAGTTGCAAGTCGTGATTTCGATGCTGCTTTCGATCGCGTTTCTGGTGCCGTCGTATCGCGGCACCGCGCCGGCCACGGGATGGATCGTACTGGCCGTGGTGGTGTGGATCGTCTCCGTGGCCGGCGAGGGTATAGCGGACCGCCAGTTGCGAGACTTCAAGGCCAATCTGGCGAATCGCGATACCGTGTGCCGCGTCGGCTTATGGCGTTACTCGCGTCATCCGAATTACTTCTTCGAATGCGTGCATTGGCTCGCGTATATCGCACTCTCGATCGGCACGCCGTGGGGCTGGTTCACGCTGCTGCCGCCGGTACTCATGGCGTTTCTATTGCTGAAGCTCTCCGGCATCCCGCTGCTCGAAGAAAGCATGGCAAAGCGGCGGCCCGGTTACGCCGATTACATGCGCACCACCAGCGCATTGATTCCGTGGCCGCCGCGGCATTGAACGCTCGCGCAGGGCGCCTGCACACTTTCAAAATAAAAATCGCGAAAAAACGATAGGGAGTCTGTTTCATGAGCCTTTCCACCACCGGTCACACCCTGCCGCCGTCACCCGCCGAGCCCGGCGATGGCTGGCTCATTCAGAGCTGCGAACGTGGCTGGCTGCCCGACGGCGTGATCCGTTTCGGCATGCGGCAGTTGATGCGCCAGCGCCTGCGCGACGAAGCGCACAATAACGGCGAGGTGCGCGCGCAACGCCTCAACCGTCTGCTCGATGATCTGCGTGCGAGCCCGATCGCGATCGAAACGCAAGCCGCCAACACGCAGCATTACGAGGTGCCGGCTTCGTTCTTTCACGCGCATCTCGGGCCGCATCTGAAGTATTCGTGCTGCCTGTATCCGACCGGCAGCGAGACGCTTGCGCAAGCCGAGGCGGCCATGCTGGAACGCTACGCCGAGCGCGCGGAGCTGGCCGACGGTCAGCGGATTCTCGATCTCGGCTGCGGCTGGGGTTCGTTGTCGTTATGGCTGGCGGCGCGCTATCCGAATTCGCGGATCGTCGCGCTATCGAACTCGCACGGGCAGCGCGCGTTCATTGAAGCGCGCGCGGAGCGGGTGGGCTTGCGCAACCTCTCGGTGGTCACGGGCAACATTGTCGATTTCGAATTCAATGACGAACAGCTTGGCTGCGGCTTTGATCGCGTGGTATCGATCGAGATGTTCGAGCATATGAAAAACTACGGCTTGCTGCTCGCGAAAATTGCGGGCTGGATGCGCGAGGACGCCAAGCTGTTCGTGCACATCTTCGTACACCGCACGCTCGCGTATCACTTTCAGGTGCAGGACGGCAGCGACTGGATGTCGAAATATTTCTTCACCGGCGGCACCATGCCGTCCGAGGCGCTGCTGCTCAATTTCCAGGACGACCTGCGCATGGAGCGGCAGTGGTGGGTGAGCGGCACGCATTACGAGCGCACGGCGAATCATTGGCTCGCCGCGCTCGACGCGGCACATGACCGGGTAATGCCGATGCTCGTCGATACCTACGGCGCGCGCGATGCGGCCGTGTGGCTGCAACGCTGGCGCATGTTCTATATGGCCGTGGCCGAGCTGTTCGGCTACGCGAATGGGAACGAGTGGGGCGTCGGTCACTATCGGTTTGTGAAGCGGCTTGTGAAGCGTTGAGCGACGGCCGGCGAGGTTCACCAACCCCCAAAGCGGGATACGGCGTGCCGGCCGCCTTTCATTGGGTTTGCGCGCGCGCCTTTCTGAGCGGCGCCGTCTCGTAGAAGCAGCACTGACGATTTGTCGTGTTGCCGGAAACTGCGCAGTGATATGGGTATCCAATCAGAATCGATCCTGAAGTATGGACGCCCGATCTGATCGAATTGCATGGCAACGTCGGCGGAAATGTGCCGCAGCAACGACAATGGCGTTCTGTTCGCTTGCCTGTTGCCGCAACCCACCTGCCAGGAACTGCCGATGACCGCTCCGATTCCCTTCGTCCCCGACCGCTTCAAGACCAACGCCGCGCATTACCTGGCGGGGCGTCAACCGTATTCGCCGCGCTTGATTCGCCGTGTCGCTCAGTCCTGCGAACTCGGCGGTTCGCACCGGCTGCTCGATCTCGGCTGCGGGCCGGGGCAGCTGTCGCTGGCGTTTTCCTCGTGGGTCGGTTCGGGTCTCGCACTCGACCCCGAACCGGAAATGCTGCGCATCGCGGCAGGCCTGGGCGCTGGAATTGCTCCGAATATCGAATACCGCCAGGGCAGCTCTTATGACCTGTCGCCGGCATTCGGGCGCTTTCGGTTGGCTGTCATCGGCCGCGCGTTTCACTGGATGGACCGGCCCGACACGCTCGCGAGGCTGGACGCGCTGATTGAGCCGGAAGGCGCGCTCGCACTGTTCTCGACGGCGATGGTCACCGACGCGCCGATTGCCTGGCTCGCGCCCTATCAGGCGTTGCTCGAAGAATACGCGCAGAGCGACCCGGCACGCGTGCAGCGCAAGTCGGACGACTGGGAGAGTCACGACACGGTGCTCGCAAAGTCGTCATTTTCGGCGCTGGAGCGCGTGTCGATTGTCGAAACACGGCGGACGTCGGTTGAATCGCTGGTCGAGCGGCCCTTGTCGATGTCGAGTCTGTCGCGTGAGCGGCTCGGCGAGCGGCTGGACGAACTGCAAGCCCGCATCCGGCAGCTACTGGATGCGCATGCAACCAACGGCTGGGTCGAGGAGCGAATCGAGTCGATCGCGCTGATCGCACGGCGCGAGGCAACGCTCGGCTAGGCTGCAATGGCGGCTTTGCGCCGCGCGCGCGAAATAATCTGAAACATACTATTAAGCGTGTGGCGGAATAAAGCCGCACACTGGGGCGTTCTCCTACCGTGCTGCGGTGCCATGCGCCTGAATCCGCCTCGGCATGACGGGAATATCAAACAGCTTTCGCAGCAATGAATCTGCGGACGGAACAATCATGAACACGCACGCCGACTCTTTGACCGACTCGAGCGGCACGCCAGTGCCGTCCCGTTACACCCGCACGGCCATGGTGCTGCACTGGCTGATCGCGCTGCTGATGATCGGCAACGTGGTGCTCGGCCTGAGCGCGGATTCGTTGCCGGACGACTGGGTGCGCCCGGTGATCGACACCCACAAGTCGATCGGTATCACGGTGCTGGGTCTCGCGCTCATGCGCATCTTGTGGCGTGTGTCGCACAAGCCGCCGCCGTTGCCGCGCGAGTTTCCGTCGTGGGAGAAGATCGCCGCGCACGTCGCGCATTTTCTGCTGTATCTGCTGATGATTGCGCTGCCGCTGTCCGGCTGGCTGCACGATTCCGCATGGAAAGACGCGGCGACGCACCCCATGCGCCTGTTCGACCTGTTCCCCTGGCCGCGTATCGGCTATGTGATGAATCTCGATCCGACGCTCAAGGAAAGCTTGCACGACCGCTTCGGCGCGTTGCACACGTGGCTCGGCTACGCGCTCTATGCGCTGCTGGCAATGCATATCGGCGGGGCGTTGAAGCATCAGTGGATCGATCGCAAGTCGGTTCTGAAGCGCATGGTGCCGTAAGCGCCGCGTCCACTTATCAACCGCAGCACAGACTACCCGGCAGTCATTTTGAAGAAAACCCTGGAACAGGCTCTCGCGCTCGCGTCGCCGCGCATTGTGCCGCGTCGCTCGACGCCGTTGAGTACGTTGATTCACCTGAGCGTGGTCGTGCTGTGGCTGCTGCTGTTCGCGCGCGCCTTCTTTCTGCAGGGCGCGCTCGCGTGGTCGACGGGCATTGCCTACGTGGTGTACGACACCTTGCTGCTGGCGTTCGTCACGTGGAAGACGCTGCCCCTGATGCGGCGTACGCCGCCGCTCGAGCCTGAGTTCGAGCGGCGCAGCTTGCCGAGCATGGGCGTGATCGTCGCGTCCCATAACGAAGCGACGGTGCTGCCGGTGACGCTAGCCGCGCTGTTGCGGCAGACGCATGGGCCGGCGCAGATCGTCATTGCCGACGACGGCTCTACCGACTCGACGCGCGAGCTGCTGATCGAGCGCTTCGGCCTCACGGCGGCCGCTGACGGCGTGCTGAGCGCACCCAGCGCGCTGTATCCGAACCTGTTCTGGCTGCGCGTGCCGCACGGCGGCAAGGCGCGCGCGCTGAACGCCGCGATCACCGTGATGACCACGGAAACCGTCATGACGGTCGACGCCGACACCCTGCTCGACGACGACGCCACCTACGCCATGCGCGCCGCTTTCGCGAGCGAACCGAGGCTCGTCGCCGCCGCCGGCATTCTGGTGCCGGTATGCGGCAAGTCGGTGTCGGGGCGCGTGTTCGAGTGGTTCCAGACCTACGAGTACATGCGCAACTTCATCGCCCGTTTTGCGTGGATGCGCGCCGACAGCCTGCTGCTGATTTCGGGGGCCTTCGCGTCGTTCAGGCGCGACGCGCTGGTCGACGTGGGCGGCTTCGATCCGCAGTGCCTGGTTGAAGACTACGAGCTGATTCACCGGCTGCGCCGTTATTCGGTCGACCACGGCCTCGACTGGGACGTGCGCGTGGTCGGCGAGGCGCATGCCCACACCGACGCACCGGACAATCTCGCCAGTTTTCTGCGTCAGCGGCGCCGCTGGTTCGCGGGCTTCCTGCAAACGCAGTACTGGAACCGCGACATGACCGGCAATCCGCGCTACGGCACGCTCGGCATGCTGATGCTGCCGGTCAAGGCGATCGACACCATGCAGCCGATCTACGGCTTGACCGCCTTTGCGCTGCTGCTCGCTTTTCTGCTCGGTGGGCATGGCGCGATCGTCGTGTCGATCTTCAGCGTGATCGGCCTGAAAACGGCAATCGATCTCGCGTTCTATCTGTGGAGCATCCATCTGTATCGGCGCTGGACCGGCGAGCGCACCGGCTCCAGTTTATGGATGGCGGTGTTCGCGGCGATTGCCGAGCCGTTCACGTTTCAACTGGTGCGGCACGTGGGCGCCACGCTCGGCTGGCTGCATTTCCTGCGTGGCGGACGGTCGTGGGGCGTGCAGCGCCGCTCAGGGCTGGTGGCGCACGACGAAGGCTGACACGGCGCCTTTCTTCAAGGCCGTGTTCCGGGTGACGGGACGGTGCGCTTGCGCGGCAAGGCACGCGGTCCGCGAACCCAAGCGGTGTCGGGTTCTAGTAGACTGGCGACGACGCCGCCCGCAACCTGCGGGGCGGCAACCTTCTATCCGCCCGTGCACGGAGACTCACCTATGCATGCTGTGCCCCCGCTAGAACAAGACACCGGCGATGCGACCGTCGATGTGTCGCCCCCCCAGACAGCATCGCAAAAAGCCGCTCACGCGCCCGGCCAGGCTGCCAACGACGCGCCGGTGCGCGATCTGCGCCGCGTCGGTATTCACCCAGACTACTGGTATCCGCTTGCGTGGTCGCATGAGGTGAAGCGGGGCAAGACGCATGGTGTCACGTTCGCGGGCGACCCGATCGTGCTGGCGCGCACGGAGGGCGGCAAGGTGTTCGCGCTCGAGGACCGCTGTGCGCATCGTCAGGTGCCATTGCATCAAGGCGTGGTGGATGGCGAATCGATTCGCTGCGGCTACCACGGCTGGACGTACGACTGCTCGGGCAAGTGCATCGACGTGCCGTATCTGGGCCGCGACCGTCTGCCGAATGGCGTGCGTTCCTATCCGTGCCGCGAAGTCGAAGGCCTGATCTTCGTTTTCCCCGGCGACGCCGCTCTGGCCGAACAACGGCCCATGCCGGATCTCGGCTCGGTGTCGGACACGAAGTACAAGACGCGCCGTTTCGGCCGTCCGGTGAATTGCCACTACTCGTTCATGCACGAGAACCTGATGGACATGAACCATCAGTTTTTGCATCGCAAGCAGATGGGGCAGATGCGGGCGCGTTCGCTCGGCCGGCGCCGTGGCGAGGGCTGGGTCGAAGTCGATTACACGTTTGCGCGCATGGCCGGTCAGCAGCCGATCGGCGAAGCGATCGTGTTCGGCCAGAGCCGCAAAACCGGCGGCGACAACGACAAGGACGTGATGACGATCCGCACCGAATATCCGTATCAGACGCTGCAGATCCGCACGTCCGAGCAGACGTTGGTGATGAATCTGTGGATCGTCTACGTGCCGCTCGATCGTGAGCAGCGCACCAACCGCACGTTCGGGCTGCTGTCGATTCGCAAACCGGGCATTCCCGGCGTGCTGAATCTCGCGTGGCCGTTGCTGGTGTGGTTCACCGAACGCATTTTCAAGGAAGACCGCGAAATCGTCGAAGCCGAACAGCGCGCCCATGATTCACAAGGCGCGGACTGGAATCACGAGGTATTTCCGGTCATCAACGAACTGCGCGCGTTGCTGCGCGAGAGCGGCGCGCCGGATCAGGTCGTGGGCGCCGGCACGGGCGATACGGCGGTGATTCGCTTCTGGGATTCGCGTCAGGGCAGCCCGCTCGCGAAGAGCTGATAGGCCGGCCTCTTTGAAGCCGGACGCCTCGCGCCAGTGACAATATCGCGCGGATAATTCGTAAGAAAAACTTTCCCCTTCGTGGGGAATTAATCCATCTCCGGACGGTAGGGAATCCCGGGCGATCGAGCGGCGATAATGGCAGCTAATGCACGGCGGTTTGCGCTAATCGACATGCGCCGGCCGCGTACCCGTGTACCATTTCGCTTTTTCCGATCTTCAAGACTAGCCCGTGACTACGCAACACATCCCTACCGCAACCCGTAAATCCCTCACTCTGCTGCAATTGCTGGGCCTCATCGGCGCCGCCGGCCTGATCGCCGCCATCGTGCTGAACCAGTTCGTCTAATCTCTGCGCGAAGTCTCGACGCAACGCTTCCGACCCCTGCCGGCACGTCTCGAAGAAAGTCTCTTTGGGGCGCGCTGCCGGCTTCATCGATATTCCGATTTGCCATGTACAAGAAGGGCGTAGCCGTAGAAATCCAGTTTTCCCCCGAGCGGCTCAACGACGGCGCCGGCGATCCCTACTGGATCGATCTGACGCAGGCCGAGGCAGAGCGGCTGCTGGAAAGCCTGCAGGCGCGTCTCGCGGCAACCGGCGAAGGCACGGCCGCGCCGTTGGTGGTGAGCCTGGATGAAACGCCGGCGTCTCACGCGGCCGAAGCGCCGCAGGCGTCCGCCGACGGTGCGGCCTGCGCGGACGATTTCAAGCAGTGGGTCTGCGTGATCTGCGGCTGGGTCTACGACGAAGCGGCGGGTTTGCCGGACGAAGGCATTGCGCCGGGCACCCGCTGGGCGGACGTCCCGGCCGACTGGCGCTGCCCGCTTTGCGACGTGGGCAAGGAAGACTTCGCGCTGGTCGAGTTTTAACCCGGCCAACGGATAACTCGCGCGGCTGATTAACCCGCGCCCTCCGGAAAATCCGCGCCTACCGTGGTGGCTTCCCATGCATCGAAATCGCCACGCATGAAGTCCAGCTTCTTGCGCGCCAGTTCGAGTGCGACTTTGCCGAGCAGCAAACGCAGCGGCGGTTTGTCCGACAGCGCAGCGTCGATGATTGCCTGCGCCGCGCGCACCGGGTCGCCCGCCTGCTTGCCGCTGCGCGCCTCGGTCTGCTTGCGGCGTTCGCCGGCCGTGGCCGCGTAGTCGTCGATCACTGTCGCCGACTGTTTGATCGACGGACCCGCCCAGTTGGTGCGGAACGGTCCGGGCTCGACGATCAACACGTCGATGCCGAGCGGTTTCACCTCGGTTGCCAGCGATTCGGAAAGACCCTCCACCGCGTATTTGGTGGCGTGGTAATAGCCCGTCGCGGCAAAGCTCGCAATGCCCCCAATCGACGACACATTGACGATCAAGCCGCTGTGCTGCTCACGCATGATCGGCAAGACGGCCTTGGTCATGTCGACCAGACCGAACACGTTGGTTTCGAACATGGCGCGGACTTCGTCGTCTTCGCCTTCCTCGATCGCGGCCAGATAACCATAGCCCGCGTTGTTGACGAGCGCATCGACGCGGCCAAAACGTTGCCTGGTTTGCGTGACCACGTCTTCGATCTGCTTGGGGTTCGTCACGTCGAGCGGCAGAACCAGTGCGCGATCGGCGTGGCCTTCCACGATATCTTTTACTTTCGACGGGTCGCGGGCGGTGACCACGGCGCGCCAGCCGCGTTCCAGCACCAGCTTTGCCAGCTCGCGGCCGAATCCGGTGGAACATCCTGTGATCAGCCAGACGGGATTGTCTCGATTCATCATTTGGGAAACTCCTGTTGATGTCTACGACATAAGAGGACTCCATGCGGCGCGAGCGCGCTGTGCACCGTTCGCGTGCGCAATCGGTTTGCTGCAGTGCTTAGCTTGAAGCGTGCCCGGACTTGTTTCGGTGGGTGCCGGCGGCCGTTCGCGTGCGTGGATGCGAGAACGACGCCGTTATTGCTGCTTGCGTCCGGTGTGGATCTTCAATTGTAGCCGGAGGGCGGCGGCTTCGCTTTGCAGCGCCTGAACGAACGCGCCGGCGAGCGGGTGGCCCGGACGATGTTCCGGATGAATCACGCTCACGCGAAACGGCAACGACACGGCGAGCGGCCGGATATGCAGGTTGCGGCCCGCGAAATCGAGAGCGGTTAGCGGATTGACGATCGCGACGCCAAGACCTTGCCGCACGAAACTGCACACCGAGACCGCCGTGGGCGTCTCGACGAGCTGGCGGCGCGCGATATTCGCTTGCGCGAAGGCTTCGTCGATCTGAATCCGGTACGGATCGTTCGACGACAGGCTGATGAAAGGCTGATTCGCGAAATCTTTCAACGCGATCACGCGCTTGTTGAGCAATGGATGCCCGTCAGGCAGCACGCACACTTCATCCACTTCGAGCAATGGCGTGAGGCGCGTGCCCGCTGGCGGCGCGCCATGTTCGGTCAAGCCGAGGTCATAGCGCTGGGCCGTCAGCCATTCTTCCAGAAACGGTGATTCCTGCGTTGCGATCGACAAACTCGCGCCGGGTTGGGCGTCGTGAAAGCGCTTCGCCGCGCCCGGCAGGATCGAATGCGAAAACGCGGGCAAAGCGATCACGGACAACTGGCCGCCCTGGAATTCACGCAGGCTGGCGGCGGTGGACGCCACACGTTCGAGCCCGACATACGCGCGCTTGATCTCGTCGAACAGCATGAGCGCGGACAGTGTGGGGCGCAGCCGGCCATTCGTGCGCTCGAACAAGGCAAAGCCGATGCTCTGTTCCATGCGCGCGAGTTCGCGGCTCACGGTGGGCTGCGAGGTGAAGAGCATCTCCGCCGCTTTGGTGACGCTGCCCGCTGTCATCAGCGCGCGGAAGACTTCGATATGCCGATGCGTGAGCGCCATGATGGGTATATCAGAAGTGAATGGAGTTGCCAGGAATTGGTATTTTACTGAATGCCACGTTTTTAGCATGATGTCGTTGACACCAACGCTTTGACATCGAGAGACGGAAACCGTGACGCCATTCAATCCGCAACAATTCGTCGGACTCGCGCAAGAGCATGGCACGCCGCTTTGGGTCTACAACGCAGACCTGATCCGCGAGCGCATTGCCGAATTGCGCAGCTTCGACGTGATCCGCTACGCGCAGAAGGCGTGTTCGAACCTGCATATCCTCAAACTGATGCGCGACGAAGGCGTCATGGTCGACGCCGTCTCGTTGGGCGAAATCGGTCGTAGTCTTGCGGCGGGTTTTGCACCAGAAGGCGATCCAGAAGGCGTCGTGTTCACGGCGGATCTGATCGATCATGCGACGCTTTCCACTGTTGTCGAACACCGCATCACAGTCAACGCGGGTTCGCTCGATATGCTCGAGCGGATAGGACGCCATGCGCCCGAAGGCCATCGCGTCTGGCTGCGGATCAATCCAGGCTTCGGCCACGGGCACAGCAACAAGACGAACACGGGCGGCGAGCATAGCAAGCATGGCATCTGGCTCGACGACGTGCCGCGCGCGATTGAACTGGTCCGGCGTTATCGTCTGAAGCTGGTCGGGTTGCACATGCATATCGGCTCAGGCGTCGATTATGGGCATCTGTCGCGCGTCTGCGAGGCGATGGTCGAAGCTGTGAAGGGGCTGGGCCACGATATCGAAGCAATTTCCGCGGGCGGCGGTCTATCGGTGCCGTACCGCGAAGGCGAGCCCGATATCGATGTGGCGCATTACTTCCGGCTCTGGGACGCGGCGCGGCGGCAGATCGAAGCGCACGTCGGGCATGGCGTGAGGCTGGAGATCGAACCGGGGCGCTTTCTGGTTGCGCAGGCGGGCGTGCTCGTGGCGGAAGTCCACGCGTTGAACTCGCGCCCCACGCAGCAGTTTGCTTTGGTGGATGCTGGATTCAACGATCTGGTGCGGCCGTCGTTTTACGGCAGCCATCATGAGATGACGGTGCTGAGACGTGATGGCTCGCCGAGTGACGCACCGGCCGATTCGTTCGCGGTGGCCGGGCCGCTGTGCGAAGCCGGCGACGTTTTCACCCAAGCGGAGGGTGGTGTCATGACGAGCCGGTCAATGCCGGCGCCCGAAGTGGGCGACTTCATCGTGTTTCACGATGCGGGTGCGTACGGCGCGTCGATGTCTTCGAACTACAACAGCCGGCCGCTCGCGCCCGAGGTGTTGCTGGAGCATGGCAAGCCTAGACTGATTCGTCGTCGTCAAACGCTCGATGAGTTGCTCGCGCTCGAAATAGCGGTTTGATTCCAGCGCCGCTTCAACGCGCCCGCACCGTGCGCGTGTAGGAAGCGATCATGGTGGCGAGTTCCTGCGCAGCGGGCGTAAGCGGAATGGCGGCGCGCTGCAACAAGCAGACGTTCTGCTCGACCGCGCGCTCGCGCACGCGAATCGAGGTGAGCGTGCTCGCAAACGGCCCACGCTTCACAACGATCGACGACTCCAGCGAGAGGCAATCCGTTGCGCCCACCAGATGCAGCGTCTCGTACAAGCCTTCCACCGTCGCGACGATTTTCGGCGGCGGCAAGCCGTGGCTCTCGAACAGATGGCTCAGTCGATTGATTTGCGGGTCGGCCGTGAGATTCGGCGAGCGCGTGGCGACCCACGTGCAATCGACCAGTTCGGCTAGCGACGTCGCGCCCGCTTTCGGATTCCCCTGGCGGCAGACGATCACCGGATCGGACGGATAAAGCGGCATGACCGAGAGATCGGCGGTATCCGTATGCTTCGATACCAGCGCAACCGCGAAATCCAGCGTGCCTTCGCGAATCCACGAAATCATCATGCGCGAGGTGCCGGTCCGCAGATGCACGGCGACCCGCTCGAAGCGCGTGCGAAATTCCATCAGCACCGGCGCGAACGCATCGACGAGCGGCTCGGTCGTCATGCCGAACGTGACCTCGCCGACATAGTCGCCTTGTAGTTGCTGCACTTCCTGCTCCGCGCGTTCGCATTCGCCAATGATCGCGCCGGCCCGCTGCAACAGCCGCTGGCCGAGCGCGGTCAGCGCAATGCCCCGATTCGTGCGGGTGAAGAGCGTGGCGCCGAGCATGGATTCGAGGTTCTGCAATTGCTGCGTGATGCCACTCTGCGCAATGCCGAGCGCCCGCGAGGCCGCGCGGATGCTGCCGTGCTCGGCGACGGCGGTGAATGCCCGGAGTTGGGAGATCGTCAACGCCATGGAGGCTGCCATCCGGTGATCGGGAAAAGTGATCATGATAGTCCGATCGGGACTTCTTTGAGGCGCGGGCGCCACATAGGATGGCACCGTAGTCAATCCGCCCACCTCACACTCCGTCCTCCCATGAAAATTTCGCTGATGATCTTGAGCGCCGCGCTGGCTTTCAGCAGCGGCGCGTTTGCCGCTGATTCCACCACGCTGCGCCTCGGCATCGATCCGACCTATCCGCCGATGGACTCCAAAGCGCCCGACGGCAGTTTCAAAGGCTTCGACGTCGATCTCGGCAATGAAATCTGCAAGCGCATTCACGCGCGCTGCCAGTGGGTGGAACTCGAATTTTCGGGGATGATTCCTGCGTTGCAGGCGCGCAAGATCGACGCGATCCTGTCTTCAATGGCGATCACGGAAAAGCGCGAGCAGCAGATTCTGTTTTCGTCGAAGCTGTTCCAGTTCAAATCGCGGCTGATCGCGCGGCAAGGCTCCGCGCTCGCGGGCGGCTTGAACGCGCTGGCCGGCAAGTCGATCGGCGTGCAGTCTGGCACGCAGTTCGAAGGGTATGCGTTGAAGAACTGGGCGCCGCTCGGCGTGCACGTGGTGGCGTACAAGAGCCAGGAAGAAGTCTTCGCCGACCTGGAGAACGGGCGACTCGACGGCGCGTTGCTCGGTTCGGTGGAGGCGGACTATGGATTCTTGCGCACGCCGGCGGGCAAGGGCTTTGCGTTCGTGGGCGAACCGCTCTCGATGGGCGATCGCGGCGTAGGCATCGGCTTGCGTAAGGACGAGACTGCGGTGCAGGCCTCGATCAACGAGGCGATCGCCTCGATGCGCAAGGACGGCACGTATGCGCAGATCGCGAAGAAGTACTTCGACTTCGATCCGTACGGAAACTGATTCTCCGACTCCCGACTTTCTTCTAAAGACTCACGCTCATGAACAGGCAATCGATTCCGCTTCTCTCGCCGGCTATCGGCACGCACCGTGAACTGGTGTCGTTTCACTTCGGACCCGCGAATAGCGGTCAGAAGATCTATATCCAGTCGTCGCTGCATGCCGATGAAACGCCCGCCATGCTGACGACGGTATTGCTCAAGCGCCGTTTGCTCGAACTGGAGAAGCAGGGTGCGCTGAACGCGGAAATCGTCCTGGTGCCGGTAGCGAATCCGGTCGGGCTCGGACAATATGTGCTCGGCCAGTTTCTTGGCCGCTTCGATCTGGGCAGCGGGAAGAACTTCAATCGCCACTTCCTGCAGTTTCCGAAGTTGGTGGCCCAAGCCAAAGAAGCGTTGGGTTCCGATGCCGCCGAGAATGTGCGGATTGTTCGCCAGTTGATTGGCGAAGAACTGGCCGCGCAGAAACCGTTGACGGAATTCGAATCGCTGCAACTGGCAATGCTGAAACTCTCGTTCGATGCGGATGTGATTATCGATCTGCACTGTTCGCTCGAAGCCGCGATGCATCTCTATACGAGCGAGGCCGCGTGGGCCGAGTTCGAGCCTTTGTCGCGCTATCTCGGGGCGCAGGCGTCGTTGCTCGCCACCAACTCGGGCGGCGAAGCATTCGACGAAACGCATAGCCTGTTGTGGTGGCAATTGCAGCAGGCGTTGCCGGCCGACAAGCCGGTGCCTAACGGTGCGATTGCCGTGACCGTGGAATGCCGCGGACAGCGCGACGTCTCCTACGAGGTCGCCCAGGAAGATGCCGACGCGCTGGTGGATTACCTCGTGTGGCGCAGAGCGATCCAGCTCGAAGCGAAGCCTTTACCGGAATTGCTGGCGCCGGCCACCCCGCTGGCCGGCAGCGAACAGTTCTATGCGCCTGTGAGCGGAATCCTCATTCATCGCGCGAAGATTGGCGACACGATTCGCGTCGGGCAACCGCTATTCGATATCGTCGATCCGCTGACGGACGAGACGACAACGATCGTCAGCAAAACGGAAGGTGTGTTTTACATGCGGCGCGCGATTCGCTTTGTGACGGCCGGCGCACCGCTCGGGCGC
The DNA here is from genome assembly GCF_900104795.1 of Burkholderia sp. WP9. Taxonomy (NCBI): domain Bacteria; kingdom Pseudomonadati; phylum Pseudomonadota; class Betaproteobacteria; order Burkholderiales; family Burkholderiaceae; genus Burkholderia; species Burkholderia sp. WP9. The sequence continues at coordinate 1,928,332 of NZ_FNTG01000002.1, forward strand.
GTAACGGGCACGCGCCCTTTCAGGACCGGGGTATTGCTGGGCGCCTGACAGTTTTCTTTCTCTGGGCGCGGACTGTCTATCAGGCCGCGTCTTACTGCTTCCTGCCCACCAGATACGTCACGCCGTTCGGGCCATAGCGCTCCGAATGAGGTTTGTTCGCAGGCACGCGGAAAACGTCGCCGACGTGATACGCGCGCTCTTCGTCGCCCACGCGTATATTCATTTCGCCTTCCAGGATCAGTGCCTTGGCTTCGAAGGGATGCTCGTGAACTTCCATCTCTACGTTCGCCTCGCGCGTGACAACCACGGCGTCGGGGAAGCCTTCTTTCGTCAGGCTTTCGGTGAATGCGTTACGGTCCATAGCGTGTGCCTCGGCAAAGCGATAGTGGAGCTTCACTTTAACGCCGCGCGCGATTTTCTGCAGAGCGTGCTCGCGCAACTGGGCCTCGATCGAGCCTTCCAAACCAGGCACCTACCCGATTGAAGCCCAGCGCGCATGACCCGCTCTTAATTCGCCACCAACACCGGCGCGACCGCCGCCGGATCGCTAATGCTCGGCCGCCCATTCTCGACGTGACCCGCAACACGGCGCGAGAAGCTGGCGTCGTCGTTGCTCGTCACCGTCAAGTCGTACCAGTGATGGCTCGACGCCAGTACCCACGCTTCTTCGATATGCGCGCCTGCCGGCACCAGCACCGGACGAGCGCGCGCACCGTAGGCGTTGTCCGTCACCGTCAAACGCGCAATGCCGCCGCCCTTGTTGCTGAACTTGAGGAACACGTTACCGTTCGCGACGTCGTATTGCACCTTCACTTCCGGCTCCGCGCGCTTGTTGCTGCCGTGGCCGCCTGCGAACTGCGCGTTCTGCGCCGTCGCCTGCTGCGTGTTGCCCGCAAACTTGCGCACGAAACCATTCGGCCCGAACACTTCGAACGTGTACACGCCGTTGGTCACCGTCAGATCGAACGTTTCGTTGAGCGACTTGCCTGCTTCGACGGTGTAACGCCACGGGCCATCCGTGCGATTGGTCGAGTACAGATAGAAATGCGCGCCCTGATCGCCGGTGTTACCGATCGAGATTTCGAACGTGTTCTTCTTCGCGTCTGCGTGCCCGTTCACATGCAACTCGTACGGCAACGCGCGCGCGAAACGAATCCCGCTTTCCTGCGGGTCGATCGCGCCCGGCGTCGCGGGGACGGTCGGCTTAGGTTGCGTGGCGCACTGGTTGTCGGCGATGCTCTTGTAGTTGCTCGTGTCCGGCAGCGGCGGCACCTTCGAGTCCGGCGTGCGGAAGTCGAACGCCGTGGTCAGGTCGCCGCACACCGCGCGGCGCCATGCCGTGATGTTCGGCTCATACACGCCAAAGCGTGCTTCGATGAAGCGAATCACCGACGTGTGATCGAACACCTGCGAGCACACAAAGCCGCCCTTGCTCCACGGCGACACGATGGTCATCGGCACGCGCGGGCCGAGGCCGTAGGGCAGGCCGTCGGCGGTGTAACTGCCGCCGCGCAACGGGTTCACCACGTTGTGAATTTCGCCTTCGGTGCTGACCGTCGACTTGCCTTGCGCGCCGGTCGTGGCCGGTTGCGGCGGCACGAGGTGATCGAAGAAGCCGTCGTTCTCGTCGTACATGATGAACAGCACGGTCTTGCTCCAGACTTCGGGATTCGACGTCAGCGCATCCAGAATCTGCGAGGTGTATTCCGCGCCGTATGCGGGCGTGTAGCTCGGGTGTTCCGAGTACGCAGCCGGCGGGCACAACCACGACACTTGCGGCAGCTTGTTGGCCAGCACGTCGGCCTTCAGGTCGGCGATGGTGCGCACGGTTTGCGCGCGCTCATACAACGGCGAACCCGGCTGCGCGTTGATGAAGTTCGTGAAGTTCTGCAGGATGTTGGTGCCGTAGTTGCCGTTCAGCGGATCGGCGCCAGTCAGGCCTTGCTGGTAGACCTGCCACGAAATGCCCGCGGCCTGCAGACGCTCCGGATACGTGGTCCACGAGAGCAACTGGTAATTCGGCGGCCCGTCGCCGTCGACGAAATCGTTGTTGTCGAGCAGCGGACCACCCAGCGTGCCGGTCGGATCGACCATGCCGGTCATCAGATACGAGCGGTTCGGGTGCGTCGGTCCCGGCAGCGAGCAGAAGTACGCGTCACAGATGGTGAACGCATCGGCCAGCGCGTAATGGAACGGAATGTCGCTGCGCAGGTGATAACCCATTGTCATGTCGGTCTTGGTGGCCGGCCATTGGTCGTAGCGGCCGCCGTCGATTGCGGCATGGGTCTTGTACCAGGAGTGATCCAGATCGCCGACGCATTGCGCGCTGGTGGTCGCCGTGTTCAGATGGAACGGCAGGACCGGCCGGGTCGGATCTTCCTTCGACGGTTGATACCACACCGGCTTGCCGTTGGGCAGCGGAATCGGGACGCGGTCGTTGTAGCCACGCACACCGCGCAGGTGGCCGAAGTAGTGGTCGAACGAGCGGTTCTCCTGCATGAACACGACGATGTGCTCGACATCGCGGATCGTGCCGGTGCGCGAAAACGCGGGAACGGCAAGTGCGTTGCGAATCGACTCGGGCAGTGCGGTCAGTGCGGCAGCAGCGCCCGCGGATGAAGCCACGGTCTGCAGGAAACGGCGACGGCTAGTTGATGTCATCGAATATCACCTTCTGCGTGGGAAAAGAATAGCGCGGCTCGCGCGCCGGTGGAATTGCGTCAGTTGCTGCTGCCGTTGTCGCCGGGCGCGTAATGCATGACGGGTGCGACTTGCTGGTTGTCCGCGGCGAGACTGGCTTGCATGCTCTGCGTGATTGGATCGGAGGCCGCGGCCGGGTCTGCCGCAAGCGTTGAAGATGCGTTGAGGATCGGCGTGGCGGGCGATATCGCCGCGCTGGGCGCGGCATCGGTGCCGGCAACGGCTTGCGATGAAGACGCCGCGGAAGGCGCGGAATCATCCGCACCGCAACCGCTCAACGCTAAAGTTGCAAGCGCAACCAAAGCGGAAGCCCGAGCGGCAACCCAGGCGGCACTCGTGAGGCCTTTGTCTCTTCTCATGTTTTGCATCCAGTTTCGTGAAAGCGGATGCAGTCTCCAACCCTTTCAAGAAATAATTGTGAAACGTTTGCGAGTGGTAAAACTTGCGTCTGCGAGTCGGTTTTCCGAAAGGAAGCGGAAAGTGATAAGTAGGAGAATGGTCACCGCAGCGCCATGTGTCTGTCGTCCGGGCACACCGAATGATTGACGGCTTTGTTCAACCGGTAAGTTCATGACACACATCGAACGACCTTTCGACATCACGCGTCTCGAAGACGAATGGCTGGAAGCGGATGGCTTCGGCGGGTTCGCGTCGGGTACGGTCGGCATGCTGCGCACGCGCCGCTATCACGCGCTGCTGCTCTCGGCGACGCGTGCGCCAGGCGGGCGTGTCGTGCTTGTCAACGGCGTGGAGGCGTGGCTGGAGGCGAATGGCAAGCGTTATCCGTTGAGCATGCAGCGATACGTGCCCGATCTGATCCATCCCGATCTGACAGCGAGTCTTGTTACGTTCGACACCGCACCGTGGCCGACGTGGCGTATGCAACTCGACACGCATCTCGTGTTGACCGCCGATGTGTTCGTTAGCAAGGCGACCGGCGAAACGGTTTTGCGCTGGCGTCTGGAGGGTGTCGGAAACAAAGCTGAAGCAATCCCTCTCACATTGAACGTCAGGCCGCTACTATCGGGCCGCGACTACCACGCACTGCATCATGAAAACGCCGCGTTCAATTTCAATGCGCAGACGAGCGACGATCGGACCAGCGTGAACTGGCAACCCTACGGCGATCTGCCGGTGATCCAGTGTGCGACGAACGGCGTCTACACCCACGCGCCGGATTGGTATCGCAACTTCTGCTACGTTCGCGAGCGAGAACGTGGGCTCGATTTCAGCGAGGATCTCGCGACGCCCGGCGTGCTCACCTTCAATCTCGCCGATGGTGAAGCCGTGATGATTCTCAGCGCTTCTCACACTGCGAGCGCAACGCAATCTCCAAACGCAATGGCGGCAGCCGCGCATGCGACAGAACTCGCGCGCATCGAACAACAGCGCCGCGACGCCCTTGGCTCTCGCCTGCAACGTTCTGCCGATACCTACGTGGTCGAGCGCAACGAAGGCCGCACGATCCTCGCGGGTTTTCCATGGTTCACCGATTGGGGACGCGACACCTTTATCGCAATGCGCGGCTTGCTGATCGCATCGGGCCGGCTCGACGACGCTGAAGCGATCCTGCTCGAATGGTCAGGCACGCTATCCGAAGGCATGCTGCCAAATCGCTTCCCCGACTATGGCGACACGCCGGAATACAACTCGGTGGATGCGTCGCTGTGGTTCATCGTCGCCGTGCACGACTATCTCGCGACCCATCACGCTAGCCTTGCGACGCAGCAGCGTCTGCAACAGGCGAGCGAATCCATCCTCGCGGGCTACACGAAAGGCACGCGCTTCAACATCCAGGCATCCGCCGACGACGGCCTGCTCAGCGCCGGCGTACCCGGCGTGCAACTCACGTGGATGGATGCGAAAGTCGGCGACTGGGTGGTGACGCCGCGCATCGGCAAGCCGGTCGAGGTGCAGGCGCTCTGGATCAACGCATTGCGCATTGCAGCAACGTGGAATTCGCAATGGCAGCCGGGTGCCGACCGAGCGTTGCAAGCGTTTCATGAACGCTTCATCGATCCTGCCACGCAAGGTCTGTTCGACAACGTGGATGTCGATCACGTCAAAGGCGCGATCGACCGCTCGATCCGCCCCAACCAGATCTTCGCCATAGGCGGCCTGCCGTTTCCCTTGCTGCAAGGCGCGGCGGCGCGCGCAGTGCTGGACCAGGTCGAAGCGCAGTTGCTCACGCCGCTGGGGCTGAGGACGCTCGCACCGTCCGACCCTGCTTATCGCGGACACTACGGCGGGCCTCCACTGGAGCGCGATGGCGCCTATCATCAAGGAACCGCGTGGCCGTGGCTGCTCGGTCCGTTTGTCGAAGCGTGGCTGCGAATCCACGGCGGCGAGGCGGACGCCCGCATGCAAGCGAAAACGCGCTTTCTCGACCCGCTCTACGCGCATCTCGATCATGCCGGCCTCGATCATCTCTCTGAAATCGCCGATGGCGACGCGCCGCACGCTCCGGCCGGCACGCCCTTTCAGGCCTGGTCGCTGGGCGAGTTGCTGCGCATGGAAACGCTGCTTGCCCGGTTGCCGACCGCCGGCGCCTAAACCGCGCTACGATGTGTGTCCCACCGCCAAGCCTGATGCAAGGACGTAGTCATGCCACCGCTGCGCGCTGCCAATCTGCTCGCCACCATTGAGGGTTCACGGCTCCATTCGGCCGACTGTGCGCATTGGCAGCGCTGGGGACCGTATCTCAGCGAGCGTCAATGGGGCACCGTGCGCGAGGATTACAGCGCGGACGGTACAGCGTGGGACTCGTTTCCGCACGACCATGCGCGCAGCCGCGCTTACCGTTGGGGCGAAGACGGCATTGCCGGATTCGGCGACGACAAGCTGAGCTGGTGCATTTCGCTCGCGCTCTGGAATCGCAAGGACGCGATCCTGAAGGAGCGCCTGTTCGGTCTCACGAATGCTCAAGGTAATCACGGCGAAGATGTGAAAGAGCTGTACTTTTACGTCGACGGCACGCCGACGCATTCGTACATGCGCATGCTCTACAAATACCCGCATGCCGCCTATCCCTACGAAGACCTCGTGCAGGAAAACGCGCGACGCGGCGGCGACATGCCGGAGTACGAAATTCTCGACACGGGCGTGTTCGACGATTTACGCTACTTCGACGTGCAGGTGGAATACGCGAAACACGCGCCGGACGATATCCTCATGCGCGTGACCATCGAGAATCGCGCGGACCAGGCGGCCTCACTGGATGTGCTGCCGCAAATCTGGGCGCGCAATTCGTGGTCGTGGAAGGAGAACAAGGACAAGCCCTCGCTCGTTGCCGGCAAGGACCACAATGGCGAGGCGCATGTGGTCGGGCATCAGCATGGCCAGGAGCCGATCGTCGTCACGGCATGGTCGAAAGACGCGCCGGTGACATGGCTCTTCTGCGAGAACGACACCAACGTCAAGCGTCTCTTCAATACGGATGGCGCGGGTCCGTTCAAAGACGGTTTCAACGATTATCTCGTGCACGGCGATGAACACGCGATTCGCCGAAACGCTGGCACCAAGGCCGGCGCGCATGCTGCGATCGAGCTCGGACCCCGTGGACGTGCGGTCGTGTACATGCGCTGGCGTCCGCAGTCGAGTCCCGACGACGTGCAACTCGACGCCGACGCGATATTCGCGCACCGCATTGCCGAGGCCGACGAGTTCTATGGCGCGTTGCAGCACGATATTACCGACCCCGACGCGCGCCTCGTGCAGCGTCAGGCGCTCGCCGGCATGCTGTGGTCGAAGCAGTACTACCAGTACGACGTGCAACGCTGGCTCGAGGGCGACCCGCTTCAGCCGGCGCCGCCTGCGAGCCGCAAGCATGGCCGCAATATGGACTGGCGGCACTTGTGCAACGCGGACATCGTGTCGATGCCCGACAAGTGGGAATACCCGTGGTACGCGTCGTGGGACCTAGCGTTTCATGCCGCCGCGTTCGCGCTGATCGACCCGGCGTTCGCGAAGCGGCAATTGCTGTTGCTGGTGAAGGACCGCTATCAGCATCCGAACGGCCAGATTCCTGCGTATGAGTGGGCGCTCGGCGACGCCAATCCGCCGGTGCATGCGTGGGCCGCGTGGCGCGTGTACGAAATCGACCGCGCGCTCACGGGCAAGGGCGATCGCGATTTTCTCGAACTCGTTTTCCACAAGCTGCTGCTGAACTTCTCCTGGTGGGTAAACCGTAAGGACGCCGACGGCCACAACATTTTTCAGGGCGGCTTTCTTGGGCTGGACAACGTCGGTATTTTCGACCGCTCGTCGCCGCTGCCGACCGGCGGCCACATCGACCAGGCCGACGGTACCGCATGGATGGCCGCGTACGCGCTCGACCTGATGCGTATCGCGCTGGAACTCGCGTACGCCAATCATGTTTTCGTCGACATCGGCGTGAAGTTCTTCGAGCACTTTCTGTATATCGCGCAAGCCGTGAGTTGCGACGACGGCTGCGATACCGGCTTGTGGGACAGCGAGGACGAGTTCTTCTACGACAAGCTGCGTTTGCCGGACGGCAGCAGCGTTCCCATGCGCCTGCGCTCGATCGTGGGGCTGATTCCGCTGTTTGCCGTGCATGTGCTCGAAGAGCGTCTGCATGGTGGCTTGCCGTGTTTGCGTGAGCGGCTTGTCTGGTTCCTCGAACATCGTCCGGATCTGGCGAAGCTGGTTTCGCGCTGGAACGAGCCGGGCAAGGGTAACTCGCTGTTGCTCTCGCTATTGCGCGGGCATCGGATGAAAGCATTGCTGCGCCGTGCGCTCGACGAAAGCGAGTTTCTTTCCGATCACGGCGTGCGAGCGCTCTCGCGCGTTCATCGCGATCAGCCGTTCGTGTTCAATCACAACGGCGACAGTTTCACCGTGAAGTATTTGCCGGCCGAATCCGATACGCGCGTGTTCGGCGGTAATTCGAACTGGCGCGGTCCGGTGTGGATGCCGGTGAACTATCTGCTGATCGAATCGCTGTATGAATTTCATCGCTACTATGGCGACAATTTTAAAGTCGAGTATCCGACCGGCTCGGGCCAGGCGTTCACGCTGAGCGAAATTGCAGACGAGCTGGCGCGCCGGTGTACCACGCTGTTTCTCAAGAACAAGGACGGCGAGCGTCCGGTCATGGGCGCGTATCCGTTATTGCAGACCGACCCGCGCTCGCGCGACCTGATCCTGTTCCATGAGTATTTTCATGGCGATACCGGGCGCGGCGTGGGCGCTTCGCATCAAACCGGCTGGACCGGTCTGGTCGCCTTGTTATTGCAGCCGCGCGTGATGGGCGCATCGGGCAACGTGCCGTTGCCGGGCGAAACGGATCGGGAGCCTGTGGCGGCTTCACCGTCGGCGCAAGCCACAGCGGCGGCACGGTCGCCCGAGCCCGCGCCGGCATCCGCACCCGAGCCCGCGCACGCATCGGCGAAGTAGTGCGCGGCGGCGCCGAGTCTATGAGGTGAGTGAGGTTACATAAGCCCTACAACATCGCACGGCGAACAGGGGTGCGCGGCGGTTTTTGAACTGTGTGGGTTCAAGCGTGGTCTTTCATGTATCACCACGCTCGTTCCATTGGTTTCCAAAAGTGAATCCCATGTCGACTACACCGAATAACCGAACATCCGCTCGCCCAGCCGCCAGTCAACAGCCGAGTTGCAAAGTCAGCGCGAGCCCGCAGCAAGCGCCGGCTTCGCCGGCTGGCAAGCGGCCCGCGCCACCTTGTACGCTGGTGATCTTCGGCGCGGGCGGCGACCTGACCAAACGGCTCCTCATGCCGGCGCTCTACAACCTGGCGGTGGACAGCCTGCTCGACGGCGGGATGAAAATCATCGGTGTGAATCATGGCGAGCGCGAGACGAGCGAGTGGCGCGAAGACCTGCACAAGTCGCTCGAGCAGTTTGCCGCCGACAAAGCCAGCACCTTCCACGCCGGCAAGCTCGACGACCAGGCGTGGGACTGGGTTGCGCAACGGCTCGAATACATGGCCGGCGAATTCGAAACCGACGATGTCTTCGCGAAGCTCAAGCAAAAGATCGAGCAAGCGCCGGGCGCTAACGTGATCTTCTACCTCGCGGTCAGCTCGCGGTTTTTTAAACCGATCGTCGAGCGTCTCGGCAATGCTGGCCTGCTGAACGAGGGCGACAGCGGCGGCTTCCGCCGGCTTGTGATCGAAAAACCGTTCGGCACCGATCTCGCTTCGGCACGCGATCTGAACGCGCATATCCTGTCGTACGCAAAGGAATCGCAGATCTATCGCATCGATCACTTTCTCGGCAAGGACACCGTGCAGAGCATTCTCGCGGTGCGCTTCGCCAATGCGCTGTTCGAACCGATGTGGCGGCGCGAATATATCGACTGTGTGCAGATCACCGCCGCGGAGACGATCGGCGTGGAAGGGCGCGGCAAATTCTACGAACAGACCGGTGCGTTCCGCGACATGGTGCCGAATCATCTGTTCCAGTTGCTCGGCATGGTCGCCATGGAGCCGCCCAATTCGTTCGACGCCGAAGCCGTGCGCGACAAGAAGGCCGAGATCTTCGACGCCATCCAGCCGCTGACTCCGGACGACGTCGTGTTCGGTCAATATGCAAAGGGCCCGGCGGGTGTCGGCTACCGCGAGGAGCCGGACGTCGCGCCGGACAGCACGACGGAAACCTACGCAGCGGCACGCGTGTTCGTCGAGAACTGGCGTTGGGCCGGCGTGCCGTTCTATCTGCGCACCGGCAAGCGCTTGGCCGCGCGTCGCACGGAAATCTCGGTGCAACTGAAGCCGGTGCCGTTCCGCCTGTTTCGTGACACTCCAGTGGACGCACTTACGCCTAACGTGCTGACCTTGCGCATCGATCCCGCGCATGGCACGAGCTTCGACTTCAACGTGAAGACGCCGGGGCCGGTCATGCAAGTCGGGCCAGTGCAGTCGTCGTTCGACTATGGCGACTTTTTCGCGGAGCGGGCGAACGTCGGCTACGAGACCTTGCTCTACGACTGCATGCTCGGCGACGAGACGCTATTTCAGCGTGCCGACAGTATCGAAACGAGTTGGTGCGCGGTGGACGACGTGCTGCATCCGAAATCGGGCGGTGCGATGCCGGTGCATGGTTATGCGGCCGGCAGCGAAGGTCCCGCGGAAGCAGACGCGCTATTGGCGCGCGACGGTCACAAATGGCGGCTGTTGAAACAGGACGCCGTTCAGAAGAAGTAATTCAACGAGCCGCACTAACGCAATCGGGGGACACCGTGGCGACACGTAAGACGAAAGTGACAAGCAGTACCGAGCGAATTCTGGCGATCGACGTTGGTGGCACGGGTTTGAAAGCCGCGATCATCGACGCGGACGGCAAGATGAAAACGGAGCGCGTGCGAGTGGCGACACCGCATCCGTGTACGCCGGATCAACTCGTGGACGCGCTGGCGACGCTGGTCGCTCCGCTCGTCGAACAGGAGCCGCCTACGCTGATGTCGATCGGCTTTCCGGGCGTGGTGCGCAACAACCGTATTCTGACCGCGCCGCACTTTGGCGTCGAAGGCTGGCACGATATTCCACTGGCTGATTCACTGGCACAGCGCCTGGGCGGATTGCCGGTTCGTATGATCAACGACGCCGAGATGCAGGGTTTCGCTGCGATCCAGGGCCAAGGCCTCGAATTCGTGCTGACGCTCGGCACGGGCGCGGGGACGGCGATGTTTCGCGACGGTGAGCTGATGCCCCATCTGGAGCTTGCGCATCACCCGGTCAGCAAGAAGGGCGTGGCTTACGACGAATACATCGGCGAGGCGGCGCGTGAGAAAGTCGGAAACAAACGCTGGAACCGGCGCGTTCAGAAGGTGATCGGGATCCTGAGCGCGCTGGTGAACTACGACAAACTGTGGATTGGGGGCGGCAACGCCGCGCGGCTCAAGTTCGATCTGCCGGCAAACGTGGCGACCGTTTCGAACGATGCGGGCATTGAAGGCGGCGCGCGTCTATGGCATGCAAAGTCCATGCGTGAATCGCGGCAATTGCCGGAAGCCAATCAACGGACGGGCCGCTTCAAGTGATCTTCGCGCGGCGCCTGCAGCCCTCGCGGCAGGCGGTTGCGCTTAACGCGCCGCGTCACCCCAACGGTATTCCACGCTCGCTTCGTCGAGTTGCGTCTTGATCTGCGGATCGAGCACGAACTCGGACGCCGCGAGCGTATCGCTCAATTGCTCGGCGCGGCTCGCACCGATAATCGCGGATGTGACGAGCGGGTTCGCCAGCACCCAGGCGAGCGAAATCCGCGTCAGCGATTCACCGGTTGGCGCCACGATGGCTTTCAATTGCTCGATCGTCTCGAACTCGCGTTTGTGCCAATACCGCTGCTGATACATCGCGCCGGCCTTGCCGACGGTTTCGGTGAAACGGCCGGACGTCGGCGTCGCATCCAGTTGATGCTTGCCCGTGAGCAGCCCACCCGCGAGCGGGTTGTATGGCATTACGGCCAGTTGCTCTTCGTCTGCGAGAGGCAGCAACTCGCGCTCGATCTGCCGGAACAGCAGGTTATAGCGAGGCTGCACGGAGACGAAGCGCGCCACCCGCAAAACATCGGCGCGGCCCAAGGCGCGGGCGAGCCGATACGCGAGAAAATTCGACACGCCGATATAACGCGCCTTGCCTGATCGCACGATCACGTCCAGCGCCTCGAGGGTTTCGTCGAGCGGCGTATTCGCGTCGTCGGAGTGAAGCTGGTAGAGGTCGACGTAATCGGTGCCGAGGCGCTGCAAGGAGGCGTCGATGGCGTCCAGCAGATGTTTGCGCGATGCCCCTTGGTCCCACGCCGCCGGTCCCATCTTGCCGACCGCTTTCGTCGCCAGAATGAAGCGGTCGCGTTTGCCCTTCAGCCAGCGCCCGACGATCTCCTCCGTGCGACCGGCAATATTCTCGCCGCCGCCGAGCGGATACACATTGGCCGTATCGATGAAGTTCACGCCGGCATCCGCCGCCGTGTCGAGAATGCGATGCGAGTCATCTTCTTCGGTCTGCAGGCCGAAGGTCATCGTGCCGAGACACAGGCGCGAAACGGTCAGGCCGGTACGGCCGAATTTGCGGTATTGCATGGTCAACTCCGGGGGATGAACGGAACAGTTCAAGATGCAGTGTTGCAAAAAGGATAAACCGTGTCGGGAATTGATGCCGGCTGCGATCGCTGTAAACCGTTAGTAAGTTGAAAGCTTCGGTTCGGTGTGTTTTGAACTTACAAGCCAGAAAGCCTTTTATTTCAATACAAGTAACATTACTGAAATGTAATATTCAGGCATAACTCGAACGCATTACATTACATAAGCCTTTCAATCGTAAAAAATAGAAACAATTCCGTTACGAGGGGTAAGCGACGCTGCGATTGATGCGGTTTTATGCGTGTGGAATGATAGCGATTCTCATTTAACAGCAGCCAGCCATCCCGTCATCGGTGCCGTGCGCACGAGACCGGCAGCCAGCCAATTGCGAATTTGTCATTGATTCCATCTCAGGTATGCGAATCGGGCAAGCGCATCTCTGACGGGATTTCCATGTTCAACCACACGCCGCTTGCGACAGCGTTAGCGCTAGCTTTTGCCGTTCCTTTTGCGACTCCGGCGGTCGCGCAGACTGCTCCGCAAACCGCGTCGCCGGCCGCGCCGCCGGCCGCGACCACCACCGCCGACAGCCATACCTTGCCGACCATCGGCGTCTCGGCACAGGCTGAACAACAGGACTTCCAGGCAGAGCGGTCGACGGTCGGTGCAAAGACCCCCACGGCGCTGCGCGATATTCCGCAGACCGTCACGGTCATCAACAAGGCCGTGCTGCAATCGCAAGGCGCGACCTCGTTCCAGGACGCGCTGCGCAACGCGCCGGGCGTGACGATCGGCGCGGCCGAAGGCGGTCAGATCGGCAACAACATCAACCTGCGCGGCTTTACCGCACAGAACGACATCTATCTGGACGGTTTCCGCGATCGCAACCAGTACTATCGCGACACGTTCGACCTCGAAGAAATCGAAGTGCTGTACGGTCCTTCGTCGATGCTGTTCGGCCGCGGTTCGACGGGCGGCGTGATCAACCAGGTCAGCAAGAAGGCGAACCTGAAGGACTCGGCGGAAGTCACGGGCATGATCGGCACCGACGCCAAATATCGCAGCACCGTCGATGTGAACCATAAGCTGACGGAGACCTCGGCGATTCGCCTGAACGCATTCGGCCAAAGCCTCGGTTCGACGCGCGACGAGATGAAGAACAAGGACTACGGCATCGCGCCGGAAGTGCGCTTCGGGATCGGCACGCCGACCGAAGTCACGATCTCCGCGCTGATCCAGCACAACTACGACATGCCTGACTACGGCGTGCAGGCGTTGAACGGCCACCCGTCGCCGGTGCCGAAGAACACCTTCTACGGCTTGACCACCGACCGCACGATTCAGGACGTGCAGACGGTCACCGCCGCGATCAAGCACAAGTTTTCGGACAACCTGATCCTGACCAACCAGACGCAGTTCTCGCACTCGATGACCGACGCGCGCGAAACCGCGCCGCAAGCGGTGCTGACGGGGCCGCTCGCCAGCAGCACCGCGTTGACCAACGGCAATTACACGACGTTGTCGCCGTCGCAACTGTTCATCAAGTTGCAAAGCCACGACCGTGTGATCGAGAACCACTCGCTGTACAACGACACGATGCTGCAATACAAATTCGTGACCGGCCCGATCAAGCACGACCTGATCGCCGGTGTCAGCCTCGGTCACGACAGCTATTCGAACCAGGCGTACACGCGTAACAATCTGCCGGTCGTTTCGATGGTGAATCCGGCGTATCTGTCTACGCCCGCAGGTGTGACGACGACGGTCGGCAACCATGCGGACTCCGGGTCGAACGAAATCGGCGCCTACCTGAACGACACCGTATCGATCGGCCAGCAATGGAAGGTGATTGGCGGCTTGCGTTGGGATCGCTTCCAGGCGCAGATCCACAACACGATCAGCCTGCCGGGCTACGCCACGCAAACCAATTTCTTCACCAGCGTGCGCGCCGGGGTCATCTATCAGCCGACCGACTGGCAGTCGTACTACGTCTCCTACGGCACGTCGTTCAATCCGTCGCTCGAAGCGCTGACGGTGACCAACCTTACGCAGAACCTCGCGCCCGAGTCGACCAGATCGTACGAAGTCGGCGCGAAATGGGATCTGCTCGGCGGCAATCTCTCGGTGACGTCGTCATTCTTCCGCCAGGAAAAAACCAACGCGCGCACCCAGGTGTCGCCGACGGAATACGAGCTGGACGGCGACGTTCGCGTAGACGGATTCCAGGCCGGGGTGACGGGCCACATTACGGACAAATGGCAAGTGTTCGGCGGCTACACCTACATGGACGCCATCATCCTGAAGGCGCGCGACGGCACGCAAGGTCACGTGCCGGCCAACACGCCGCGTAACACGCTGACGTTCTGGACTACCTACGCGTTCACGCCGCATTGGGAAATCGGCGGCGGTCCGACGTATATGTCGCCGCGTTACGCATCGAACACGAATTACGTGCAGGTGCCGGGCTACACGCGCTGGGATGCGACCGCGGCGTATCACGCGAAGAAATACGACGTCCGCCTGAACCTGCTGAACCTGACCAACAAGACGTACTACGACGCGTTGATTCCGTCGGACGGCGGCCGTTCCGTACCGGGTATCGGACGCACGTTGCTGGCGACGTTCGATTACCGCTTTTGATACACGTTGAACGGGTGCGTTAGGCTTGCCGTTTTCGAAGACGGCAAGTCGACGCAAAGGAACCATCATGTTGCTGCACATTCCGAATGTACTGAGCGCCGAGCAGTTGCGCGTCGTGCGCGAGCGGCTCGACAATGCCGGCGACGCGTGGGTCGACGGCCGCGCGACCGCGGGCTATCAGGGCGCACCGGTCAAACGTAACCAGCAGATTGCCGAACACACGCCTATTGCGCGCCAACTCGGCGACGTGATTCTCGCGTCGATCGAACGCAATCCGCTGTTCATCAGCTCGGTGCTGCCGAACCAGGTGTATCCGCCGCTCTTCAATCGTTACGAAGGCGGCATGCAGTTCGGCAGTCATGTCGACGGCGCCGTGCGAGTGCTGCCCAACGGCGTGAAGCTGCGCACCGACGTCTCCGTGACGCTGTTCATTTCAGACCCCGCAGACTACGACGGCGGCGAACTCGTGATCGAAGACACGTACGGCGTGCAGCAGGTCAAGCTGCCGGCGGGCGACATGATCGTCTATCCGGCGACGAGTTTGCATCAGGTCACGCCGGTCACGCGCGGCGTGCGCGTCGCGAGTTTCTTCTGGGTGCAAAGCCTCGTGCGCAGCGATACGCAGCGTGCGATGTTGTTCGACATGGACACCGCCATTCAACGGCTCAATGCCACCAACGCCGACGACGCCGCGCGCCGCAGCCTCGTCGGGATCTATCACAACCTGTTGCGTAACTGGAGCGAACCGTGAGCGTACCCGAGGCAATCGACATCCAAGCGCCCGAGGGCATCGACCGCGCGGCCCGCGAGCCGCAGCGCCTTGACGGCGGCGAGTTGAAGGCGCGCCAGCAGCGCTCGCGCCGCGCCACCTTCATCAAGTGGCTGCGCAAGGTGCATGGCTGGGTCGGTTTGTGGGGCGCGGCGCTGGGTTTGCTGTTCGGCACCACGGGGTTTCTGCTGAATCATCGCGGCGGTCCGCTCAAGGTATCGACCGGCGAGCCGCAGGTCGCGGTGTTGCAGGTGCCGTTGCCGCAACCGGCGCCCGAGACGCCACGCGATCTGGGCAAGTGGCTCAAGCATGAACTGAAACTGGCGGGCACGCCGGGGCGTGTTCAGAAAGAGCCTGCGCATCCGGTCGCTTGGGGCGAGCGCAGCGTAGTCCAGCCGGAGCACTGGCAGCTCAATTTCGCGTCGCCCCGAGAGAACACGTCCGCCGAATATTGGGTGGGCAACGGTTACGTGACGGTCAAGCGCAGCGAGAACACGTTCCTCGCGGTGCTGACTAATCTGCACAAGGGGGTGGGCTTGAGCGTCGGCTGGGTGCTGCTGATCGACACGCTGGCCGGTAGCATCATTCTCTTGTCCCTTACCGGCGTTCTGCTCTGGACGGAGTTGAACAAACGCAAGACCGTCGGCGCGGTGTTGGTGCTGGGATCGATCGTCGCCGCGGTATGCGTCGGATTGCTGTAAATGCCGCTGCGGGCAGGGCGTAATCCCGGAGAAATCCGCCGCCTTGCCTGACTCGCGCTCGGGAAGATCGCCTTTCCAGAACATTGCACCGAGGTACGTTTTACCGGCAGTTCAAGCTCCCCTCGCAGTATCCCTTCCACGCTGCCAGCGTTCCGTTCGGCACACGCTCTCCGGCGCGGCGAAAGGCCCGCTCCGCGCGTCGTCTCAACTTCCTCCGGCATCCGTCTACGTGCGAGAATCGCGCTACATCAATTGCGCGCTAACGTTGGCTATCCATTGGATCAGGCACCGCTTTTGCAATCGCGGTCCGCACGACTATGAGCCACCGCGTCGAGGAGATCGCGTTGAACGAGCCGGACCGCTTCTTATCGGATGCATTGCCCGCCGACCTCGCCGCGCCGTCATTCCTTGCCGGCGGCGGCGAACTGGGCGCGCTCATCCGCGCCTACGACTGGACGCAGACGGCGCTCGGCGCGCCCGACACCTGGCCGCAAGGGCTGAAGATCGCGATCCGCATCATGCTCACATCGCGTCAGCCGATCTGGATCGGGTGGGGTGACGAGCTGATCTATTTTTACAACGACCCGTACAAATCGATCATCGGCGGCAAGCATCCGGTCGCGCTCGGCCAACCGACCAAGGTCGTCTGGCGCGAAATCTGGACCGACATCGAGCCGCTTCTGAATACCGCGCTGGCCGGCGCGGAAGGCATCTTCGTCGAACAGAAGCTGCTTATCATGGAGCGCAACGGCTTTCCCGAGGAGACGTATTACACCTTCTCGTACAGCCCCATTCCCGGCGATGACGGCGAACCCGGCGGCATTATCTGCGCCAACAGCGACGGCACCGCACAGGTGGTCGGAGAGCGGCAGTTGGCGCTGCTCAAGGAACTGGCAGCGGTCAGCCCCGACGGCCGCGACTGGCGCGAAGCATGCAAGCTCAGCGCGCGTGCCTTGCAGTCTAATCTGCAAGATCTTCCGTTCGCCTTGCTGTACGCCGCCGAACCCGGCGGCGACACGGCCACGCTGGTCGGTTCGAGCGGCATCGAGCCGGATCACCCGGCGGCGGCGCGGACAATCAAGCTCGACGGCGACTCGCTCTGGCCGGTCGGCGACGTGATGGAGATTCAGGCGCCGCAGCTTGTGCGTGATTTGACGCAGCGATTCGGCACCGAGATGCCGCGCGGGCCGTGGCATCTCGCGCCGCAGCAGGCGGTCGTTCTGCCGGTGTCGCCCGGCGGCGAGGCGACGCAAGCCGTGGTTCTGATCGCCGGCCTGAATCCTTGCCGCCTTTTCGACGACGCCTATCGCAGCTTCCTGAATCTGAGCGCCGGCCAGATCGGCGCGGCGATCGGCTACGCGCGCGCTTATGAGGAAGAGCGGCGGCGCGCGGAGGCGCTGGCTGAAATCGACCGCGCGAAAACCACGTTCTTTTCCAACATCAGCCACGAATTTCGTACGCCGTTGACGCTGATGCTCGGCCCTCTCGAAGAACTGCTCGCCAAGCCGCAACTTGCCGCGAGCGGCGACAACGCGCGGATGGGCAGCGATATCGAGGACCGCGCGCTGATCGAGATCACGCATCGCAACGGCTTGCGGCTGCTCAAGCTCGTCAACGCGCTGCTGGATTTTTCGCGCATCGAAGCGGGCCGCATGCAGAGCCATCCGCAACCCACGGATATCGCGTCCTTCACGGCCGAACTCGCATCGCTGTTCCAGTCCGCGATCGAAACAGCGGGCCTGCGGCTCGAGGTCGAGATTCCGGCCGCGCCCGTGGTCGTGCAACTCGACCGCGAGATGTGGGAAAAGGTCGTGATGAACCTGCTGTCCAACGCCTACAAGTTCACGTTCTTCGGCACGATTCGTGTCGCGGTTCGTGAGGTCGTTGGCGGTGGCGTCGAGGTTAGCGTGACGGATAGCGGGATCGGTATTGCCGAAGAAGAAGCGCCGCGCCTCTTCGAGCGCTTTCATCGCGTGGCGGGCGCGCCCGGACGCTCGGTCGAAGGCAGTGGCATTGGGCTCGCGATGGTGCAGGAACTCGTGAAGCTGCACAACGGTACGGTGCGGGTCGACAGTGTGCTGGGCCAGGGGGCGTGCTTCACCGTCTCTCTGCCGCGTGGCGCCGTGCAGCCCCAGTCCGAAGACTCAGCCGTGCATGCCGCCATGAGCAAACACGCGCGCACCTATGTCGATGCCGCGTTGCGCTGGAGTCCGGAGAACGAAATCCTCACCGATGCGCCAATCGATGCGACGCCGGCCGGCGAGGTGTCGCCCGACGCCGCGCCGGTCACTGCCGCGCGGCTCCTGGTTGTCGACGACAATGCGGACTTGCGTGAGTACATGAGCCGCATCTTGCGTGCGGCAGGGCACGACGTGCGTCTTGCGACCGACGGCCAGGCCGCGCTCGAAGCCGCGCGCGAGGAGCGTCCCGATCTGGTGCTCTCCGACGTGATGATGCCGCGCCTCGACGGCTTTGGCCTGCTGCGTGCACTGCGCGCCGATCCGGACCTGCGCGACACGCCGGTGCTGATGCTGTCCGCCCGCGCGGGCGAGGAAGCGCGCGTGGACGGCATCGAGCACGGGGCCGACGACTATCTGACCAAACCCTTCTCGGCGCGCGAACTGCTGGCCCGCGTGTCGGGCAACCTGCAACTCGCCCGCTTGCGCCGCGAGACCGAGATGAAGCTGCGCGAGGAATCGCGCACGCTGGAGATTCTCAATCGCGTGGGCTCGACGGTGGCGGCCGAACTCG
This sequence comes from Burkholderia sp. WP9, assembly GCF_900104795.1. Taxonomy (NCBI): domain Bacteria; kingdom Pseudomonadati; phylum Pseudomonadota; class Betaproteobacteria; order Burkholderiales; family Burkholderiaceae; genus Burkholderia; species Burkholderia sp. WP9. Next base: position 1,946,950 of record NZ_FNTG01000002.1, read on the forward strand.
ATCTGAACCGCGCGGTGCAGATCGTGACGGACGCGGCCACCGAACTGACCGGCGCCGCGTTCGGTTCGTTCTTCTATAACGTGCTCGACGACAAGGGCGGCAGCTACATGCTGTACACGCTGTCCGGTGTGCCGAAGGAAGCGTTTGCGGGCTTTCCGATGCCGCGCAACACGGCGGTGTTTGCACCGACGTTCAAGGGCGAAGGCATCGTTCGCGTCGACGACATTACTCAGGATCCGCGTTATGGCCATAACGTGCCGCATCGTGGCATGCCGGAAGGCCACCTGAAGGTGCGCAGCTATCTGGCCACGCCCGTGCAGTCGCGTAGCGGGGAGGTGGTCGGCGGCCTGTTCTTCGGCCATCCGGAGCCTGGCGTATTCACCGAACGCGCCGAGCGGATCGTGGCCGGTATCGCCGCGCAAGCGGCCATTGCCATCGACAACGCGCGTCTGTACCAGGCCGCGCAAAGCGAAATCGCCGAGCGCGCCAAAGCGCAAAGCGCGCTGCACGATCTGAACGAAACGCTGGAGCGCCGTGTGATCGAGACGGTGGCGGACCGCGACCGTCTGTGGGAGTTGAGCGAAGATCTACTGGTGGTGGCCGATATCGAAGGCCGTTTGCAGCGCGTGAGTCCGTCGTGGAGCAATGCGCTCGGCCATAACATGCATTGGCTCATGTCACGTTCCTACGTCGACCTGGTTCACCCGGACGATGTCGCGGTCGTCAGCACGCATCTGGCCGAATTGCGTCGCACGGGCGTGCCGGTGCGCTATGAAAACCGCTTCAAGCGGATCGACGGTACGTGGCGCTGGGTCGCGTGGACGCTCGCGCTCGATCCCGACACGGCGCGCATTCACGGCGTGGGCCGCGACGTCACCGCCGACAAGGAAACCACCGAGGCGCTGCGCCACGCCGAAGAAGCGCTGCGCATGGCGCAGAAGATGGAAGCGATCGGCAAGCTCACGGGCGGCGTCGCGCACGACTTCAACAATCTGCTGCAGGTGATAGGCGGCAATCTGCAACTGCTGGCGAAAGACGTCGCCGGTTCCGAGAAGCCCGAGCAGCGCGTGCGCAATGCGCTGGCGGGCGTGGCCCGCGGCGCGAACCTCGCCTCGCAGTTGCTGGCGTTCGGGCGGCGTCAGCCGCTCGCGCCGAAGGTCGTCAATCTCGGCCGCTTCGTGCGCGGACTCGACGACATGTTGCGACGCGCGCTCGGCGACGGCGTCGAAATCGAAACGATCGTGTCGGGCGGCTTGTGGAATACGCTGGTCGATCCCTTCCAGGTCGAGAACGCGCTGCTGAACCTCGCGATCAACGCGCGCGACGCGATGAACGGCCACGGCAAGCTCACGATCGAAGCCGGCAACGCCGCGCTCGACGACGCCTACGCCAAGCGCAACGCGGAAGTTACGCCGGGCCAATACGTGATGCTGGCCGTCACCGACACGGGCGCCGGAATGTCGCCGGAAGTGCGCGAGCGCGTGTTCGAGCCGTTCTTCACGACCAAGCCCGAAGGTCAGGGCACCGGCCTCGGCTTGAGCATGGTATATGGCTTCGTCAAGCAGTCGGGCGGCCATGTGAAGATTTACAGCGAGGAGGGGCACGGTACGACGATTCGCATCTATCTGCCGCGGGTGCGCCAGCAGGAAGACCTCGAAACGAATATCGACGCCGGTCCCGCGAAGGGCGGCACGGAAACGGTTCTGGTGGTGGAGGACGACGAGGAAGTGCGCACGACGGTGGTCGAAATGCTGTCCGATCTCGGCTATCGCGTGCTGAAAGCGAAAGACGCGCAAAGCGCGCTCGCGATCGTCGAAAGCGGCGTGCCGATCGACTTGCTGTTCACCGATGTGGTAATGCCCGGCCCGCTGCGCAGCACCGAACTCGCCCGCAAGGCGCGCGAACGGTTGCCCGCGATCGCGGTGCTGTTCACGTCGGGCTATACGGACAACGCGATCGTGCATTCCGGGCGGCTCGATGAAGGCATCGAATTGCTCAGCAAGCCCTACACGCACGAAGCATTGGCGCGCAAAGTCCGCTATGTGCTGCAAACGCAGAATCCACTGGCGGCCGAAATCGCCGAGGCCGAGCAGCATCTTCTTGAGGTCGATCCCCCTGCCACTCCGGATAGCGCCGACAGTTTCGCGGCTCAGACGCGGCCACGGATTCTGCTGGTGGAAGACGACGAACTGATTCGCGCGAGCACCGCCGAATTGCTGCGCACGTTCGACTTCGACATTCTGGAGGCCGAAGGCGAGCACGACGCCAGGCAGATTCTCAGCGAACATGCGATCAGCGTGATGCTCACCGACGTAGGGCTGGCGGGCAAGTCGGGCATCGATCTGGCGCTGGAGGTGTGTGGCGAGCGGCCCGATCTGCGCGTGATCTTTTTGACCGGCTACGACCTCGTGCTGACGCCGGAGCAGCGCAAGGTATTGCCGCAGGCCATCTTGTTGCGCAAGCCCTATGATCTGCTCGATCTCATCGATGCGCTGAAAACGCCGCTCGGCTGAGGCCGCCGCGTTAAAGCTGATGAAGCGGGCCGGCAGTTGCCGGCCTGTCAGCGGAGAAGGTGGCGCTCGCGCTAGAATTCCCGCAGACCGCCACAACCGTTGGCTCTGCCGGAATCCGCCGATGACCACATCCGATAACGCCGTCGACACCGCGCTCATCACGCGGCGTTCCATTCGCGCCTTTCTGCCTACACCGGTGCCACGCGGCGAAATCGAAGCCATTCTCGAAGCCGCCAGCCGCGCGCCTTCGGGTACCAACACGCAACCGTGGAAAGTCTATGTGGTGACGGGCGAGTCGCTCGCGCGCCTCTCGGGGGCCTTGCTCGCCGCCCACGACGACCCGCAGCGCGACGCGCTGTACCAGGAAGAGTATCCGTACTACCCGCATCAATGGGTGTCGCCGTATATCGACCGGCGCCGCAAAATCGGCTGGGATCTGTATGGCCTGCTCGGCATCGGAAAGGGCGACAAGGCGCGCATGCATGAGCAGCATGCGCAGAACTACCGCTTCTTCGGCGCACCGGTGGGCTTGTTCTTCACCATCGACCGGGTATTGGAGCGCGGCAGCTGGCTCGACTATGGCATGTTCCTGCAGGCGATCATGACGGCCGCGCGCGGACGTGGTCTCGATACCTGTCCGCAGGCCGCGTTTACGCCGTTTCATCGCGTGATTGCGGCACACCTCGGCCTGCCGCCCGAAGAACAACTGGTGTGCGGCATGTCCCTCGGCTTTGCTGACGAAAGCGCGCTGGTCAACACGTTGCGCACCGAGCGTGAACCGGTTGAGCGGTTCACGCGATTTCTCGATTGACGGCGCTTGATCCCACTTGATTGCACTTGATCGCGATCGAGGCACGCCTCCCACTTTCCATCGGACCCATATGAAAACATCGCGCCGCCATTTTCTGCTGCTGGGCGTGAGCGCGGGCTCAGCGCTCGCACTCGCCCGTACCGCTTTCGCCGAGACCGCGAATACGCTCAGCGAAGCCGATCCGAAGGCGCAAGCCGTCGGCTATAAGGAGGACGCTTCCAAGGTCGACAAGGCGAAATTCCCCGGCTACACCGCCGGACAGAATTGCGGCAACTGCTCGCTGTTCCAGGGCAAAGCCACCGATACATACGGCGGCTGCACGCTGTTCGGCGACAAACAGGTCGCCGCGCGCGGCTGGTGCAGTTCGTATTCGAATATGTGAACCGCAAGCGGCGGCGCGTCGTGCGATTCGCTGCGCGCCGCGTTCGAGGCGGTTAGCCGAGCGCGCTCAGCACCAGTTCGTGCGAATGGCCGATCCATACGGCGGCGTCGCGGTGATCGCGCAGTGCGTCGCCGGTGTTGGGGTGCAGGAAGATATCCAGCGAGCCGTGATTCAGCGTGAGCCAGCCGACCAGATCGGCGAACTGGTCCTGCGTAAATGCAAGCTGATACGACCACATGGGATGCGGTCCGACCGGGCGCTCGTGAAAGCGGCCCATTTGCAGCTTGCCGCTCCAGTGCGCTTCGATCTGCTCGCGGAAGGTCCACGCGGCGTCGCGGGTGCTCGCATCGAAGTACACATGGGCGTGCCAGCTAGCGATGGCGGAAGTGTCGCGAAAGGTCATGGCAGGTCCGTTACGTATCAGTCTTTATCCGACATTCATTCTGCTTCAATTTCCGCCGACGCGCGCGGCGCGCGCCTCATGTAAAACTGTCTCTCATCTTTGCCGACGATCTCGAAGCCGAGCCGCTCGTAGAGCCGCATCGCGGGATTGCCTTTGAGCACCTTGAGGGTGACCGGCAATGCGTCGGCCTGCGCGGCGCGCAATACCCAATGCAGCGCGCGTTCGCCGATGCCGCGCCCCTGAAGTGCCGGCGTGATCTGCAATTGCACGACGACCCATCCGGCGCCGGTGCGATGCGCCTTGAGCAAACCGGCCGGTTCGCCGTCGATGCAAATTACGCGCGCCGTGTCATAACGATGCAGCAGACGCGCGCGATGCTCGGTATCGTCCGACGGTTCGCCAACGCGCGCGAGGTGCTCAGTCATGGTCGCCTTGCGCAGATCGAACAGGAAGGGTATGTCCGAGTCCAGCGCCGGGCGCAGGGTGAAGCCGGGTTCTTGAGCGGGCATGTTGGTCACGTTGCCGGTGTGCCGGCGGCTAGTAAGAATGGTCGTGAATTGTCGCGCCAGCAGCGCTTTTTTACCACGCGGTTATGTGTGTGCCTCTCGACTTTGCAGTGCGCCGGTCGCGCCGATGCCGACAGTTGGCGGTCCGCGCCGCCGCGCAATCGCGTGCTGTCGCGTGGCTCGCCTCAGGCGTGATCGGCATTTGCGGCGCGCCAGTGGCACGGCGTCGTCAGGTCGCGTTGCAGTCGCCTCGGTTCACGCGACGCGTTGTGCCCTCATTGGCATGCGCTTTGCTTTTGCCTCATGCGCGAATTGCTGGCGCGGGCGGCCTCGAAGCCGGACCGTCAACAAAAATACGCCAACCTGGCATAACAACGAAAATGCTGAATACGAAACCACACATGGTCACGCACGGGGTCGACGGCGACGCGATGACGCTCGTCTTTTATCCCGACACCGGTTGTCTGCGCTTTGTCGATGCGCGCGGCATTTGCCACGAGCTTCGGCCGCCGCATTCCTGGTTTGCGATTTCGTCCGCATCGCGCGGCGTGCGCCGTAGCACGCAAGCCATGACGGAAGGGTTGAATGCATTGCTGCATGAGTTCTGCGCGAAACGTCCGCGCTGGTTGAGCGGTTCAGCGCGCCGACCGTCGCATGTGCCGTTGACGCTGTCGACGCACGCGCCGGTTCACGCGACAATGGCTCAGCTCACAACGAACGAGGCCGTGGCGCGATAGGGTGCATCTGATCAGCCGAAAAACTCAGCGCGTGGCTTTGCGTGCGTATTCAGTTTCTTCCGGTGTCGTTCGTTCAACACGGCGAGCGGCTTAACGAACTTTGCGAGGTGGGCTATGGAGATTATCGAGCTTGAGCCAAGCGTCTCGGCAGACGGACGCGCGGTGATTTTCCAGCTTTCGACGCGAGGACGGGACCTCGAGTGCGCCGTCACGCGTGAGGCCTTGGAGCAGCATTTCTGGCTGCAACGCGACGCCGGCGAGGAGCGCGTATTGAAGACTTTCGCGGACGGGCGCAAACGCATCACCGCTGTGGCGGAGAGAAAGATGCTGGCGCGGCCGGGCGAAAAAGTGCTGCTGACGATCAGCGACTTCGTCGCTCGAGGTTGATGACCCGGCCCGACGGGAGCGCGAGAGTTGTCCGCGCGGTGTCGCGTCGGTTAATCGCACCCACTCGAAAATGAACGAGCGACGGCGAAGGCGCCGTCGCTCATGTCTGAGGAAATCGGCCTGTTACGCCGATTCGCCAAACTGGCCTGCCAATTCCCCTCGCTTCGCGCAATTGCATTCGCAAGTGCCGGCATACACTGTTTTCCATGGCGCGACAAATCACCGAGCCCATCGACGCGGTCTTCCCCCGCGTTGTTTTGAACCGTACCGTTGATGGCAGTTTGCCGCGGTTGTGGTACGCGGCAGGGCAGTAAAGCAGTAGGTAAGAGAAGCAATGCAAACGGCGCGCGATCCATGAATTAGCGCGTGAATCAGCAGGGGGTTGCAGTCAGGCGATGTTGAAGGCGAAGGACCCGGCTGTGATGCAGCAGTAGTTCAAGAAACAACAGCTTTTCGCAGATGTAGTTCAAGTAGCAACTCTGTTAGTTTGTGGTGGTGAAGGTCGGCAAGCATCCACGCGCGAGTACGACTGTTCCATCCTGTCCGACCCTGTTCCTTCGCGGGAACAGGGTTTTTTTTCGTCTCGTTGCGCGGCAAGGCTTGCAATCGGCGGGTTCGAACCGATATGCCGGCGTTGCACTGCGTTTTTTGCGGCGGCACCGGACAAGCGGCCGGCTGCGCGCTGTGACGCACGCTGCATCTAAACAGGACTTGAGGTCGTTTAAGTCTGTCTTAATAGTTGCTTGCCATGATGGCCACACAGACTCGCTTCGGGCCTGTCGAGCCGCCGGCGTATCGGCGGCGATTGCCGCCGTTGAACGCAAGAATCCGGTGGCGAAGCCGAGAGTTAGAGAAGGAGGTTGAACCGATATGTCCAGTAAATCGCGAGTCCGCAAGCACAACCAGCCGGCCATGTCCCCGCTGTTGCGTGCGCTGACCTATAGCCGCACCGCTCATGAGCCGGTCACCGCGGCGATGCTTCTGCAGTGCTACACCGCCCTCGATGCATTCCGCCACGGCCACGGCTCGCGGAATCTGCACATGACCTTGAGCCGGCATTTACTGGTGTCGCAAGAGCTTGCGCGGCTCGGTCTCGGCGAGGACGCGATTGCCGACATCGAAAGCGCACATGCCGCGATGGTTCAACTCGACGCGCGTGAACTCGGCGAAGGCGCATGGGCTTTGGAAGACGGCGAATACGCCCGCTTGTGCACGGCGCTGGAGATTCTCGACGCGCAACTGTCCGTGGCATCGTTGAGCGAGATTGCGAGCGCGGAAGCGAAAATGATTGAAGGACTGATGAGGTCCGCGCAGGTTCAGGCGATTGCAGAAGCTGCTGCCTGAGGAGCAGGGTGGCCTGGTTAGGCTATTTCCTTTCTGGTTCGCGCAAATGAAACGCCCCCATGGGGCGTTTTTTTCAAACCTCGCATCGACGTGCGGATATTACGAGTCTCCGTAAGGCGCCCTTTGCGCAGCCATGACAGCGCCGCAACTGGTTTGCTGGAGTCATCCGCGCTTGTTAGACTGCCTCTCGCAAACCGGCCGTGAGCGCGATTTCTCCCTCTTACGCTTCCAGGGCGTTCACGTTTGCGACGCGATCAATCGGAGACGCCATGTCTTATATGCTGCTCATCGTCGAACCCCCGAACCAACGCATTGAACGCGGTGAAGCTGCGGGCCGCGAAGTCTACGACCAGATGGTCCGTTTCGCCGCCGATCTGAAAGAGCGCGGCAAACTGGTCGCAGTCGAGTCGCTCACGTCCTCTAGCGACGCGGTCCGAGTGCAGGTCCGCGACGGCCAGCCGAAACTGCTCGACGGCCCGTTCGCCGAGGCTAAAGAGATGATCGGCGGGTTCTTCCTCCTCAACTGCGATACCCGTGAAGAAGCCGTGGCTATCGCCCAAGCTTGCCCGGCGGCCACGTGGTGCACCGTCGAAGTCCGCAAGCTCGGACCTTGTTTCGCCTAGGCGATACGCGCATCGATAGCGTTGTCTCGGGGTTTTCCCTGGTGGGTCGGCAGGCGTGTCGATCCGGCCGCGCGTTGCTCGTCGTGTGAGTAAGAAGCCTCCCAGTTTGTGCGGCTTTCCCTCTCACAACGAATTGGAGTAACGGCGATGCGATTCATGATCCTTGTAAAAGCGACGGCCGCGAGCGAAGCCGGGGAGATGCCGGAAGCGTCCCTCATGGCCGCAATGGGCGCGTACCACGAAGAACTGGCGAAAGCCGGCGTGCTGCTCGACGCCACCGGTCTGCAACCGAGTTCTAAAGGCTGGCGCATACGCTACAGCGGCGGCAAGCGTTCGGTGGTCGACGGCCCGTTTGCGGAAACCAAGGAACTGCTTGCCGGCTACACGCTGATCCAGGTGCGCTCGCGTGAAGAAGCCATGGAATGGGCGCGGCGTTTTCCGGCGCCGTTCGGCGAGCAAGCCGACGGCGAAATCGAAGTGCGTCAGTTGTTCGAACTCGACGACTTCGAGCCCGGCCCCGAGCTGGACCGCTTCCGCGAACTGGAAGCCGGCAAGCGCTGAGGCGGGAACGGAAACGCGCTGAACGCGGCGCAGGGCTGCTGACGCGGCGCAACTGGCGCAACGTGCGCACTGAGCGTAGTGCGTGGTGAGAGCCGTGCGACCGCAACCTCATCAATGGACTCCATCATGCATAAGCAGATCTACGTCAATCTCGCGGTGAATGACCTCGAACGGTCGAAAGCCTTTTTCAGCGCGATCGGCTTGAGGTTCGAGCCGCAATTCACGAACGAGCAGGCGGCCTGTCTGATCCTCGGCGAAAACATCTACGCGATGTTGCTGGTCAAGGACCTGTTCAAGTCGTTCACGCGCAAATCGCTGTGCGACCCGAAGGAGAGCACGGAGGCGCTGGTGGGCCTGTCGTGTGAAAGCCGGGAAGAGGTGGATGCGATGGTCGCGCGAGCGCTCGCCGCGGGCGGCGCGATACCGCGCGCGCCGCAGGATTATGGTTTCATGTACGGGCATGGCTTCGAAGATATCGACGGCCACATCTGGGAGCTCATCTACATGGACCCGAACGCCAAGGCGGCGGGCTGACGCGTGACGACGGCAGCCACCCACCGTGCCATCGAGGCAGTCTGGCGGATCGAATCCGCCAAGGTCATCGCCCACGTCGCGCGAATCGTGCGTGACGTGGGGCTCGCCGAAGAACTGGCGCAAGACGCCCTGGTGGCCGCGCTCGAACATTGGCCCGACGCGGGCGTGCCCGACAATCCTGGAGCGTGGCTGATGGCGACCGCAAAGAACCGCGCCCTCGACCGCTTGCGGCAGGAAGCGTTGCATGCTCGCAAGCATCAGGAGCTGGGTCACGATCTCGACGCGCTGGAGGCTCATCTCGTGCCCGATTTCGTCGATGCCCTCGATGCCGCTCGCGCCGACGATATCGGCGACGATCTGCTGCGGCTGGTGTTCACCGCGTGCCATCCGGTGCTCTCCACCGACGCGCGCGTCGCGCTCACCCTGCGGCTGCTCGGCGGCCTCACCACGGACGAAATCGCGCGCGCGTTTCTCGTGCCGGAGCCGACCATCGCACAGCGTATCGTGCGCGCCAAGCGCACGCTCTCGGCCGCCAAGGTGCCGTTCGAAGTGCCCCAGGCGGACGCGCGCGCGCCGCGGCTCGCCTCGGTGCTGCAAGTCATCTATCTGATTTTCAACGAAGGCTATTCGGCCACTGCCGGCGACGACTGGATGCGTCCGGCGCTATGCGAGGAAGCGCTGCGGCTTGGCCGCGTGCTGAGCGGTCTCGTGCCGGATGAGAGCGAAGTGCATGGCCTTGTCGCGCTGATGGAAATTCAGGCGTCGCGCACGCATGCACGCACGGATGCGCGAGGCCGCCCCGTGCTGCTGCTCGATCAGGACCGCAGCCGCTGGGATCCACTGCTGATCCGTCGCGGGCTCGCCGCGCTCGACAGCGCGCATGCGTTGGGCGGCGCGAGCGGCCCCTACGCGCTGCAGGCGGCGCTTGCAGCGTGTCATGCGCGTGCGCGTCGCGCGGACGATACCGACTGGGTGCAGATCGTCGCGTTGTATGACGCGCTTTCACAGGTGGCGCCGTCGCCGGTGGTCGAGTTGAATCGCGCGGTGGCGGTCGGCATGGCGTTCGGCCCGGCTGCCGGACTGGAGATCGTCGACGTGCTGGCAACCGATGCCGCGCTCGCGAACTACCACTGGTTGCCGAGCGTGCGTGGCGATCTGCTGGCGAAACTCGGCCGCGTGGATGAGGCGCGTGCCGAATTCGAACGTGCGGCCGGTATGACGCGCAATGCGCGTGAGCGCGAATTGTTGCTCGAGCGTGCGCGCGGCATTGCACATTGAGTCTTGCCGCGTGAAGCGCCGATGCAAGCCGCCGTATCAGACGGCGCACGCCCTAAGCAGATAAAACTCCCGCGGGCCATACTGCTGCGGCGGGTCGCTGAGCGGCTCGACGAAGCGGGTGATGCCGATCCGATCGAAACCCGCGGCCACGCAGGCGGCCTCCAGCGCCGTTGCGTCATGCACCGTGAAGCCGTACTCGGCAAACGGCATCTCAATCGCGGCACCCGGCGTGATGGCCGCGATCACCAGCGTGCCGTCCACTTGCAACACGCGGCGAATCTCCGCCAGGCCGGCGGTCAGGTCGGGCCAGAAGCACGTACTGTTGATCGTGACGGCCTTGTCGAACGAAGCGGCGGCGAACGGCATGGCGGCGACGTCCGCGGTTTCGAGCCTGACCTGGCCGTCGCGCACGAAAGCCGCGTTGCGGCAACGAGCGACGGCGATCATGGTAGGCGATAGATCGATACCGGTGAAACGCAGCCTCGCGGCCTGATCGAGCACGTAGGCGATATGCCCGCCGTTGCCGAGGCCAACTTCGAGCACGCGCTCGTTTGCGTGCAGATCGAGCAGATCGAATGCCGTTTCGATAACCGCGCGATTCGAGCGTTCCAGCATGTCGCCGACCGCTATGCCGATCTTGCCTGCCGGGCAGCCGAGCTGGGGAAGGAGAATGTTTGCTTCGAGGTTGGCGGTCGTCACCTCGTCTGACGGATCAATAGTTTCTCTCACAGCGATTCCTCCATGACAGATCGTGCCGGATGTGACGTTCGCTGCAGGGGTGCGAACAGTAATACGGCATCCTTAATTTATGTCATGAAGCTGCGCCGTGCTTATCTCTTTATTGCTGGCGTTGATGGAGGCGAGACTGCGTGCAAAACAGTATTTAACACGCGTCTCGAGATTAGGGACTGCTGAAGCTATCGTATCAATTGACGCACACCCAACGCGACGATCAGCCCGCCGCAAACGCGGTCGATCCATGCCTTGCAGCGGCGATAGGCGCTGGCAATCCGCGCGTGCGACAAGGTGAGCGCAACGAACCCATACCAGCTGCTTGCCACCACGCACACCATGCCGAGCATTGCGGCAAACGTGCCGACGCCGACGTGTGCCGGCATGGCGGAGGAGAACACCGCGGCGAAGAACGCCATCGACTTCGGATTCGCGATGTTGGTGGCAAAGCCTTGCGCGAATGCCTGACGGAAACCGCCGCTCGCCGCATGCATGCTGCCAGCCGGCTTGCCCGCCGATGCATTGACGATCAGACGTCCGCCGAACCAGATCAGGTAGCCGGCGCCGGCCACCTTGACTGCCAGCGCGAGCCACGGAAAAGCCGTGAACACAATGCCGACGCCGAGAATCGCACAGCTTGCCCAGAACAGATTGACCAGCACGATGCCGCCGACCATCGCGAGCGCTTCGACTCGCGTCGCCGATGCGGCCTTATGCGCGACCGCGACGAAGTTCGGGCCGGGGATCACCACGCCGGCCACATACACCGAAAAAACGCCTAGAACGGCGGACCCATCAATCACGCTTCACTCCCTTCATTTGCGCCGCGCAGCCAACCACGGCGGCTGTGCGGCCCTTGATCCATCAAGCCGAGAAAAACGCCAGGGCGCCGGTGATCACGCCCGCTCCCGCCACCACGAACGAGAGATTGCGCAGCCACTTCTTGCGGGTCAGCAACGTGATCGCGCACAGGGCAATCGCCACCTGGATCAGCGTGGTGGCCTGTGCCCAACGATGATGGCCGTGCAGAAGCGTTTCACTCTTCACGTCGTTATCGACGACTTCCTTTTCTATGGCTTCGGCCTTCGCGCGGATCGGCTCTTTCTGCTGCTTGTATTTATCGACGTCGGCGAGGAATTTCGCATGCGCGTCGGTATTCGCGGCGGAGAGCGCCGCGCCGAGTTCGGCGAGGTTCTGCTTCTCGCCCTTCGCCTGGTAATAGTTCCACTGGTTCGACGCTTCGGTCTTTTTGATCGCGGCTTCGTTCTTGTAATACAGCGCGAGGTTTTCGCTGTTGCCGCTCTGATAGGCGCACAGCGCACCAATCGTTGCGAGGATGGCCGTGATCACGGCCATGCGGCTTGCGAACGGGTCCGCGTCGTGATGGCCGGCGTGTTCCACGGCATGGTCGTGCGGACCATGTACTTCGTATTCTTCAGGCATCTGATTCTCCGAGGCGAAGCTTTTCCTGTCATATCCGGGCAGCGCACGGGCCCGTCGGGCCTCAATCTTAGCGTGTGACGCACAGTGACGGAAAAGGGGATGGCCTGCAGAGCCTGAAGAAGTGTCCGAGTTGGCTTGACTCGATCGATGCGCTGACTTCAGCGCAAGCAACGCGCGGCGGCTGGAAGCAGGTCAGTGAACGCCCGCGGCCAGCCAGGTGCGGACGAACGGAATCGCATGTTCGCCGCCCAGCATGCCGAGCAGTCCGACCAGCGCGACGGTCGGCGGCGCGGGCGACTTCACTTCCATTACGCTGTAGAGGAGGCCGACCACCGCTCCGGCAGCCAGCGAGATCAAATACGCTTTCATGACTGTTGTACCCAGGTGAGAAGCCGCGTGACAGACCACTCGAAAAACCACGTGAAAAGCCACGTGAAAAGCGGGCCGCCACGCCCGCCGGCCGCGACGGCGACTACATCGTGATGACGACCCGGCCGCGCGTGCCGCTGGCGACGGCGTCGTACGCCTCGCGTGCGCGCTCGAGCGGGAAGGCCTGCGCAATCACCGGCCCGGTCAGCTTGCCGGTTTCGAAACCCTCGACCAGCGCTGACATCAACGGCGCCGAGTCGGCGACGCCGAGCTTCGCGCTATCCACACCGAGCAACTGGGTCTCGTTGTGATAGAAGTCGATCAGATCGAACTCGACGCGGCGCTTGGCCGTCGCGCTGATTTCCAGCACCCGGCCGCGTCGCTTGACGAGGGTCAATGCGGTCTCGAAGGCCACACCGCCGACCGTGTCGTACACCACGTCCGCGCCCGCGCCGCCGGTCAGCGCTCTCAAGCGATCGGTGACGTTTTCGTCGAGCGGCACGTAGTCGTCGATCAGGCGGCCCGCCGGCGTATCCGCATCGAGTGGATGACGGTCCACGGCGATCACCCGCGCGCCGTGTGCCTTCGCGATCTGCACCACCGCACCACCCACGCCGCCACCCGCGCCGATCACCGCGATGGTTTCGCCCGCTTGCAGATGCGCGTACTCGACCGTGCCGAGCCAGGCGACCACGAAGTTCACGCCTATGGCGGACGCTTCGGCGTGGCTCAGTGTTTTGGGTTTGCGCGAAAGCGCCGCGAGCGGCACCTTGATGAATTCGGCATGCGTGCCGTCGCGCGTGAAGCCGATATCGCCGCCGGTGCCCCACACTTCGGCGCCGAGCCAGTTTTGCGGACCGTCCACCACCACGCCGCTGAAGTCACGCCCTGGCGTACGGGGCAAAACCGTGTGCCCGAAATGTCCGGAGACGTTCTTAACGTCGCTCGGATTCACCGAGGCCGCCTTGACCTGCACGACGACGTTGTCCGCATCGGCTTGCGGCGTGGGCAGATCGACGTATTCGAGCACTTCGGGGCTGCCGAAGGATTTGAACTGGACGGCTTTCATCGTGCGTCGCTCCATGCAAGAGGGGTGCTGCTGGATTCCGCGCTATTTCGCGCAGCAGATTGAACGTAGTCTAGGTGACCGGCACAAAGGCGTTGAGACAAAGACTTTCGAATATCGGACAAGGCGTTGGGTCTGCATGCGCACGACGCGCAGAAGATACGCGCGACGAGTAATCAGCCGGCACGTGTGTTCGCCAGTTCGGATTCGCGTGCGGGTGAGACAACGGAAGCCGCTTCGCTCAATGTGCCGCTCGGATCGAAGCCAGTGGGCGGCGCGCCGAGTTCGCGGCGGAACATGTCGCTGAAGCTGCTCGGCTGAAAACCGAGCGAGCGCGCGACGCTGCTGACCGGCCGCCCTTCGGCGAGCCAGGAGACGGCCACCGCCAGTTGCACCTGGCGGCGCCATTCGGCAAAGCCGATACCCAGTTCCCGCGTGAAGAGCCGCGCCAGCGTCCGCACGCTCGCTCCGACCGAAGCCGCATGCTGCTCGAAACTGATGGCGATCGACGGGTTGTCGATCACCGCGCGGCATAGCGCCTCGAGCCGCCGGTCCGAAGCATCGGGCAGCGCGATGCGCAGCGACGAGCGCGGCGCGTGTCCGAGTTCCAGCATGGCGAGACGGTACGCGGCGTCGAGATAGGCTTGATCGCGTGCGCCGGTGCCCTCGTGTTCCGCGATCGAGGTGATCAGTTCGCGCAGCAGGCCATTCACTTCGAACACGTCGCTGCGCCGGCTCAGGTGACCGACGTTGCGCTCGTGAAGGTAGAGGTTGCGCATTTCCACTTCGCTCATCATGTGGATGGAATGCAGCGTGCCGGCCGGCAGCCAGACCGCCCGTTGCGGCGGCACGACCAGTGCTTCGCGGCCGACTTCCACCCACATCACGCCCGATACCGCGTACAGCACCTGCGCCCACGTGTGCGAGTGCGGGTCGATGCGCAGCCCGCGCGGATAGTGCCGCGCGAGCGAACGGGCGTCGGCGTCGTCATGCAGTTCGGGTGGGCGGGCTTTCGGCACGGCGGGGCGGTTCGGGTCGGCTTCGCGCAAGCGGATCGCGGACCGAGGCGGTCCGTGTTCGAAGCATAACGCGAGGCGCGGGCCTACGTATGTTTACGTGCCGGCCGGCGCGTTCAGCTGCGCTTAGGTCCGATGGCCCATCAACATCAACAGCAAGGACAGGGTCGCGACGGAGCCAACGGTGGACAGCAGGATTGTCCGTGAGGTGATGTGCGCTTCACGTTCGTAGAACTCGGCGAGCATGAACGGGCCGGTGCCGGTGGGCAGCGCGGCCAGCACGACGGCCATCTCGACCAGCGTGGGCGAGAGTCCGAACACGCGCGCCGCGAACCACCACGTCAGCGCCGGCTGCACCAGCAGCTTGACCCCGGTCAGCAACCAGGAAATGCCGCGTGTGCCGGCCTCGGATGGGCGCTTTTCCGCGAGGAACAAGCCGAGGCTCACCAGTGCGCACGGGCTCGCCGCGCCGCCCAATAGTTTCAGGAATGTCTCGACGCTTGCCGGCAACGCGACATGCAGGCTGGCGAACAGCACGCCCACAATCGGCGACACGATCAGCGGATTGCGCGCCAGCGAGCCCAGCACTTTCAACGCCAGCTTATGCGGCGTGCGCTCGCTCTGCAGCCCCACCTCGATCAGCACGATCGCAAGTGCGAACAGCACACAGGCGACGAGGATCGTGGCGATCGTGGTCGGCGTCTGGCTGGCCGGGCCGAACGCGATCAGTCCCAGGGGGAAGCCAATGTAACCGGTGTTCGGATACGACGCCGCGATTGCATCGACGCTTGCATCGGCGAGGTGCCGGCCGCTCAGCAAGCGTATCGCGAGAATCAGCACGAACACGCTGACGCACGCAATCGAAAAAGTAGCGACGAAGGCCGGCTGATAGAGCTGCTGCCAGGTGGCGTGCGCCATGATGTCGAACAGCAACGCCGGCAGCGCCAGCCAGACCACGAAGCGGTTCAGTTCCGAGGCCGAGTTCGGCCCGAGCACGTTGCGCCGGCGACATGCAAAACCCGCGAAAATCAGTCCGAAGACAGGAAGCAGGATTTCGAGGGTGGCTAACATCGGCGAAAAAATCTCGGGAAGACATGGCGATCCGCCAGCGTAGTGGCTAGCGTTGATACAATCCAATACCGTTTTTTGTGCCCGACAATACCTTTTTTGCATTGTCATTTCGCGCGAGAGCATCGTGATCGATATCAAGCCGCTGCGCTACTTCGTGACGCTTGCCGAAACGCGCCATTTTGGCCGGGCGGCGGCGCGTCTGAACCTGTCGCAGCCGCCGTTGAGCCGGCAACTGGCGGCGCTGGAGGCGAGCCTCGGCGTCACGCTGGTGGAGCGCAGTCCGCGCAGCGTCACCTTGACCGCCGCGGGCGAGCGTTTTTACGCCGACGCGAAGGCGATCCTCGCCGCCGTGGAGCAAGCCGTCAGCAACGCACAAGCTGCCGCGCAGGGCGATGCGGGCAAGCTCGCTATCGGCTTCACGATGTGCGCGGCCTATAACGTCGTGCCCGGCTATGCGCGGGCTTTTGGCGCGGCATTTCCCGAGGTCGCGCTGCACCTCCGTGAAGTCGTCTCGAACGACCTCGCCGAGCAGGTGCTCGCCGGCCATATCGACGCGGCCATCATGTTCCCGACTATCCCGGACAAGGGGCTCGCCACACGCACGATTCTCAGCGAGCCTTTGTGCGTTGCGCTGTCGCGCAGTCATCCACGATCGCGCGCGCGGCGTCTGAAGATCGCGCAACTGGCGGGCGAGCCGTTCGTGCTCGCGTCCGAGGACGTGGCGCCCACTTTGCGCGCGACGATCGTCGAGCATTGCCGCTCTGGCGGCTTCGAACCCGACATACGCTTCGAAGTGCAGTTGCAGCAAACAGTGCTGAGCCTCGTCGACGAAGGGGTGGGCGTGGCGCTGGTGCCGGCGTCGATGCGCAAGGCGCAACTCGCGGGTGTGGTGTTCCGGCCGCTGGTCGATGCGCCGCTGATCGAACAGGTGTTGGCGTGGTCGCCGGCCAATCGCAATCCGTGTCTGGCGCGCTTTCTCGAACTGGCGTGAACGCGGCGCTTATCGACTGGCGAGCGGGGTTGCCTGGTCCACGGCGTCGTCCGGATAGCGCAGCGCATCGCGTTTGATGAGCCGGCGGCACCAGAAAGTCCAGGCCGTCAGGCCGGCGTAGACGCCGTACCTCAGCACGTTGGAGGCGATGGCCGAGCGCGGGTCGTCTGCCCATTGCCAGACGATCAGACTGCGCAGGAGATTCTCGCCCGTCATGCCGATGCCCCACACGAGCGTCATCAAGCGGATATAGGCGACGAGCGTGGGACGCTCGCGCCAATGCCGCTCGAAGCTCTCGACGCTGCGATGATCCTCGCGCGACATGGTCGAGCGGCCGAGATAAAACACCAACGGCCGCGGCAGCGCGAGCGATATCAGGAATGACACGCCAATCATGCCGGACACCATGGGTTCTTCGATCGCGCGCTGCCGGGCGTTGCTGGCGAGGCCCGCGCCCGTGGCCAGTATGGAAAGCACGATGCCGACCAGCACCATCGCACTGAGCGCGTCGAAATGGCGATAGCGCAGCAGGTCCAGGCTCATCCACGCGAGCAGCGGCAACGCCGAGGCGGCTAGCGCGCCGAGGTGGCCCCAGTGCGGGAGGGCGAGCCGGTAGGCGAGCCAGGGCAAGGCGACGTTCACGATCAGCGCGGTGAGGTAGCGCAGGCGGTGTTTCATCGATAGACCGGTGGTGAGCGGTGCGACGCAGCGCATGCTGTTGTCGATGCGTCTATCGCGTCGACCCGTGTGCGCGGACGTATCGGGGAGTGTATGGCGAAGTCTCTTCTCCTGCCATAGCTTGCGGCGCGCTCGGTCCGGATTTTGGCCACGCCCCTCGCGCGGAAAAAATCTGCGATGATCGAGCGCACTGCCTGCCGAGCCACTTCAACCACGATCCGCTCTTACGCAATGTCTACCCGTCCGACGCTTCTCACTACCTCCCGCCTATCCCTACGCCCGCACACGCGCGACGATTTTCTCGATAGCTTTGCGATGTGGTCCGATCCCGAAGTGATTCGCTACATCGGCGGCAAACCGTTCACGCGCGAAGAGGTCTGGGCGCGTCTGCTGCGCTACGCCGGACACTGGGCGATGCTCGGCTACGGCTATTGGGTCGTGCGGGACAAGCAGAGCGGCCGGTTTCTCGGCGAAGTCGGCTTTGCCGACTACCATCGTGAGATCGAGCCGTCATTGATCGGCACGCCTGAAGTCGGCTGGGCGTTGGATCCGGCCGTACACGGCCACGGCTACGCAACGGAAGCCGTGCTTGCCGCTCTGGAGTGGGCCGATCAGCAGTGGCCCGGCGGCGAAACGGCCTGTATCGTCGCGCCGGAGAATCTGCCGTCACTGCGCGTTGCTCACAAGTGCGGCTATCGCGAGCAACTTCGCACCACGTACAAAGGCAAACCGACCATCGTGCTGCGTCGCGGCTCACACGAAGTCTGAACCGGCGCGCGACGGGCGTCGCCGCCGGGTGTGTCGCGCTAGCCGCGTGCCGGCCGGCGCGACACGCGCTTCATTGCGGGTCGTTGCCCGCCGCCGCCCGCTGCTTTGCGATCAGATCCGCGAGCCGTTCAACCTGCTGGCCCTGCGCGTCGAAGTTGCCGGCGTCGAGCCAGCGCGCATAGGCGGAGCGCAGCGCGGGCCATTCGCTGTCGATAACTGAAAACCACGCGGTATCGCGATTGCGCTCGCGATACACGATCGCCTGGCGGAAGATGCCCTCGAACGTAAAACCATAGCGCAATGCCGCCGTGCGCGACGGACCGTTCAGCGAATCGCACTTCCATTCGAAGCGCCGGTAGCCCAGCTTGTCGAACACCTGCGACATCAGCAGGAACATCGCCTCGGTGGCGATGCGCGTGCGCTTCAGACGCGGCGAATACGTGACGTGGCCGACTTCGATCACGCCGTTGGCGCGGTCGATCCGCATGAGCGCCAGCGTGCCGACCGCCTTGCCGGTCGCCAGATCGATCACCGTACGGTGCAGCGGATCGGCCGATGCGGCGGCGCGCGTCAGATGCTCGCGATAAGCCGCAAGACTCTCGAACGGACCCACCGTCAGGTAGGTCCAGTCGCTGCCGTCGGTGGCCGAGCGGTACGCCTCGTACAAGTCCTCGGCGTGGCGCTCCACGTCCACCGGCTCGATCCGGCAATAGCGGCCCACCAGCGGCTCGCGGCCGGGCGCCTGAGCGCCGTTCCAGCCCGGCACGGGGGCGCCGATCGGCTGCTCGAACGCATTGCGTCTGGGTTCCATGGATATTCTCCTGTTCGGTTACGAATGATCGTCGTTGATGAAGAACGATACGGCAAACGTGGTATGTTAAAAAGATCCACGAGAAACTCATTTGATTGGTCCAGCAGCGATGATCGAAATCATTGGGCCGCTTGCTTCCGCGAGTGGTGGCAGCGGAGCGAAGCCGGAACCGCTCCAAAAACAGCTGATCGAGCGCTTGCAGCAGGCGATTCTCGCGGGGCGCTTGCCGGCGGGATCGCTGCTGCCGGCGTCGCGTCTGCTCGCGGAGGAAATGGGGGTGTCGCGCAACACCGTGGTGATCGCGTACGAGCATCTGGCCGCGGTCGGTTACGTGGTCGCCGACAAGCGAGGCACACGCGTGAGCCCGCTCTCCAGCCCCTCTGCGCGCGGCGAGCCGCGCACACACCCTGCCGCGCCGGAGGTGGCCTACGCGGCGCGCGTCGGGCAGTTCGCGGCCACGCTCACCCACACGGACAACACCTTGCCGCTGACGCCGGGCACGCCCGCCCTGGACCGGTTTCCGGTGACCGCGTGGCGGCGCGCGCTCGAACGGTCCATGGAGCGCGCGTTGCCGCTTGCGCTCGGCTACGGCACGCCGGCTGGCGAGCCGGCATTGCGCGACGCCATCGCCGCGCACCTGCGCATGGCGCGCGGGGTGCGTTGCGACGGCTCGCAGGTCGTGATCACCGAGGGCGCGCAGGAGGCGCTGAACCTGTGCGTGCGGCTCTTCACCAATCCGGGCGATGTCGCGTGGGTCGAGGATCCCGGTTATCGCGGCGCGAAGGCGGCCTTCAATCAGGGCGACCTGATCACGGTGCCGATCCCGGTCGACTCGGAAGGCATGGCGGCACCCGCCGACGCATGGCGCACCCGGCCGCCCAAGCTGATCTACACGTCGCCGGCGCACCAGTATCCGACGGGTTCGGTGCTCTCGGTGGCGCGCCGTCTGGAACTGATCGCTCAGGCGCGGCAAAGCGGCGCGTGGCTGATCGAAGACGATTACGACGGTGAATTCCGCCACACCGGCGAGCCGATCGCCAGCATGCAAGGGCTGGTCGACGACGCGCCGGTTTTGTACGTGGGCTCGTTCAGCAAGACGATGTTTCCCGCGCTGCGCATCGGCTTCGTGGTGCTGCCGCGCCCGATCGCCGCGCATACCGCCGTCGCGTTGCAGGAGATGCTGCGCGGCGGGCACCGGCTGGAGCAACTGGCGCTCGCGCATTTCATTGAGAGCGGCGAGTTCGGGCGGCACCTAGGGCGCATGCGGCGTCTCTATCGCGAGCGACAGCACGCGTTGCGCGACGCGCTCACCGCGCATTTCGCGCCGTCGCAAATCCTCGGCGGCAATTGCGGCATGCATTTGACGCTGCGCTTGCCGGCGCGCCTAAGCGATCAAACTCTCAGTGAACAAGCGCTTGCGAAAGGGCTCAATCCGCGCGCGCTATCGGGGTTCGCGCTCCAGCCGCGCGCTGAGACGAACGGGTTGGTGATCGGCTATGGCAGCACGCCCGCGGAGCAACTGGCGCCCGCCGTCGGCGTGCTGGCCGGGCTGGCGGCCAAGATGGACGGCAAGCCGAAGCGCCGGTCCAGCGAGGTCTCGAGCGCGAAGCTTCGCGTGTAACTTTTTGAGTTTGTCCACGTGGGCCATGTCGCGCTATCGTGTCGATTATGCGAGGCCATTTCGATCGGAGTGAAATCGACCGATCGCCCGCAAATCATGCCGCGCGCGCCGCACTGCAACATCGTGTGACAGGCAATGCCTGCAAGGCGGATTGCCTTCAGGGCGTGGGCTGGCCGGGCCGCTGTCGGCCCGGGCATGAAGAATGCCTTTGCTGTGGTTATCTATGACGATTTATCCGACCGGAGACGACATGAAGGAAATCGAACCGACCGCGTGGTTTGAGCTTGCGGCCCACACGCCCGTCCGTGAAGGCTGGTACGAGGTGCAATTGACGAGCGGAGACACGGCTTTCGCGAAGTATGGCGACGGCGTATGGACCGAGAAACCGCTGCTCGTGTTTACGCATTGGCGCGGGCTATCCGCCGATCCATCGAAAGCCGCCGATGGCGAAGCCGAGTCGATCGCCGCCGAGGCCACCGCGGCCCAAGGCGTGCGCGCCGCATGGAACGCGTTCTTCCCCGGACTCGGTGAAGAACAGCACAAACCACTGGACGCCGTGCCCAACGGCAAAGCGCCCCACTGACTGACGCCGGGGCGGCGGCTCGTGAGTTGCCGCCCTGATTCGCCTTACGCGCGTTCGAGCGCTTCGGCAGCCAGTTTGCCGATTTCCTTATCGATGTCCGGTGTCTCGCCCGTTTCGAGAATCCACGCTGCGGACAAGCCGGACCACGCCAGTATCCATTCCAGCAAGCGGCGCCGCTCGAGGCCCGCCAGTCGCGCGACCCGTTCGACGCGACGCTCGAACCATCCTGGTCGCAACGCCGACGCTTCGTCCGGATTGCAGAAAATGTTCGCGTAGTCGAAACCGCGCTCGCCGTAGAGACCTTTGGGGTCTATAGCCAGCCAGCCGCGTGGGCCGAAATCGAGCACGTTCCCGTGATGGATGTCGCCATGCAACACCACCGGATTTTGCGGAGCCGCGAGCAGCGCTCGGGCGACGGCCGCGCTGTCCTGCAACCAGCCGCCGTGGTTTTGCGCAGCAGGCCACAGGCTTTCGAACCAGCGTGGCAAACCGATCAGATCGGGCAGCGGCTTGTTCCGCGGCCTGTGAAGCCGCGCGGCGGTCGTGCAGAGAATGTCGATTGCGCGGTCGTCCGCGTCGCTGTTGCCGGTGCGCGCCATGTCCGCCAGCGCGTGGCTGCTTTGCGCGCGCTCGAGCAGTAGTGCGTCCGCATCGTGGGCGAGTACGCGGGCCGCGCCTTCGCCGTCCCACCACACCATTAACCGCGCGCCGAATTTCTCTTCCGGCTCCTGGGCGACTTTCAGCATTGCCGGTACGCCGTGGTGGCGCACGGGGAGAAGCCGGCTGCTGTGCGTGCGAATCGGCTCGCCGTCCTGCTTTAAGTCCCATTTGACGATGTACTCGGTGAACATCGAACGTCACCTTCCTCGCGCGGCCGCGCGAACTGCTTCGTCGAATATAACGATGTTGCTGTCAGCGGGATATGGGCAGACGGCGAGCACGGTTTCTCCAACGGGTTGATGGTGGTTCATTCTCACCCGAATCGACCCGCAATGGCACGCGCAGCACGCATCGAGCCCCGACGCTACAATCGCTCTCATTCATTCGACGCGGAACCTATGTATGAAAGTCACCCGAGAACCTGTGGCGTTGTCGCGGGCCACGCAATTACTCAATCACGGTCCGGTCACGATCATCACCAGCGCGCACGGCGGCCGCTCGAATGTCATGGCGGCCTCCTGGGCGATGCCGCTCGACTTCAATCCGCCGAAGGTGGTCGTGGTCGTGGATAGCCGCACGCTCACGCGGCAACTGATCGAGGCAAGCGGCGTGTTCGGTCTGCAGTTGCCGAGCGTTGGCTTCGCGGCACAAACGCTGGCGGTGGGCTCGAACGCCGGCACTGAACTTGACAAGTTCTCAGCTTTCGATCTTGAGACATTCCCCGCGCAAGAAATCGACGTGCCGATGCTCGCAGGTTGCATCACGTGGATGGAGTGCAAGGTCATTCCGGACGATAGCCAGCGCCACGACCTGATCATTGGCGAGGTTGTCGCGGCGTATGCGGATAGCCGCGTGTACTCGAATAACCGCTGGCACTTCGGCGACGATCCCGATCTGCGCACCTGTCACTACGTGGCCGGCGGAACGTTCTTTGCGACGGGCGATGCGTTCGAGGTGGACGCCGTGGCGAATGGCGCGGCGCAGTGACGTCGGGGGTTGCGCATATAGACACACCGCTCAAACGTCACCCTCGGCAAATTTCTTGAGCGCATCCCCCGCCAGGCGATACCGCACCCATTCGCTTTGCGCGCTGGCACCGATCGATTCGTAGAAGCCGATCGCCGGTTCGTTCCAGTCGAGCACGCTCCATTCGAAGCGGCCGCAGCCGGTGTCGCAGGCAATGTTCGCGAGGTGGCGCAGCATCTGTTTGCCCGCGCCGCTGCCGCGCGATGCCGGCGATACGTACAGGTCTTCCAGATAAAGCCCTTGCTTGCCGAGCCAGGTCGAATACGAGAAAAAGTAAACGCAGAAGCCAATTGGCTCACCGTTCATTTCGCAGATCAACGCCTTCGCGCTGGACTCGGCGGAAAACAGGCTCGCTTCGATGTCGTGGACGCTTGCGACGACTTCATGCTCGGCCTTTTCGTACACCGCGAGTTCAGTGATGAAGCGAAGAATCAACGCGGCGTCGGTTGCGCGAGCGGGGCGGATATGGATGGTCAAGGTTGGAGGCTCGATGGATCAGTTGAGTTGCAGACCGGCGTGTTGCGAAGCGCGCGCCGGTTTCGGATCAGACATACATCGTAGCGTTTAACGTGCTGTTCTGACCAGAGCGCGTCGAGAATGCGATTGACGTAGCGTCGCCGAATCGTTTACTGTCGAGCCATGGACTTCCACTCGATTCCCTTCGCTGCCGTCACCACCACGACGACCACCTTCACAGGCGGGTCGTCTGGAGGTTGCACGCGCTAGGAGCAGAAGCAGTGGCAAACCACCAAAGGCCCCGCCGGAAACGGACGGGGCCTTTGGCGTTTCTGGACCTCCGTTTGCGGCATCCATCAGCGCTAAGCGATCAAACGGAGCAAGACTGTGAACGACATCGACCACCGTGTATTGGGCAATAAACTCGACCTCTTCCATCAACAGGAAGAAGGCGCCGGCATGGTGTTCTGGCACCCGCGAGGCTGGGAACTGTATCGCGTGCTCGAAGATTATGTGCGTGCCCGCATGCGTCGCGCGGGTTTTCGGGAGATTCGCACGCCGCAATTGCTGGCGCGCTCGCTGTGGGAAAAAAGCGGGCATTGGGAGAAGTTCGGCGCGGCGATGTATTCGTTGGCCGACGCCGAAGAAGGCCGCGCGCTGTCGCTGAAGCCGATGAGCTGTCCCTGTCATGTGCAGGTGTTCAACCAGCGTGTGCGTTCGTATCGCGAGTTGCCGGTTCGCTATAGCGAGTTCGGCGCGTGTCACCGCGATGAGCCTTCCGGCTCGCTCGAAGGACTGAAACGCACGCGGGCTTTCGTGCAGGACGATGCGCACGTGTTCTGCATGGAAGCAAATATCGAGGCGGAAGTCGGCCGCTTCTGTTCGCTATTGCGCGCGGTCTATGCGGACCTCGGTTTTCCCGAGTTCAAGGTCGCGCTCGCGACGCGCCCGGCGATGCGTGCGGGCAGCGATGAAACGTGGGATCGGGCGGAAGAGGCGTTGGCGAATGCGGCGCGCGCGGCCGGGCTGGAGTTTGATGTGCTCGAAGGAGAGGGCGCATTTTACGGACCGAAACTCGAGTTTCATCTGACGGACAGCCGCGCGCGCAGTTGGCAATGCGGCACGATTCAGCTCGACTTCGTGTTGCCCGAGCGGCTCGATGCCGAGTTCGTCAACGAGCGCAATGAGCGTGAGCGGCCGGTGATGATCCATCATGCCGTGCTCGGCAGCATGGAGCGGTTCATCGCGATGCTGCTCGAACATCATGAGGGATGGTTGCCGGTGTGGCTCGCTCCCGAACAGGTCGTGGTGGCGACGATCAGCGACGCGAATCTGGCTTACGCGCAAGAGGTGACGCGTGCGCTCGACGCTGCCGGTGTCAGAGCGGCGCTGGACAGCCGGCCTGAGCGGTTGGAGAAAAAGATCGTCGATGCACGGGAAAAGCAGGCGCCGATTCTGGTCGTGGTGGGCTCGCGTGATGAGCGTGACGGGACGATCAGCATTCGCATGCGGGATGGACAGCAGTCGACGTTTGCATTGGCCGACGGCGTCGAGCATTTGCGGTTGGCCGCGTTGCCGCCTCCGGTGCCTCTAGTGATCTGACGCAGCGGTGGCTGAAGGGCGCATTGAATGAGGCCCTTCAGCCTTTCAATCTGGCGCGACGCTCGAACGAAACGCTCGAACGCAAAGCTATCGCAGTTCGCCAAACAACCGCCCCCAGCTCACCAACGGCTTCGTATCCACCGCCAGCATTCTCAGCGCCTTCCACACCACTGTCGCCACCGTGTCGTACGCGGGAATGTCCGTCGCCATCTCGAACGCGCGCACCAGATGCGCTGCATGCAGATTCGTGCAGAAGGTGGTCACCGCGTCCGGTCTCGCGAACGCGGCTTCGCGCATCATGATTGCGAGTTGTGTGTCGGGCACTTCGGCAAAGCTGAAATTATCCTGTAGCCCCAAATGCCGCTCCGCCACGCATTCAATACCGAGCGTCTCGTAGTTACGCACGATTCGCTGCTGAACGTCATCGGTATAAGGCGACACCAGACCGAACCGCCTTACCCCGGTCTTCTCGAAGATTTCGTTGAGCGCCAGCACCGAGGTGGTCGCGGGAATGCCGGTCGCCTCGGTGATCTGCCTGCAGAGCGCCTGATCGCGCTGGAACCCCAGCCAACCCGCCGACGTGCCGCTCCAGCCGATCACGTCCACCCGCGCATCGGCGAGTTGACGCGCGGCGGCCAGAATCCGGCTCGCGTCGAATTGACCGAGCGCCGTCTCGGATAACGCGATCTCCGTCACCGTGAAGCGGGCGAAGTGCGCGCTGACGTGCGGCAGTTCGCTCAGCATCGCAGCGGTAATCGGCTCTAGCGCCGTGTTCGACGACGGCGTGAGCATGCCGAGCCGGATTCGTTTGCTTTGCATCCTGAAGCGTCCCCTGTCCTTTAGTCAGCGAGCAACAGTTTCACCCCCTCGGCGGCTTCGTAACGAAGTTCGTCGAGATCGAGACCCGGAATCACGCCGTTATCCACCACCACGCGGCCGTTCACCACGTTATAGCGAACGCGCGCCGGTTCGCCCGCCGTCACCGGCGCCACCGCGACATCGTGAAAGCCGTTGAAACGCAGATCGCTAATGTCGTACAGCACGAAGTCCGCCGCCTTGCCCACTTCGAGCGTGCCGACCGCATCGAGACCGAGCACGCCGGCCCCGCCCGCGCTGCCCCAATGGATCGTCTCTTCGACGGTGGTCGCCGACGCGCCCTGCGCCGCACGATGCACGAGCCACGCGAAATGCGCTTCGTTGGTCATGCTGCCGGATTCGTTCGACGCCACGCCATCCACCGCGAGCGACATCGGCACGCCGGCGGCCGCCATTTGCGGCGCCGGCGCGATGCCGCTGCCTAAGCGCGCATTACTGACCGGACAATGCGAGCAACCGCTGCCCGTTTCGGCGAGCATGGCGATTTCGCTGGCTTGCAGATGCACGAGGTGCGCGAACCAGACGTCCGGTCCAAGCCACTCGTGATCGGCGACGAACTCGACCGGCAGCTGGTTGAAACGCTCCTTGCAGAAATCGACATAACGGGTCGTCTCGGACAGATGCGTATGCATCCGCAGACCCATCCGCCGAGCTGCGCGCGCGACTTCGGGCAGGAGTTCGGGCGGCAGGGAGAACGTCGGCGTGGTGGGCGCGACGACCACGCGACGCATCGAGGCTGCGCCGCTATCGTGATAGCGCGCCTTCAAACGTTCGATGTCGGCCAGCATCTGATCGAGCGTCTCGGGCTTGAGCGCGACTTTCGAAAAGCCCGGATGATCGCCGGCCGCCTGCAAGGCGCCGCCGCGGCACAACACGAAGCGCATGCCGAACGAAGCCGCTTCGTCGAATAGCAGATCACCGGTTTCAGTGCTGCCGTCGGCGTGATAGAGATAGTGATGATCCGCGCAAGTCGTCACGCCGGAAAGCAGCAGTTCGGCGAGACCCAGACGCGCCGCGACACGCGCGAGGTCCGGCGTAAACCGCGCAAGCCGCGGATAGGGCACGGCGGCCAGCCAGTCCTGCAAGTCCGCATTGATACCGGAAGGCACGGCCTTCAGCAGATTCTGGAACAGATGGTGGTGCGTATTCACCCAGCCCGGATAGACGACGCAAGACCGCGCGTCGATCACGCGCTCGTCGGCGCGCGGTTCAAGGTTCGGGGCGATGGCTTCGATACGGCCGTTGCGAATGCGCAGATCGACCTGACCGAGCCGCGCGCGCTCGCCGCTCATTCCGTTCATCACCGCAACAGGGTTCTTGATCAGCAACGCTTCAGTTTGCATGCTCACGATTCAATGTCCTTTCAGTTACTGCGAAGCGGCCGGCGATCCATACAGGCGTACCGGCCGCGCTCGTCATGCCGCGTCCGTTATTCGCGGACCATGTTGTGTGCCGGCACGAGGTCTTCTTCATGCGCGCCGTTGAGCACCGCGTTCAGCACCACGGAAACCAGGCACGCCAGCACCACGCCGCTATGCAGGAACGGCTGCGTCCAATCGGGCATATGCTTGAAGACTTGCGGCGCCATCACTGGAATCAACGCGGTGGCGATCGTAAAGCCGACGATCAGCACGTTGTAGCGATTGCGCTCGAAGTCCACCTTCGCCAGCGTCTGCACACCGGCCGCGACCACGACACCGAACATCGCGATGCCTGCGCCGCCGAGCGCCGCCGAAGGCGTCGAGGCCACCACCGCACCGATCTTCGGCACCAGCGCCACCACGCACATCAGCACGCCGCTGATCGCCACCACCCAGCGGCTGCGCACGCCGGTCAGAATCACGAGCCCGACGTTCTCCATGAAAGCGATGAACGGGAACGCCGCGAACATGCCGGCAATCGCGCTGGCGAGTCCGTTGGCGCGCATGCCGCGCACCACGTCTTCCTCGCTCACGTCCTTGTCGACGATGTCGCCGATCGCGACAAAGAGGCCCATGGATTCGACCATCTGCACGACCATGACGACGATCATCGTCAGCACCGGCACCAGCGAAAACACGGGCGTGCCGAAGTGAAACGGCAGCGGCAAGGTGAACCACGGCGCTTGTGCCACGCTCGCGAAATTGCCCATGCCGAGCGAACACGCCAGAATGCCGCCCGCCACCAGGCCGATGAGTACCGACAGGTTGCGCAGGAACGCATTGGCAAATCGGTTGATCGCGAGAATGACCAACGCGACGAATAGCGTGACGCTCAGGAAGGGCAGGGCGCCGAACTGCTGTTGCGCGGCCTCGCCGCCACCGGCCCACTGATACGCGACGGGAAACAGTTGCAAGCCGATCACGGTTACGATGCAGCCGGTCACGACGGGTGGAAAGAACCTTCGTAAGCGCCCGACCAGCGGCGCGGCGAACATCGTGAAGAGACCCGCGCCAATCACCGCGCCACATACGCCGGCGAAGCCGACGCCCGGACTCGTGCCGATCGCGATCACCGGCCCGACGCTGCTGAATGCGACGCCTTGCAGAATCGGCAGGCGCACACCGAACTTCCAGAAGCCGACGGTCTGCAGGATCGTCGAAATGCCCGAGCAAAACAGCGCCGTGCTGATGAGCACGGTAGTGTCGGCCGGCGACATCTTCAGTGCCGACGCGACGATCAGCGGAACAGCAATCGCGCCGATGTAAGCCACTAGCATGTGCTGCAAACCGAGCGTGATCATCTGGCGCTTCGGCAGAATCCGATCGACGGGGTGTATGGCGGTGTTCATGACGTGTCTCCTATGTCGACCGGCATTAACGCTTCAGCGCTTACTCCGGTCGCATGCAAGGTACTTGCATTTCGTTTTCGATCGGAACGCGCCGCACGGGCCTCGCCGTACGGCATCACTTCGCGCGCCGACCGGGTCTCCCGTCAGGCCGCAACCGGCACGGCAAGACAGGCATGGAAGCGGTCGGTCAGCGCGGCGCGATCGAGATCGCGTCCGATGAAAACAATGCGGCACGAGCGCGGTTCACTGCCCCATACTTGCGCCGCGCGCAATTCGATGACGTTGTGCACGCCCTGCAACACATAGCGATGCGACTGGCCTTGCACGGCGAGAATGCCCTTCATGCGGAACAGGTTCGCCGCGTCCGAGTCGCGCAGTTCCGCGAGCCACGCTTGTAGTGCGTGGAGGTCGATATCCGCGTCGACTTCGATCCCGACGGAGGACACGCTTTCGTCGTGTTGATGGTCGGCGTGATCGTCGTCGAAATGAGCGTGATCGTGCTCATGTTCGTGGTCGTGATGCGCTTGATGTTCTTCGTGGCCGTGCGCGTGTTCTCCCTCGTGCAAGCCATCGGTTTCGACGAGAATCTGCGAGAACTCGTTCGCGCCCACGCCGAGAATCCTGTCGAGGTCGATCCGCGCATAGCTCGATTCCACGATCTCTGCCGTGGCATTGAGCCCGCGAATACGCTGCGTGAGCGACGCGATATCGTCCGGCCCGACCAGATCGACTTTGTTGATGACGATGCGGTCCGCACACACAATCTGATCGACCGCCTGGTTGTCGCTACCGTCCAGCACCAGATCGTCCAGATGCGCCGCGATATGCTTCGCGTCCACCATCGTGACGACGGCGTCGAGCGTGACCTGCTTCGCAATCGGATCGTCAAGAAAGAAAGTCTGCGCCACCGGATACGGATCGGCGAGACCGCTCGTCTCCACAATGATGTGATCGAGCCGGTCCGGCCTTTCCACCAGCATGCGCACGATCCGCACCAGATCCTCGCGCACCGCGCCGACGCAGCAGACGCAGCCGTTGGTCATTTCGTAAATCTCTTCGGTCGATTCGAGCACAAGGCCACCGTCGATGCCGATCTCGCCGAACTCGTTTTCGATCACCGCGATCTTGCGGCCGTGCTTCTCACGCAGGATGTAGTTGAGCAGCGTCGTTTTGCCGGCGCCAAGAAACCCGGTCAGCACCGTGACGGGGATTTTCTCGATTTCATTGTGGGTGGTGTGAATGTGATTCATGGCTCGTCTCCGTTTCTTCGTTCGTACTGCGGTGCGGCTATCAGGCGATTTGCGGTGCGGGTATTTCCACGTCTCGCCAGCGTTTGACGGTGCCCGCTTCGAGACCAAACAGATCGAGCACGCGGCCTAGCGTGTGATCGATCATCTGGTCGAGTGAAGCCGGGCGCGCGTAAAACGCCGGCACGGGTGGCGCGACGATCGCGCCCATTTCGGTTACGGCAATCATGTTGCGCAGATGCGCCAACGTGTACGGTGTTTCGCGCGCCAGCAGCACCAGAGGACGGCGCTCTTTTAACGTGACATCGGCGGCGCGTGAAATCAGGCTCGACGACATGCCGCTGGCAATTTCGGCAAGCGTCTTCATCGAACAGGGCGCGACGATCATGCCCAGCGAGCGGAATGAGCCGCTCGAAATGGCCGCGGCCATGTCGTCGCAACGGTAGGTGGCGCTGGCGAGCGCGCTGACTTCGGCGAACTTGTAGTCGGTCTCGTGCGTCATCGTGAGCAGCGCGCTGCGCGAGACGGTCAGATGCGTTTCGATATCGAGTTGACGCAGCAGTTGCAGCAGGCGCACACCATACGCAAAGCCGGATGCGCCGCTGATGCCGACTACGAGTCGCCGCGCGCTCATCGCTGTGCTCCGGCGGCGCGGGTCAGAATGTCCACGGCCTGTTGCGAGGCACGTTCGCTGATCCGTGCGCGGATGCCGTCGAAATGCGCGCCGCGTGTCGCGTCGATCCCCATACGCGACGTGGTGCCCGCCGCGGACGACGAAGGATCGAGCGGACTGCCCGGCAAGCCGTCGACAATAAACACGTCCTCGTGCGGCTGAAAATGCGTCGCGATCGCCCACAGCACCTGCGAGTCGCTGGTGATGTCGATGTCGCTGTCCACCGCCACGACGTTCTTCAGATACGGGTCCCAGCCGAGCAGCGCGAGCATGATCTGGCGTGCTTCGCCGTCTCGCGTCTGATTCAGCGCGACGTAGCAGTGAAAATGCGTGCCGGAGTTGGGATAGTGCAAGGCGGTGACCGACGGGAAGCGCGCCTTCAGCTTCTCGCTCATCTCCGCTTCTCGCGGCAAGCGGGCCAAAGTCAAATGTTCTGCGTAGGGGCCGCCGACCACATCGACCAGCCATGCATCGTGACGGCGCATCATCGTGTCGACGCGCAGCACGTTGTTGGTCGAGCGGTCGGATGAATAACCGGTGAACTCGCCGAACGGGCCTTCTTCGGCGTGTGCTGAAGGATCGATCGTGCCTTCCAGCACGAACTCCGCGGAAGCGGGCACGCCGATGCCGTAGCGCGGCGTGCGCACCAGTTCCAACGGAGCACCGAATAGACCGCCTGCAATTGAGCGCTCGTCTGTGCCGAACGGTACGCGTGCGGCTGCGGCCAGCATGAAGAGCGGATGCGCGCCGATCACCATCGCGACTTTCAACGTGTCGCCGCGTGCCTGGGCGGTTTGCAGCATGCGCCAGAGATGGCCGCGCGAATGCAGGCTGGTGGCCAACGCGTCCTTCGCGTGCTGCATGGAGCGGTGATAGCTGAGGTTCGCGACGCCCGTGACCGGATCTTCGGCGACGATCACCGCATTGGTGATATACGGGCCGCGGTCGGTATCGAAGTGGCGGATCATCGGCAACTGCGCGAGATCGACGGCGTCGCCTTCTATCACCTGGTCCAGCACGGGACCGTTCGCCACGTACGAGGGCGAGATGGGTGCATTGGCGCGTCGTTGATACGCTTCGAAGAGGCCGGACGCGTCGACATCGAACAGGCGTCCAATGCGTGTGCGTGAAGCGAAAAAGTTGGTGACGAGAGGTGTCGCGATACCGTCGACCTTCTCGCAGATCAGCATGGGATGCTGGCCGCGCGCGGCGAGTTCCGCGACGACTGCTGTGACATCCTGGTCCGCGGACAGCGGCTGAGTCAGCGTCAATACATCGTCGGAACAGTGCTCGCGATACGTCTGCGCGAAGCGGTGAAAATCCTGTGTAGCGCGGAAGAGGTTATCCGCCATAGTGAACTCCGTCGAAAGCGATAACGAAAGCGGACCGCTGGTTGAGTCGAAACGCGTGAGACGAAAGAAGCAGGCGCGGCGCTAACCGCGCCTGCTTTCAAACCATCGGGCAGTCAGCGTTAAGCCGGCTGCGTCACATCATTCACGTACGTCGACTTCAAACGCTTTTCCGCTTCGGCGAGATCCTTCGGCGGCTTGGTCGGCTCGATTCCGACCAGACGGGCGATGTTGTTGCCCATGTAGTCTTCGAGGCCGTCCTCATCCAGATTCATGCCTTGCGGTGCGGGACCGCACAGCATTTCGAGTTCGCGCAACCACATGCCCGGCTCGTTCGGCGGCGAATCCGTGCCGAACACGATCTTGTTGCGCGGCAGCTCGCGAGCGAATTCGACGATGCGCGACTGGTAGCACCAGCCCGATTCGCAGTACACGTTGGGCGTGTCCATCGCCATCCAGAAGGCTTCGAACGAATAGTTGCCGCCCGTCTGAATCCCGAAGTGACCGATGATGAAATTCACCATCGGAAATTCGCGGATGATCGGATAGAACTGCGTGGGGATCGTGTACGGTCCGTCGCCGGTGTGGATCAGCACGACCAC
This sequence comes from Burkholderia sp. WP9, assembly GCF_900104795.1. NCBI lineage: Bacteria > Pseudomonadati > Pseudomonadota > Betaproteobacteria > Burkholderiales > Burkholderiaceae > Burkholderia > Burkholderia sp. WP9. The sequence goes on from NZ_FNTG01000002.1 coordinate 1,979,439, forward strand.
GCCGAGCTCCGCGCACTTCTTCATCGCGGGACGCAACCAGTCGAGCGCGCGATCCGGCCGGTAGCCGTGCATGTTCGCGTGCAGCTTGAGCATCTTGAAGCCGTATTCCTTCACGTGGAATTCGAGCTCGGCCGCACCATTTTCCGGGCCCCAGCGCGGGTTGTACGTAAAGTTGCCGATAAAACGATCCGGGTACTTCTGCGTCAACTCGGCGATATATGACATGTAGTCGCGAATGCCTTCGCGGCCGCGTCGATTGCCGTCGCGATAGCCGGTGTTGCCGGGCGGCGGCTGAATGAAGCCCATGTCGATCCGGCGCGGCTTGCCGTTGATGATGTACGGACCGTCCATCATCTTCAGCAGGCGTTCGCCGGTGAACGGCTCACCGGTGTGGCGCCAGGCTTCGTCGACGAGGTTCGTGGGGTGCAGATGGGTATCGATGATCATCAGCGGGCTCCTGCGTAGTGGGCCTCGCCCGCGTGTTTCTTCGCGGTGCCGGCATGGTGTTTCAGATAGGCTTGCGCTTCTTCGACGCTCCTCGGCGGCGCGCTCGGCTCGATGCCGATCATGCGGGCGAGGTTGTTGCCGAGATAGTCTTCGAGCGTGTCTTCGTCGAGATTCAGGCCTTGCGGCGGCTCGTGACACAACACTTCGAGCAAACGCAGCCACATGCCCGGCTCGTTCGGCGGCGTGTCGGAACCGTAGAGAATCTTGTGCGTGGGCAGCACCTTCGCGAATTCGACGATGCGCGATTGCAGGCACCAGCTCGATTCGCAATACACGTTCGGTGTATCGAGCGCCATCTGATACGGCTCGAAGCAATACACGCCGCCCGTCTGCACACCGAAGTGCGCCATGATGAAATTCACCGACGGGAATTCGCGAATCAGCGGATACCACTCACTCGGAATGCTGTACGGGCCGTCGCCGGTGTGCAGCTTCACGAGCAGGCCGAGGTCTGCGCATTTACGCAACGCGGGGCGCAGCCAGTCGAGCGCGCGGTCGGGGCGATACGCATGCATGTTGGCCTGCAACTGCACCATCTTGAAGCCGTGTTCCTTCGCATAGAACTCGATCGCTTCGGCGCCGTTCTCCGGACCGCAACGCGGGTTGTAGACGAAGCAGCCGAGCAGACGGTCCGGGTACTTCTGAACGCATTCCACGGTGTACGCCATGTAGTCGTCGATCGACTCGCGGCCCGAGCGTTCGCCGTCGGTCCACGTATAGATGGTGTTGCCTTGCGGCGGCTGAATGAACGCCTTGTCGATGCGGCGAGGCTTACCGTTGATGATGTAGGGGCCGTCCATCACCTCGATCAGACGCTCGCCGGAAAATGGCTCGCCGTCATGGCGCCACGCGAGGTCGACCAGATTGGTCGGATAACAGCTAGTGTCGATGATCATGTACTCGATCTCCTTGAGAGGAACTGGTGTATCCAGTTGCCGGATCGCGGGCAGGCGCATCGATGGAACTCAGCCCGTTGGGCTTGCCCATGCGGCCCTTTGCAAGACGCAGTGTTTGTGCGCCTTCCCCTCGCCGGCATCGAGTGTCACACTGATGTGCACTGCTGCTTGCGATGCAGTCTCACAAGATAAAAACGCTCTGTACAATATTTTTTAACCACGATCTTGATACGTTTGCGATATGGACATCCGGCTGTTGCGTTACTTCGCGGTGCTTGCCGACGAACTGCATTTCGGCCGGGCAGCCGCGCGGCTGCACATTTCCCAGCCGCCGCTGAGCCAGCAGATTCGCATCCTCGAAGAGGAGATGGGCACCGCGCTGTTCATGCGCTCGCAACACCGTGTCGAACTCACCGAGGCAGGGAAAACACTTAAAGAACAGGTGCCGCTGATCTTCGCGCAGTTCGAACGCGCGATCGATCTGACGCGCTGCGCGGGGCGCGGCGAAGTGGGCAGTCTCGAGATCGGCATCATCAGCTCGGCGATGGTCGAGCCGATTCCGCGCGCGCTACGGGTATTCGCGCAGAAGCATCCGCAAGTGCGGTGGACGCTGCATGAGATGACGCCGGCCGCGCAGATTCTCGCGTTGAAGGAGCGCCGGCTCGATGTGTGTTTCTTCCGCGTCTCGCATGAGGATCCGGAGATTCGCAGCGAAGTGGTGATGCGCGAATCTGCGGTGATTGCGCTGCCGTTGGGGCATGCGCTGGCATCGCGTGAAGAGATTGCGTTGCGCGAGTTGGAGAGCGAGCGCTTCGTGTCGTTCGGGCTGCGGCAGTCGCAATTGGCGCGGTTTCTACAGGACTGTTGCGTCGAGGCGGGGTTTACACCGCGAATCGATCAGGAAGTGGTCGAGGTGCATACGCTGTTGTGCCTCGTGCGGGAAGGGCTGGGTGTGGCCTTGCTGCCTTCTTCCGCGCGGCAATTGTCGACGGGTGGTGTCGTGTTTGTGCCGGTGGCGGCGCCGCGTCCCGAAGTGTCGCTGTATGCGCGTTATCGTGCGGGGACGCCTTCGCCGGTGCTGTCGCTCTTTCTCGATACTGTGCGGGAAGTGGCGGCTAGCGTGTGCTGACCGTTTTCGCTACCAGGTCGCGTATCACGTCGATCAGCGGTGCCACGCGCTCGGCTTTCTCGCGCGGCCATACCGCGTAGAGGTTGTAGTGCGTGGGAATTTCCACCTGTGTTAGTTCGACTAACGTGCCGTTGCGTTGCGCGTCGGCGGCGAGCAGGCCGCGCGCCAAACCCGCGCCCACGCCTGCACTCGCCGCGGCGATCAAGCCGGCTGCGTTGTCGAAAACCGCTACCGCATCGGGCTCGACTTCGGGTAGACCCGCGGCGGCGAGCCAGGGAATCCACGAACGCTTCGTATAGCCGAGCAATGGCAATTCAAGGAGTTGCTCCGGCGTGAGCGGCACGGTAAGCCCGCGTTCCTCCAGCAGCGATGGCGAGCCCACGGCCGTTAGACGGTCGCCGCAGATCAGCGTGTTTTCGAAGCCGTCCCATTCGCCATATCCGTACCGCAACGCAATATCCACACGCTCGAACGCGCTGCGGTCATGGCGCGGCGTGGACAACACCGTGAGGGATGTGCCGCTCAACGCGCCGAGCAAAGCCGCCAAGCGCGCCACCAGCCAGCTTTGCGCGAGTTCGGGATCGACGTCGAGCGTGATCGACTGTTTGACCGGGCGCTCTTTCACCGACGACAACGCGCGATCGATCTGCTCGAAGCCATCGGCCAACTGATTGGCGAACAGCACACCGGCATCCGTCAGCACCACGCGGCCGCTTTCGCGCACAAAAAGCGGCTGGCCGACGAATTCTTCGAGCGTGCGAATCTGCTGGCTGATCGCGCTATGCGTGAGCGACAACTGCCGCGCCGCGCTCGAAAAGCTGCCGAGGCGCGCTGCCAGCAGGAAGGCCTGCATCGACTGGATGGACGGATAGCGCTTCAACATGGTGTTAGCCGGACTTACGGGTGATGGAAGAAATCGTCGCTGGCGTTGTGCTTTACGGCTTTCAATAATGGCCGCAAGCACGCGGTCTTTCACGCTCTCGTTCATGCATGCGCCGCGCTGCACAACAACATTCAGGAGACAGCGCATGATCGAGATCGTGGTCAACGATACGCGGCACTCGCTCGACAATGTACCGGAAGACATGCCCCTGTTGTGGGTGTTGCGCGACCGGCTCAAATTGACCGGCACCAAGTTCGGCTGCGGCGGCGGCTTTTGCGGTGCGTGTACGGTGCATCTGGAAGGCGAGGCGGTTCGCTCGTGTTTGCTGCCGATAGCCGCGGTGGCCGGCAAACGCATCACGACGATCGAAGGATTGTCGAAGGACGGCCGGCATCCGCTGCAACTCGCGTGGGTCGCCGAGGATGTACCGCAATGCGGCTACTGCCAGTCCGGTCAATTGATGCAGGCGGCCTCGTTTCTCAAGGACAAGCCGACCGTCAACGACGAAACCATCACGGCGGCGATGTCGGGCAACATCTGTCGATGCGGCACGTACTCGCGGATTCGCAAGGCGATCAAGCGGGCGGCTTTGGGTGATGCATCGCTGGCGGCGTTAGAGATGCCTGCTTGCGCGTCCGCCTGCTCGTTTCATGCTACGAACGAGGAGGCTTGAATGCGCAACGACAAAGACGCGCTGACCAGCGCTCGCGGCGCCGCGCGCCGTCGCTTCATCAAGCAGAGTTCGGCGCTGTTGGCCTCGGGGCTTGCGATCGGCTTCCAGTTGCCTGAAGCGTTCGCCAACGGTAATAGCCCAAGCGGCGACCCCAAACCGCAAGCCGGCGAATTCGAACCGAATGCGTGGGTGCGCGTACTGCCGGACGACACGATCAAGCTCGTCGTCCATAAACACGACTCCGGCACGGGAACGCGTACCGCGCTCGCTGCGCTGGTCGCGGAAGAATTGGATGTCGATCCGTTTCGCGTGGATGTGATTACGCCGGAGAATCCGTTTTACGGCGATTACATTCATCCGTTGTGGAAGGTGTTTTCGACGGGCGGGAGTACGAGCGTCTCGCTGGAATACGACCGCTTGCGACGTGCAGGCGCGACAGCGCGGGCGATGTTGATCGCTGCCGCGGCAAAGCAATGGAATGTGGCGCCGTCGGCGTGTTCGACGGAAAACGGCTTCGTAATCGACAAGGCTGGCAGCAAGCGTGCGAACTACGGCTCGCTGGCGCAGGTCGCCGCGCAATTGCCCGCGCCTAAGGACGTCGCGTTGAAAGACCCGTCGCAGTTCAGATACATCGGCAAATTGCAGAAGAAACGCGGCGCGGCGGAGAAGGCGAGAGGCGCGTTTCGATACAGCATCGACGTGTCGTTGCCGGGCATGCTGGTCGCGGTCGTCACACGTGCGCCGGTGATTGATGCGCGCGTGCGCAGCGTGGATGCCAAAGCCGCGCTGGCCGTGCCCGGTGTGCGGCAGGTCGTGCAGATTCCTGGGAGGCCGGACATTCTCGGCGGCAATCAGGCGGGCGTGGCCGTATTGGCTGATGACTACTGGTCGGCGCATAAGGGGCAGGCGGCGTTGCATGTGGAGTGGGAAGATAGTCCGCTTGAAACTTTCGATAGCAGCACGCTTGCTGCGCGTCAGGCGGCGTGGCTCGACGATCCCGCGGCAAGGGTGGTGCCGACCATTCAGAGCGGCGATGTGAAGACGGCGTGGCCGCATGGTGCGCGGGTGATCGAAGCTGCTTATTCGATGCCTTATAAGGCGCAGAATCCGCTCGAACCGATCAACGTCACTGCGTGGGCGAAGGATGGGCAGATCGAGTATTGGGGTGGTCTGCAGGTGCCTTCGACGGTGCAGGAGGCGGCCGAGGTGATCGGCGGCATTCCGGCGGATCGTGTGGTGCTGCACGAGCTGGTTTCAGGCGGGAGCTTTGGGTCGCGTGAATCGAAGTACTGGCTTTTTGAAGTGACGTGGCTTGCGTTGAAGGTTGGCAAGCCGGTCAAGCTGATGAACAGCCGCGAGGACGAAATGCGCGCGCTTTACTATCACTCGGCGAGCTATCACCGGGCGAGGGCCGTGCTCGATGCGCGCGGCAATCTGGCGACGCTGCAATTGCGCGCGGTCATGCCTGCTTCGCCGGAACAATGGGAGCCGGGGTACTTCGATCGGCCGGATCGGATGGATTACAGCACGACCGAAGCGATCAGCAAGTATGAGTTCGCTTATGGCGCGCCGCATGTGGATATCGGTTGGGTGCGGCATGAGACGGGGGTGCCGACCGGGTGGTATCGGGCGGTGAGTTATATCCCGAATGTGTTCGCGGTCGAGTCGTTCATGGATGAGGCGGCGCATGCGGGGCATCAGGACCCGGTCGAGTTTCGGCTCGCGCATATGAACGATCCGAGGCATCAGGCTGTTTTGCGTGAGGCGGCGAAACGGGCCGGGTGGGGAAAGGCGTTGCCTGCCGGGACTGCTTTGGGTGTGGCGACGAATCAGGCGTATAGCAGTTATGTGGCGGTCGTGGCGCGGGTGGCTCGCAAGGGCGATGGGGTTGTAGTCGAGAAGCTCACCTGTGTCGCGGATTGTGGGTTGGCTGTCTCGCCTGGTGGTGTAGAGGAACAGCTTTATGGTGGATTGATGTGGGGGCTCGGGCATGCGACAGCGGATCGCATTGATATTCGGCATGGGCAGATTCAGCAGAAGAACTTCGATAGTTATCGGGTCATGCGGATGAGTGATATGCCCGAGGTCGACGTTCTGATTGTGCAGGGGGATACGTCGAAACCGGGTGGCGTGGGGGAGTTGTCGAGTCCTTCGGTGGCGCCGGCGGTTGCTAATGCGGTGTTCAGGCTAACGGGGAAGCGGTTGCGCGATACGCCGTTTGAGTTGGAGAAAGTGGGCCGGAAGGCGTAGGCTTGAGGCGGGGTTGCGCGATTCGATCTGGCTATTGCATCGACCGGTTGAATCCGCGACCGATTAAGCCGCTGTTAGAATGGCTGCCCTTTCCTTGGGAGCTGCACATGTCTTGGTTCATCTATGAAGTGCCCGAATACAACGAAGATGCGGCACGTATCGAACCCTTCAGCGACCTGCGTAGCCGTGTCGTGAAACTCAGTGGTCAGGCCATGGCTGACGAGCTGGAAAGCGTCCGCGAGAATGCTGCGGTGACGGCGGACACGCCGGCTCGGCCGCTGCGCGCTGCGGAAAATCCACACGTATTTCCGATCCCTTATGCCGATTCTATGATTCTGGTGGGGTTTATCTTCGAACTGAAGCGCGAGGGTAGGCAGTTGGTGGTGTCGCCTGTGGAAATGGGTTGGTTGAAGGAGGCGTAGGGAAGAGGGGCAATCCATCGCATAGTCACGCGATTTGCTGAACCCATTGACTCCGCCAACTCGGCGCTTCAAATGGATCGGAAAAATACTGCGTCTCGTGAATCACCTTGCCGTTGCAGAACTCCATAATGCTGACCGTGTACGCCAGCCGCCCGTTATAGTTGATGGCGTATTCCGTTATCCATAGATTGCCTTCCCCTTGAATGCGCCTGACATCGAAACCTGCTGGCTTGCCTGGATGATGACTCCGCAGTGCCTGCAAATTCGTTCGCCCGAGGATTCGCTCGCCTGACTGCGGATAGTCACAGATGGCATCGTCATCGTAAATATCGTGTTCCGCGTCGAGATCGCCGGCCGCCGACGCTTGCCAGTGCGCATTCAGTGCCTCACGTATTGTCTCGTCCTGCATGGCGTGCCTCCGGATAACGTCTACGTTCAACAGTTACGTGCGTCGAGGAATAACCCCCGACGCCGCGGCGATGCGGTTTTTTTCAGCGACGAGTTGGTCATCATTGGTCGCCACCAGCCAAAGACGTGCGTGCTCCGCGATCTGGCGGTTGTGGTCCTTCAACGGGCCCATCGCCGCAGCTGCTTTCCAGACCACCGATCCGATTCGGCTTTGCCTCCCAGACGGCGCACCTACGAGCAGGCAGTAAGGTCCCAGCGGAAGCGATACAAACGGAAGTGCCGGACTGGCGCGCACACGCCAGTCGATGAACGGCGCCTCGTTGATCAGCAGCGGCGTGGGCAAGCCGTAAAGCACGCTGAAATCGTATAGCGCCAGTTGTTCTGGCATGCCAGCGTACATACCCCTGATGTCGTCGACAACCGCTGCGCGAATCTCGTCGTCGAACATGGGTTCTTGCGCGTAGCGGGCAAATGCTTCTCGAGCCTGTGATTGATAGGCGCTGAACAGGCCGAGTTCGACGCAGTCCTGCACGGCGCGTTGAACCTCGGCGACAGAACCTGCTTCCTCTGGCGTGCCCAATTGCGCGGCTCGCAGAAAGCGGGCGAGTCCCGCTTCCTGGATCGCGGGACCATCTTTGGATACGTCGTCTTGAGCGTCCTTGCCGAGGGGTACGTAGGTGTATTTCTCGGCTGCGAAATGCGATTTCTTGCCTTCATCAAACTTGATCTCGGCATCCGCGTAGTCAAGATAGCGAGTGCCGATCCGTCCATGCTCCCAAATCCAATTTTTCAGGAACGGGCGGAGTGGATGCGGTTTGTCGTGGTCGGGCATGGGGACCTCCAAGTGTCCTAGTATAGTTCCAAGTAGGAAGCGGGTCTGCGGAGGGCGAGGCGACGGTTCAAACCGACGGAGTGGCTCGTTCTATCAAGCCAGGCGGATGCCCCGCTGGCCTGGCAGCGACCGGCGCCACGGGCCGGCAGCAGCAATGCAAAATGCTTTTTGCCGCAGCCGCACATAGCTTTCGCTAGAATCTGTTTCACGTACAAATATTCATCTATAACCGGAGACAAACGTGCCAGGCTTACTTCCCGATGTCGACCGCGAGGGGCTCCTCGAATACTCAGTCGTTTACACCGACCGATCAATCAATCATATGTCGCAGCTCTTTCAAGGAGTGATGCGCGATATTTCCGATTCTCTGAAGAAGGTCTACAACGCGAAGTCGGTCGTTGTTGTACCTGGCAGCGGGACGTTCGGCATGGAAGCCGTCGCCCGGCAGTTCGCAACGAACAGGAAGTGCCTGGTCATCCGGAATGGCTGGTTCAGTTTCCGCTGGACGCAGATTTTCGACATGGGCGGCATTCCGTCTGAATCGATCGTGCTGAAGGCGCGCCCGGTCGAAGAAGGGAGACAGGCTGCCTATGCACCGCCACCTATCGAAGACGTGGTCGCCGCAATCAGGGAACACAAGCCGGATCTGGTCTTTGCGCCGCATGTCGAAACCGCATCCGGGATCATGCTGCCGGACGCTTATTTGCGCGCGGTGGCCGACGCTGCGCATGCCGTCGACGGCATGTTCGTACTGGATTGCATTGCCTCCGGTACGGTCTGGGTCGACATGAAGGCGAGCGGCGTTGACGTCCTGATCAGCGCACCGCAAAAGGGATGGAGCGCGTCGCCGTGCTGCGGTCTGGTCATGCTGAGCGAGCTTGCCCGCGAAAGAATCAACGGGACGACGAGTACCAGTTTCGCGTGTGATCTTCGCAAATGGCTGCAGATCATGGAAGCCTACGAGAACGGTGGGTTCGCGTATCACGCGACGATGCCTACGGACGGTCTTGCTACGTTGCGTGACGTTATGAAGGAGACCGAGGCATACGGCTTCGATAAAGTGAGAGCGGAGCAGCTTGAGCTTGGGAAGCGTGTTCGGTCACTTCTCGCGGATAAGGGGTTTAGAAGCGTGGCGGCTGAAGGGTTTGAGGCACCGGGCGTTGTCGTCAGCTACACCGACGATGATGGAATTCGATCGGGTAAGAAGTTTGCCGATGCGGGTTTGCAGATTGCGGCTGGCGTTCCGCTTCAATGCGACGAGCCTGAGGATTTTAAGACCTTCCGCATTGGATTGTTTGGGTTGGACAAGCTGCATGATGTGGAAGGTGCGGTCGCCAGGCTTGCGAAGGCGCTGGACAGTATTGGTTAGAGGGGGTTTTTCCTTTGCGGAGGATGCGCGTATTGCTCGTTAACGCAACTGGCTAGGCCGGAAAACCGAAACCTTGCGGGCAGGCTATGCGTACTAATCTGGAGGTTTGTTCGACACCTGCCCATGTCCGCGGGCTCTGGAGCGCGCGACGGCGCGTGCGGGCAGGCGTTGAATAAACCCCAAGAAAATCGGTCCCGATACACGAGCCCATGAGCGATAGCTTGTGAGCCGAAAGCACGTAATCGTCGCAATCGGCACCGTCCGCTAATGGGCACCCCTGCCGACGTCCTCGGCCCGCTGCGATTACCCTTCCGACCAAATTAAGCATTTAGCCTACTCAGTTGGCAGCAACCCGTCCGCCCTGATTTATAATTCCCAAGTCTCGGGAAACACCCAGCGACCAGGTTTGGAAGCCTGCTAGCTAAACTCGCACACCCGCTCATCGCGGGGCGTGCGTCTACCTCTGCACGCCTATACATATCAACGGGCGGGCTGTGGTGGGGGAGCCGCAAGGCTCGCCGGTTTGGTTTAGCGCCGGTCTTCCAATCCCGCCACGTGCCCGCTCACCCCTTTACAAGCGAGTGTCGGGCGATCCAAAGAATCACCAGAGAGATCGCGCCATGACCAAATCCATCAAAAAACCAGCCTTCATCGCGTCCGCCCGTCGACGCGCTCCAGTACGAAACGCTCGCCCTATCCGCATTTGACTTATGCGACCGGCAGGTAGGCCAACTGGACACCTTGATCACACTTGCGTCTTCAATATGTAGGAATCCTGCCATCACGAGCGATGAAAGACGGCGTCGTCAGACGCTCCTTGAACTACTGGTAGACACAGCTGAACAATATCAGCAGGAACTCGAATACGACCGCGAACTGTTCCAGGTGATCGCACTCGATGCGAAGGGTGTCTCGCAAAGCCGCATCACGGCGCGCCATGCGGCGACCCTGCTGGCCGAGGCATCCCAGAGGGCGAAAGCATCCGCCACCGCCGCCGACACGCCAAAGCACAAAAGCCCACCATCGGACAGTGCAGCGACTTTGAGAGCGGACGCGATCCAGCAACTGGTTCCCGCGCCACACTAAGCGACGGAAAACTAACAACTAAGCATTGGGTAGTGCCGCCGCAAAGACAATGTCATGCAGAAACGAAAAGACCGCTGTCCGAGACGGCAGCGGTCTGTCATGCGACACAGGACCAATAAAGAACTCGAACGCTAGCTTTGTGAAGGTCGTTGAGAGTCGAGAAGCGCTCGATACGAATCGAGCCCAGCGCAGCCCAGCCTCACAATGTTCCTCTGCGCCGAAGCTCAACTGGATCACGACCTCATCACACTCACGCATCAATAACGTTGCTCGTCACGAACCGAGCGACCGTGCAGACCTGTCGTATTGACTCGCGCATGCCAACCGCGAACTCGCGGCTCCGGTCGAAATTACTTTCACCGTGATTTGCCGCCGGTCGTCACCTTTACAACGCTTATTGACCCGCCGCAGGCGACACTACACTCGGCCTCGCCAGCGTATTGTTGCTCTTGGGAGCGCTATTGCCGGAGTTGGAGCTACTATTCGTCCCACTCGGCAAACCCGAATTCGGCGCCCTGGTCGCCATCCCGCTATCCGAATTCGTAGCGCCAGGCGTGCCATAACCACTCATTCCACTGTTCGGCTGATTCACCTGATTCGCGGGACTTGCCGTGCTACCCGCTGAACCGGTGCCGTTCGAACCTCCCGCTGTCTGTGCATAAGCGCCACCCGACAGCGTAAGTGCGGCGATGGCCGCGATCAATGTGCTGGTTGCCTTGCTCATGATCCATCCCTCCTTATCGGACTGAATAAAGAAACAGACGGTCGTCGCCTGCCCGACCAAAAGCGCAGCAATCGCTGTGCCGCCGACTCTTATTCATGCCGAAAAGGATGCGTACCGATTCAATAGGAGCTGCGCCAGCCACACCGCATACACCCGAACTTATGCATCAAGAAAGCGCATCGAGCAGTCCATACCACGCCACGCCTGCACTGATATAAAACCGCTGCAACGCATGAAACGGCACAGGCTCGATAGAGGTCGGCGGAAGCGGCAAGCCACGTGTCGTCCCGCCGATCAAAGCGGCCAGATGTTTTCCTAACGTCGTCGCCATTGCAATGCCGCGTCCGTTGTAACCCAGCGCGATCGTCATCCCTTCTGCCGGCACATGCACGTGCGGCAAAAAGTTGCGGGTGATGGCGATACGACCCGCCCATCGGTATTCGTATTCGATGTCCTTCAGTTGTGGAAACATCAGCCGGGCGGCACGTTCGAGATGCGCCCAATCCGCGGCATTGCGAGGCTCGCGAAAGGGGCCGCGTCCGCCCATCAGCAGACGTCCATGTGCGTCCTTGCGGAAATAGAGCAGCAGTCGCCGTGAATCGGAAGCCACTTCGCCACCGGGCAGAATCGTTGCGCCGACATCATCAGGTAGCGGCCTCGTTGCGACGATAAAGCTATTTGCGGCGATCACGGATTGAGCGAGTTGCGGCCAAAGCCCATCCGTATAACCGTTGGTTGCCAGCAGCACCTGCTTCGAATCGATGAGCGAACCCTGTGCCGTGCGAATCCTCCATCCTTTCGGACCACGCTCGACGCTCGCAGCAGGGGTTCCGCTGTGTATCGCCGCGCCCGCCGTTTGCGCCGCGCGTGCGAGGCCGCGCGCATAGCTCAACGGATGCACGCTGCCCGCGCGCAGGTCGACCCAACCGCCGACGAATGCGTCCGTGCCGAGCCGCTTCGATATCTGCGCACGGTCGAGCAGTTCAACCGGCGCGCCGCGCGACGCCCACTGCTGCGCCCGGTTGTGTAGTGTGCCGAGCAGCTTGCTCGAATGGGTCGGCTGAATCCAGCCGGCGCGAGTCGCGTTGCACTGAATGCCATGGCGCTCGATCAGTGCGAAAACCGAATCGGCGCCGCCGCCCGCCATTTGCACGAGTGCTTCGCCATCGCGTGGGCCGTAGCGTCGGATGAGTTCGTCGGGCTCGTATTTCAGGCCGGGAATCACCTGGCCACCATTACGGCCGGACGCGCCCCAACCGGGCTCGTTGGCGTCGATTACACAGACGCGTATGCCTTGTTCCGCGAGATGCAAGGCCGTCGACAAACCCGTGTAACCGGCGCCGACAATCGCCACGTCCGCTGTGACCGAGCCGTCTAGCGGCGGTGTATCGACCGCGGGTTCCGCCGTTGCCGCCCACAAAGAGGGAGGCAATGGCTTTGCAACTTCAACCAGGCTCATGATGTTTTCAAATCCGGGGGGCGTCGGTAAGCGTGGGCATCCTGCCGAGAAACTCACGAGTGCGAGGATTGCGCGGACGTTCGAACAGATCGGCGGCGGAGCCTTCCTCGTGGATCGTGCCGTCATGAAGAAAGCACACGCGATCGGCGACCTCGCGCGCAAAGCCCATCTCATGCGTGACGACGATCATGGTCATGCCGTCGTCGGCGAGTTGGCGCATCACGCCCAGTACTTCGCCGACCAGTTCCGGATCAAGTGCCGAAGTCGGCTCGTCGAAGAGGATCGCTTTTGGTTCCATGGCCAGCGCGCGCGCAATGGCCACACGCTGTTGCTGTCCGCCCGACATCTCGGCGGGGTACGCGTCCATGCGATGCGCGAGGCCGACCTTCTCGAGCAGATGGCGGGCCCGCTCGCGTGCCTGTGCACGCACTTCCTTTCTCACGAATACCGGACCTTCGAACACGTTTTCCAACGCGGTACGATGCGGAAACAGATTGAAGCGCTGGAACACCATGCCGACCTGCGCGCGCAGATCGTGGATCTGCTTCGAAGCTGCGTCGACGGCCTGGCCTTCCACCGTGATCGTGCCGGCGTCGTGCCGCTCCAGTCCGTTGATGCATCGAAGCAGCGTCGATTTGCCTGATCCGGACGGACCGATCAGACACACGACCTGACCGCGTTCGACACTCAGACTGACGCCTTTGAGCACGTGCTGATCGTGAAAGCGCTTGTGAATCGAGTCGACCTTGATCATCGTTTTCCCTTCAGTCCGAGACGGCGTTCGAGCCGCCGCAATCCATAGACGAGCGGCAGGCTGAGTCCGAGGTAAAGCAACGCGACCAGCGTGAAGACCGTCATGTTCTGAAACGTGGACGAAGCGATGAGCTGTCCGGCGCGCGTCATTTCGGCGACGGTGATAGTCGATGCGAGCGACGAGTCCTTGAGCATCATCACGAGCGTATTGCCATATGGCGGCAGTGCGATCCGGAACGCCTGCGGCAATACCACGCGCCGCATGATCATTGCGCCGCGCATGCCGATAGACTGCGCCGCTTCGATCTGCCCGTGATCGATCGCCTGAATGCCGGCGCGAAAGTTCTCCGCCTGATACACCGAGTACGCGACGCCAAGGCCAATGAAACCCGCCTGGAACGCCGACAATTGCACGCCGAGGTCCGGCAGCACAAAGTAGATGTAAAAGAGCTGAACGATGATGGGCAGGCCGCGGATCACGTTGATAAAAGTCGCGGCGGCGTTCGATACGATGCGGTTGCTGGACACGCGCATCAGCGCGAGCACGAGGCCGAGCACGGTGCTCAGAACGAACGAGCAGAAGGTGATCTCGATCGTGACAACCGCGCCTTTGAGCAGGATCGGCAGAAACTCGACGGCGTTCTGGAAGAACATGGCGGACGGTCCTTATTCGGAAAACGACGTCATTCCACCTGCCACTTCTTGACGATTTGCGTGAGCGTACCGTCGGCCTTGATCTTTCTGATGCCGGCATTCAACTGCTCCAGCGTCGCCGTGTCACCCTTGCGCACGACAAAACACACCTGGCCTTTCACGGACGGTTGATAGCCACTGACGAGGCGCAATTGCGGATTGGGATTGTGCTGAAGCTGGTAGGCCAGAATCGGATGGTCGCCGAAGCCCGCCTTGATGCGGCCGAGTGCGACGTCGCGCATGATGTCGGCGACTGAATCGTAGGTGCGCACTTCCTTGAAGATCCCCTTCTTGTTCAACGCATCGACGAACGCGGTGCCGACCTGCGCGCCGACCACTTCGCCCTTGAGGTCGTCCATGGACGTGTACTGTCCTTTGTCGTCGGCGCGCACGATCAGGCCTTCGCCATAGGAGTACACGGTGTCGGAGAAATCGACGACCTGCTCGCGCGCCGGCGTTTTCAGCATGGCCGCCGAGATGATGTCGATCTTCTTCGTGGTCAGCGACGGAATCAACGCGGAGAACGTGGTTTGTTCGATCTTCACGTCGAAGCCCGCCGCCTTGCCGGTCGCGGTGATCGCATCGACCAGCAGGCCCTGGATCGAATTGGTCTTCACATCGAGAAAGGTGAACGGCACACCGGTGGCCGTCGCTCCAATCTCGTACGTAGTGGCGGCCACCGACAAGGCCGGCGCACCGGCGAGCAGCAATCCTGTTGCAAAGACACTGGCGAAGCGTTTGGCGAACTGGAACATGAATCTCTCCACGAGTTGAAGACGGTCGGTCGGAATATCGGTAACCGTCAGTTGGTGCATATTATTCGAATCAAAAATATCGGTGGACGAAATTTGCGTATCGATATTCGATATGCTAGAGTCAATAACGACAGAGAACAATTGGGTGATTCCATGACACGCAAGACGCTCAGCGCACCGCCGGAAGTGTCCCCGGAACCGGAGGAAACGCCAGACGCACTGTTCAATCAGTCGCTGGAGAAGGGCATCGCGGTGCTGCGCGCGTTCAGTGCACAGCGAAGGTCGATGACATTGCCGGAAGTCGCGGAGGCCACGGCAATCACCAAAAGCTCTGCGCAACGCATGATCTATACGCTGGAGAAGCTCGGTTACGTGCGAAAGCATCCGCGTACCAGGCGCTATCAACTGGCGCCGCGTGTGATGCAGATCGGCTTCAACTATCTGGCTGCGGACACGTTGATCGACGTCGCCAATCCATTTCTGTCCGAGCTCACCAATGTCACGGGCGAGACGACCAATCTGACCGAGCCGGATGGCGTCGATATGGTCTACGTGGCGCGCTTCGTGTGTATGAAGTTCGTGCCGATTCACATGCCGATCGGCAGCCGCATTCCGATGTACTGCACGGCGTCGGGGAGAGCGTATCTCGCGGCGCTCCCGGAAAACGAGTCACATGCGCTGCTGCTCGCGAGCGATCGCGTTGCGCATACGCAGTACACCGTAACGGATATCGACGAGATCGTGACGCGGCTCGCGCTCGGACGGCGCAATGGCTATGCGTCGAACCGCGAGGAACTGTTCATTGGCGATATGACGATCGCGGCGCCGGTGCTCGACGGGGAGCGTCGGCCGGTCGGTGCGGTTCACGTCGTTGCGCCGACGAGCCGGTGGACGCCGGCGGAAGCTGAAGCACGCTTGGCCCCCGCCGTGATCGATTGCGCGCGCGGTATCAGCAACTCGATTCGAACGCTTGCCTGAGGGCGGGCGGCTTGATCGACGTTACTCTGTGCGCACCATGATGATTCGCAAAGAGATAGACATCCTTATCAAACTCGCGGATCAAGGGCGCATGGAATACGCTTGAACGTCTGCAACCCTTAGTTCGATCCGGCGTCGTCAGGCTGCTTAACCAGAAAATCGTCGTAGCGCCGGTTGCGGATCCACGAAGGCGCGCGGCCACGGCCGCTCCACGTCGCGCCGGTGACGGGGTCCTGATACTTCATTTGAGGCGGCCTGGTGTTGTACCTGCCGCGCCGGTCGACGCGCAACTGGTTCGGCACAAGGTTGAAGAAGTTCATGACCTGCCGGACGTGTTCGATCGCGGCTTTCTGTTCCTGCTGCCAGGCGACCAATATCCGCTCATCGAGTTGGGCGAGTTGCTGCTTCAACATCTTTACCCTGCTGCTCATGCTTTCTTTCCGTAGTACATGACCAGGTTGTTGCATTGCGCCCTGGTGTTTGCGGTTGGCTCGCAGTTGACTCCGCAGGCTCGCCCTCATCGCGTTGCGTAAGCACGCTCAGAGGACCACCCGAGGCTCCTGATTTCGCATATCAAGTGATATGCGAAATGGATTCGTAATAATAGCCAGTTGAATTTTAAATATCAACTGATATCCTTCCGGCCATGAAGAAGGCGACCCCACCCCCGCGCCTGAGCCGCGAAGAAAGCCGATTGCAAACGCGCACGCATTTGCTTGCCGCGGCGAAGCGGCTGTTTGTCGAGCGAGGCTTCGGCGCCACTTCTCTAAGAGATATCGCGGCCGAAGCAGGCTACACGCAGGGCGCTTTCTATTCGAATTTCGCGAGCAAGGAAGAGCTGTTCGTCGAATTGATGCGAGAGCGGTCAAAGGCGCAAGTGGGCGATATCGCCCGTACGCTGAGCGACCCATCCGCGTCCGCGGACGACATTTTGAGCGCGTTGGAAGTCTGGGCGCAGACACTCGATGCCGAGCCCGAGTGGTCGGTGTTGGGCGTTGAATTCAAGCTTCAGGGGCGTCGCAATCCCGTTTTTGAAGAAGCCTCACAGGCGTTGCTGGACGCTCACCGTGATGGCCTTGCCTATTGCATCGGGCAGATTTTCGCCAGACTGGAAAAAGTGCCGCCGGAATCGCCGACCGTCTTGGCGGCGTCCTTCATGGGGCTTTCGCAGGGCCTCGCTTTGCAGCGGTCGCTGCTTTCCGACGCACCTATCGGCCA
The DNA here is from genome assembly GCF_900104795.1 of Burkholderia sp. WP9. Classification (NCBI taxonomy): domain Bacteria; kingdom Pseudomonadati; phylum Pseudomonadota; class Betaproteobacteria; order Burkholderiales; family Burkholderiaceae; genus Burkholderia; species Burkholderia sp. WP9. The sequence continues at coordinate 1,996,474 of NZ_FNTG01000002.1, forward strand.
TATGATCATGGTGTTTCTGCGCGGCTTGTTAGCCGCGGCGCCATCTGTGCGCTCATGAACCTGCGCTTGTCGTTCGCAGCGAATCTTCAGAGCTCGGAACGAACGGCAAGCGCATTCCGAAGCAGATGCGGTGCAGCGCCGCATCGCTCGATATAGCTCATTGGGCACAGTCTTCCAGACTACCGACAACCGCTGTCTCGCTGCGGTCTTGTTCCTGATCGGGGTCGGCTCATAAAGCGCCGACAATCATAGAACCGTGTCCATGCCGTGATCATCGACTGCACGGACAACATCCGCAGTCGATCGATGCTGCCCGCCGCGATCGGCTCGCCGGATGGGTAACATGTACGCCAGCGGCATTTCATCCACCAATCCTCCTTTCTATGAAAACGCTTGCCAGCCGGGACAATCAATTGCGCATGTTCGTCGCCGTAGCGAAGGCGAGTTCACTGCGCGAGGCAGCCGAGATTCTCGCTATCACGCAGCCCGCTCTGAGCAAACAGATTCGCGCACTCGAAACAGCGCTCGACACGAAGCTATTTCTTCGCCACGGCCGCGGCATGCAATTGACGCCCGACGGTCAAGCGCTCTTTTTGAAAGTCGAGCCCCTGCTGAATTCACTCGATGCCGCGTTCGAACATTCGGGGCATCTGTCGCGGCATGGCGGGACGCTACGCATTGCAACCGTTCAAACGTTGATCGCGTATTTCATTCCGGAGTTGAGCCGGCAGATGCTCGCGCTGTATCCCGATGTTCACCTCACCATTCACTGCGACAGTTCCGCGAACGTGGTCGAAAGCGTGGAGCGCGGCAAAGCGGATATCGGCTTCGTCTACGAGACCGCAGTGGATGTGCCGGATCTAATCAGCGAACCGCTTTTCGAAGAGCGGCTGGCCTTGTACACCGCCGCAGACGACGATACCGACGCGCATGCATTGACCAACCTGGCCGCGCTGAAACTGATCCTTCCGCCAAAACCTTACGCGTTGCGCCGCATGGTCGAACGATCGCTGGGCGGCAGTGTGCAGCCGTATATCGAATGCGATTCGCTCGAACTAAGTTTGCGGCTCGTGTCGATCAGCGGCGGCGTGACTGTCCTGCCGGAGAGCTTGCCGCGCGATATGGTCGAAGATCGTGGGCTGCGCCGTACACCGTTGAATGCGGTCCCATCGCGCCGGCTGGTCGCGATATCACGCAGCGTGCGCGGTCAGTCGCGGGCGTTCGACGCCGCACTTGAAATTGCCTTGCGCGCGGGCCCGCAAGGCGCGATAACTTCAGGTTAATCCAGAGTTATTTCTGGGCACATATCCCGCGTCGTTCACCGGACCAATACTGACGCCAGTTCGGCCGCCTCCCGCCGACCACCGAAGTGAGGAGATCACCCGTGAACGACCCGTTTTCCGCGCTCGAAGGCGTGAGCACAACAACGCGCAGATCGCCGCTGCCGGCCCGCTATAAGGCGGTCATCTCGGCCACAGTTGGATCGATCATCGAGGGCTTTGACTTTATCGCCTACGGCACGGCCGCCGCGCTCGTATTCAACCGGCAGTTCTTTCCCAACCTCGACCCGACGAGCGCGACACTCGCGTCGTTCGGCGCATTCGCGACCGGGCTGTTCGCGCGGCCGCTCGGCGCCATCCTGTTCGGGCATTTTGGCGATCGGCTCGGCCGCAAGTCGGTGCTGACCTTCTCGTTGTTCCTGATGGGCTTTTCTACCATCGCGATTGGTCTGATACCGAACTTCGCCGTGATCGGCACGTGGTCCGCGGTGCTGCTCGTCGCGCTGCGCATTTTGCAGGGCATCGCGCTGGGCGGCGAAATGGGCGGAGCCGTGCTCATGGCAGTCGAGCATGCGCCGTCCAGTCGCGCGGGCCTCTTCGGCAGCCTGCCTCAAATGGGTCCGCCGATCGGCTTACTTCTTTCCACATCGGCGTTCAGTCTCTTGAGCCGACTGCCGGAAGAGGCTTTTCAAAGCTGGGGATGGCGTATTCCGTTTCTTGCCAGCATCGCGCTGGTCTTGCTAGGCGCATTCGTACGGCGAAGCGTTGGTGAGTCGCCCGCCTTCGAAAAAGCCGCAAGCGGGCGACAACGGGTAGACGTGCCGCTGTGGCAACTGCTCACGCGTCATAAGAAGTCGTTGCTGCTGGCAATCGGCGCGAAGCTTCCCGAAGTGACGCTTTACTACGTACTCACCGTATTTCTGGTTTCTTACGCGTCGACGCGTTTGGGATTCAGCCGTAGCGCGGTGTTGCAGACCGTCATGATCGGCGCGGCAATCCAGATCGTCACCTTGCCGCTATTCGGCTGGCTGGCCGACCGGGTAGGCGTACGCCGGTTCTATATGTTCGGCGCTGTCGTCATGGCGCTTAGCGTCGTGCCTCTGCTGCGGTGGATCGATAGCGGCAGCCTCACGGCGTTACAGGTTGCGGTGGCTATTGCGCTAGGGTTCAACTATGCGTTGCTATTCGGTCCGCAGTCGGCGCTCTTTGCCGCGCAGTTTCCAGTCAATGTGAGGCTTTCCGGCATATCGATCGGTATTCAGTTTGCAGCGGCGATTGGTGGCGGGCTGGCGCCGATCGTGGCGACTTCACTGGTGGCGCAATATCACGGTCTGCAGCCGATCGCGATCTATGTCGGCGCACTTGCAGCGCTCGCCGTGCTTTGCACACGTTTGATGAAAAGCGCCCCCACGACGCCAACGCCGCCCCATTCGCAAGGAGAGTGATTCAATGAAACAACGGTCAGCCATTACGGGCATCGGGAACGCGCAAGCGTCCTTTCCCCTCGAAAAACTCGCCGATGCTTGCCGCATCCTGCATGCGAAAGGGCATATGGCGAGTCTCGCCGGTCAGATTACGTGGCGCGATGCGTCGAGCCGCGGATACTGGACGCCGGCTCTCGGAAAAAGCTTTGCAGAGGTGACGCCCGCATCGATGATTCTGGTGGACGATGAACTGACGGTGTTTGAAGGCGACGGAACTCCGAACCCGGCAGTGAGGTTTCATACGTGGGTTTATCGCCATCGGCCGGACGTTCATGCGATTGTGCACACGCATCCGCGACACATCAGCGCGCTCTCGATGCTGGGTATACCGTTGCCGGTCGCGCATATGGACGCCTGCATGTTCTACAACGACTGCGGCTTTCTTGAGGAATGGCCCGGCGTGCCGATCGACGATGAAGAAGGCCGAATCATCAGCGCGGCATTAGGCGACCGGCGCTCGGCTTTGCTTGTCAATCACGGCTATATCTGTGCGTGTGCTTCGATTGAAGAAAGCATTTATCTCGCGGTCTCGATGGAGAACGCGGCCGAACTCGCCTTGCTGGCGATGGCTGCCGGGACGATCAAACCCGTGCGGGCAGATCTGGCGCAGGCGGCGCACGACTTCCTGTTGCAACCGGCGATCGTTAATGCAACGTTCGCGTATTGGGCGGGAGATGTTCGATGAGCTGCGGGTGGATGCTGGTCATACGCGGGCGGGGGTGTGTGTCGATACGCATCCACCCGCGCGTCGTCAATCGCGTCGATCATATCTTCAACGGCAACCAGATCTCGAGCCCGCCCATTCCACTCACCGGATCGAACTTCGCGTCATACCGCTCGAAATTCGGCGCATCCGCCGGCACATGTCCCGATGTCGGCAACCATTGATTCCAGATCGTGTTCCAGGTGCGACGGATGGCCGAAACATGCTCGCGGTGACTGAACACCGCGTAGCGTTGCGGGGGAATGCGCAAGCGGCTCAGCTCGCGTGGCAAGGCCGAGAAATCGCCGACTTCGACGCTGCATAGGTAGTCGATGTTGCCGGCGTCGTCGGCGTTGTAGCAGACGCCGTACGCCACGTTGCCGATCTGGCCCGGCACTTTGCCGAAGTAGTGGTTGAAGCGCTGCCATTGCGATGGGATCGCAGCGGAGGTTTCGCAGGTATAGCGTTCGCTCAGACCCGCAACCAGAAGCGCTTTACCGTCTTCAAAGCGCGGCGGTTCGAGATGGGCTAGCAGGGTTTCGTCCATTTTGATCGGCTCCACGAGGGCGAGGTTGTCGAGATGGCCACGCGCGCGCAGCGCGTCGGGCGTGAGCCCGAATTGCTCGCGAAATGCGCGCGTGAATGCCTCGTGAGAACCGTAGCCGGCTTCGATGGCGACCGCGAGAATGTCTGGTGCGCCGCTTGCCAGGCGGCGCGCCGATTCGCTCAACCGACGCGCGCGAACATAGCGCATCACCGAAAACCCTGTAGCCGCTTCGAAGGCGCGCGCCAGATGAAAGCGCGACACGCATCCGCAGTCGGCGATGTCTTCCAGTGACAACTCGCGGGCAAAGTGGCTTTCGATAAACCACAGCGCTTTTCCAACCGGGTTCATGTGGGATCTCATGTCAGCATGGAACCAGCGTAGCTCGACGCAGGCTGCCGTATTTGATCGTGCTTGCGGTTTTCAACAGCGAAGCGGCTTGCAGCCGCCACATGCTTAGCCTGATCGCGTTCGGACCGTTTATCGTCAAACAGTGCCTTGCTCCCACAAGCCCGATCGAAACGCACAAATCCAGCCGCCCGGCAACAGGTCTACGGCTGCTCAATAATTCTCGCTTGCGGCATTGTTTCCAGCGGCTCTCGACTGCCCTTCTGTGGCTGGCGCGTGCTGGTCAGCGTGGCTTTCGTGTTGAACTCCACTCGCCACCCCCGTCCGCAACAACACCCCACCCATCACCCCCGCCGCGGCCGCAAAAATCGCCCCGAACAAAAACGCGACGTGATACCCACTATTCAGCGCGGCCACGGCATCACCCGCCCCGAGCATCGCCTCACTCCGCGCCGCAGCAAGACTCGCCAGTACCGCAAGCCCAAGCGCGCCACCCATCATGAACGACGTATTAACGATTCCGGACGCGAGTCCTGAATCACTCGGATCGACATCGCTCATAGCGGCCAGCAGCATCGGATTGAATGCAATACCGGCGCCGAAGCCCAGCAAAATCATCCCCGGCATGACGTCGAGCACAAAGCTGCCGCCAACCGGCGCTCGGGCGAACAACGCAAGACCGCACGCCGCGACCAGCAGCCCTACCGCAAGCGGAACACGCAGGCCGAAGCGCATCACCACCCGCGCCGACAGCCCAAGCGAAAAGAACCCCATGATCAGATTAGCCGGCAAGAACGCGAGCCCGACCTGCAACGGCCGATAACCGAGCACGCGCTGCAGATACAGCGCGGAAATAAAGAACCACGCAAACATTGCAGCCGCCCACAGCACGCCGACCACGTTCGCGGTCGCAACATTGCGCAAGCGGAACAGACCGAGCGGCATCAAAGGATGCTGGACGCGCGATTCGATCACCAGAAACACGGCAAGCAGCGCCAACGCGGCGAACAGCAAGCCGAGCGTCTGCGCCGAAGTCCAGCCAGCTTCATTGCCATTCACGACGGCATAGACGGCGAGCATCAGCGAAACGGTGACGGACACCGCGCCGGCCACGTCGAGCTTCTCTCCATGCGCATGCCCGCGTGCCGACGGCAACAGCGCAACACACAGTGCGTACACAGCGATGCCGATCGGCAGATTGACGAGAAAGATCCAGTGCCAGCTCAGCAGATTGGTGAGCAACCCACCGAGCAACACGCCGATGCTGCCGCCGCCCGCGCACACGAAGCCGTACACGCCCATGGCTTTCGCTCGCTCGCCGGGTTCGGTGAACAGATTCATGATGAGCGATAGCGAAACAGCAGAGACGATAGCGCCCGCCACACCTTGAACGGCCCGCGCGCACACGAGCAGCACTTGCGAGTTCGAAATGCCGCATGCAAGCGACGCCAACGTAAACAACGTGATGCCGATAAGAAACAACTTGCGGTGTCCATACAGATCACCGAGCCGTCCACCCAGCAGCAGACAGCCGCCGAAGGTCAGCATGTACGCATTGACCACCCACACGAGCGACGTTTCGGTAAAACCGAGATCCGCCGCGATGGACGGCAGCGCAACGTTCACGATCGTGGTATCGAGCACGATCATGAGCACGCCAAGGCAAAGCACGATAAGTGCGAGCCAGCGTTTGTTGCCGTGGATGGAATGGGTCATGCAGGCGGCTCCTTGGCCGTGGTCGATGGATGCCGGATGCGCGGCTGCTGAAGTCGGCGCCGCGCCAAAAGAAACGCAACCCGGCGGCAGCGCCGACCAGCCAGTGGACAATTCGTTGACGACGAAACGCGTTGACAAAACGCGCTGACGAAACGCGCAGACAACCGTGCCGTCAAAAACGCGTTCGACGAGGCGCGGTACCGACAATGGGATTTTCCAGTCTAGCATCCGCGACTTTTGGCCCACAACTACGATTTCCAGGGCCGCGCAGATCTCAATCGCCGCCAAGCAATTCGTACTTGCCGCCACGTTCCAGCGCCCGCTGATAAGCCGGTCTTGCATGAATGCGCTTGAGAAAATCGACCACCGCCGGAATCTGGCCTTCCATACCGCCGCGCGCCGTGGCGGCTTCGAGCGGAAAACTCATTTGCACGTCCGCCGCCGTGAAGTCGTTGCCGACGAACCAGCCGGTCTTGCTCAACTCCTGGTTGATATAGCCGAGGTGCAGCTTCAACTGCGGATCGATAAAACTCGATTGCAGTGTGGCGGCGATCTTGCGCGCAATCGGCTTGGCGAAGAACGGCATCGGCGCGCTGGCAATGCGCAGTGCGACGAGTTTGAGCAGCAGCGGCGGCATCGCCGAACCTTCCGCGTAGTGCAGCCAGTAGGTATAACGCAGCCGCTCCGGCGTGGCAGGTGCCGGCGCAAAGCGTCCCTGCCCGTATTTGTCGATCAGGTATTCGATGATCGCGCCCGACTCGGCGATAGTCTGGCCATCGTCGGTAATGACGGGCGACTTGCCGAGCGGATGCACTGCGCGCAACTCGGGCGGCGCGAGCATCGTTTTCGGATCGCGCTCGTAACGCTTGATCTCGTAGGGAACGCCAAGTTCTTCGAGCAGCCACAAGACGCGTTGCGAGCGGGAGTTGTTCAGATGATGAACGGTCAGCATGGGTCGGGGGATGTTGGCCAATGAAGTGTCACATCATAAGGACGTTGTGCAGAGGCAGGCCTCTAGTCGCAGCTCACACGCGTGATTTGGCGCCCATCAACTGATTGGACGGCAGCGTTTCGTCGAGCAGCTTGCGCGCGCTTTCGATTCCGGCGACGGGCAGTCCTTCGGGGTTCAGCAAGCCGACCTGCACGAATACGGAAGCCTGATCCCAATAGATGTGCTCGTTATAGAGCTTGTCGCCGCGAAAACATACGACAGCCAGCATGGGCACCTCGAAATACTTACCGGTTGGAGCGACGCCCGGTAGTAACCAGTCGATCTCGCAGCTATGCGTGCAGCTAAAAATGAATTCATCGACGATACGATCCGCGCCAATGGTGCGCGAAATCGGAATCAGCTTCGTATCGGCGGGATTCGAGTTGACGAAGTGATGCGTATAGAAGCGCTTCAGGTTGTCATGGCCGACACCGCCGGTCATGGTCGGAACGTGATTGACGTAGGGCTGCGCGACCATGGTCGGCATGACGGCGTCCACGTCGCGCGTGGCGAACTCGTAATAGCAGTGAGCTTCCCACAGCGCGTTGAGATCGTAGACGGGCCCCAGCACTTTGCGCAGCAGCGCAAGCGTGCGCGAATACGCCATCATCGCGGCGGGTTTGTCGTATTGCGGGCGCGACGGCGCGGCAAACGCGTGATCGCAACCGGGATACACGTATTGCTCGATCTGCGGCCGCGTACGTAACGCCGCGCTGATCCGTTCGCGGGTTGCCGGCGGACAGTGCGAGTCGTTTTCGGGGAAGTGAAACACCATCGGGCAGCGAATCGCCGGCACTTCATCCAGATACGCTTCGAGGCCCACGCCGTAGTAGCTGACCGCGCAGTCGATATCGGTGCGCGCGGCGCTCAGGAACGCGAGCTTGCCGCCAAGACAGTAACCCACTGTGCCTACCTTGCCGGCCTGTTCGGGCAGGGCGCGCAACGCCGCGATGGTGGCGGCGATATCGTCGATGGCCAGGTCTGTGTCGAACTGGCCGAGATAATCGAGCGCCTGTTTCATGTCGGCCTCGCCATAACCGAGCTCGATGCCCGGTTTGATCCGCCAGAACAGGTCCGGCACCAGTACGACGTAACCTTCTTCGGCGAAGCGGTCGGCCGTCGCTTTCATGGTGTCGTTGATGCCGAAAATTTCCTGCAGCAGCACGAGTCCCGGTCCCGACCCTTGCGCCGGACGCGCGACGTAGGCGTTGAACCGGCCGCCATCCTGGGCGACGACTTCGATGAAAGAGGCGGCCATGCGGTGTGTCTCCCATGCAAAACGATCCCACGCAAAATGATTGCTTGGGGAATGTGAGCCAGGCCATCGTCTGCAACTCGAAGCGTTCGAGCTTGCCGGTTTCGGTATGCGGAAATGCATCGGCAATAACGATGACGCGAGGGCATCTCTACGACGCCTCGCTATTTTTCCCGAAATCCCGCGAATGCGCGACCCGTTTCGTCGTACGGTACATTCCCGCCCGGTTCTTATTTCACGTCGACCACGATCTTTCCGGTGTTCGTCGCATCGACAATCGACTGGTAAGCAAGCTCCACGTTGCCGAAGTCGAAACTACGTGAGTCCAGCTTCGGCACCAGCTTGCCTTCCTCGATGAGTCGAGCCGCTATGCGCAGCATGTCGCCGTGGTGCTCGCGATGTTTCCCGGTGAGCAGCGGCGACAGCGTAAAGACACCCGAATACGTGGCCTCACGGAAAGACAACGGAGCCAACGCATGCGTTCCCCAGCCCAATGCGCTGACAACGTGACCAAATTGCTTAACGGCTTTGAACGAAGCATCGAGTGAAGCGCCACCCACGGTATCGGCGACGAGATCGAACCCTTCGCCTTGGGTCAACGCATCGACATACGCTTCGACCGAGTTCGCACGATAGTCAATCGGCGTAGCGCCATACGCTTTGATCACGTCCAGATCCTTTGCGCTGACCGTCGCGAAGACCTGAGCGCCCATCGCAATCGCCAACTGAACGGAAATATGGCCAACGCCTCCTGCGCCGCCCTGCACGAGCACCGTTTGACCCGCCCGCAACTTTGCCCGGTCCGCGATGCCTTCGTAGGATGTGATGAAGCTCAAAGGAATTGCCGCGGCCTCTTTCATCGAGAGATTCGCCGGCTTATGAGCGAGCAATCGTGCATCCACGGCCTGGAACTGCGCGAGCGAGCCCTGCAAGCCACCCACGCCGCCGGTCATGCCGTACACGTCATCGCCGACGCTGAAGCCGCTCACACCTTCGCCGACTGCCTCGAGAGTCCCGGCCATGTCGATGCCAAGCACCAGCGGCAACGGGTGCTTCGCATGCGCGGCGTTACCCGAGCGGATTTTGGTGTCCAGCGGATTGAGGCCGGCAGCCTTCACGCGCACCAACACCTGCCCGCGTTCGGCTGTCGGCGTCGGGAGGTCGGTAAGTTCCAGAGGACCGTTGTAACGGTTGAGCACAAGCGCTTGCATAGTCATGACATTTCTCTCGATGGTGTGCCGGAACGGCTTGATTAATAGTGGTTCATGCGAGAAAGTATGTAAATCGACGTTTTTGCACGTTATCTAAACAAAATTGCATGGGCTTATATGGACTGGAACGACGTTCGGATCTTTCTGGCAATTGCCCGCGAGGGAACGTTGGGCCGCGCGGCAAGCCAGGTTGGCCAGACCCAGCCGACTATCGGCCGCAGGCTGCGGATGCTGGAGGCATCGGTCGGGCAGACGCTGTTTCAGCGCACAGCGGACGGCTTCGTGCTGACGGAAGAGGGCTCCGCCGTGCTCGCCACTGCCGAGCGGATGGAAGACGAAGCGCACGCGTTCGAGCGCGCGTTAGCGGGGAAGCAACAGCAACTTACCGGCTTGCTGCGGATTTCGTCGTCCGACTGGTTTGGCGTGCATGTGTTGACGCCGGTCGTCGCGGAGTTTCTGCGTGTGAACCCGTTGGTGTCGATCGAACTCGTGACCGATTCGCGGCGGCTCAATCTGGCGCGTCGCGACGCCGATCTGCTATTCCGGATCACGCCGTTCGATGAAGCCGACGTCATCCAGCGCAAGTTCATCAAAATGGACTACGCGCTGTACGGCCCGTTGAACATCGTGCCGCCGCAGCGCGGCGACGGTACGGGATACGCGCTGCTCACCATGGACAGCGCCTTTGAAACGCTACCCGACGTGAAATGGCTGCGTGAAGTTTTGCCGAACGCGCATGTGGCTTTCGGCAGCAACAACCGCGAGGCGCAGGCGCGCATGTGCGCGGAACGAGGCGGGCTGGCTGTTCTGCCTTGCCCGTTGGGCGACAACACCGCCGGGATCGAACGAATCGATCTTGGGGAAGCGCCGCCAGGACGAGATGTGTGGTTTGGCTACCATCGCGATCTGCGCAGGTTGGGCAGATTGCGGGCGTTTCTCGATCTCGCCATCGACCGCATATCGAACGTTTAATCGTTCGCGGATTGATCGACATGGCCGCTAAGAAAGTGGCGGCCATGCGGTGAGTTTGCGCTCACGTGCAAGATGGTTGCCCGGGAAATGCGCACTAACCCATCGTACGCAACTCGAACCGTTTGAGCTTGCCGGTTTCGGTACGCGGCAGTGCATCGACGAAAACGATTTCGCGTGGATACTTATACGGCGCCACGCTAGTTTTCACGAAATCCTGTAGTTGCGCGACCAGCTCGCCGTCCGCGACGTAACCGGGATTGACCACGACGAACGCTTTGACGATCTGGCCGCGGGTTTCATCGGGCACGCCAATCACGCCGCATTCGGACACCGCGTCGTGTTGCAGCAAGACGCTTTCCACTTCAGGGCCGGAGATGTTGTAGCCGGCGGAGACGATCATGTCGTCGGCGCGCGCCTGGTAGAACACATAGCCGTCCTCGTCGAGATAGACCGAATCGCCGGGCAGATTCCAGCCGTCGCGCACGAACTTCATTTGCCGTTCGTCGGCGAGATAGCGGCAGCCGGTCGGGCCACGTACCGCGAGCTTGCCGATCGTGCCAGGCGCGACCGGTTGCATGTCGTCATCCACGGCCTGCACCACGTATCCCGGCACGGCGCGGCCTATCGCATGCGGGCGAATCTCGTCACCCTGCGCCGAAATGAAAATGTGGATCAACTCGGTGCCGCCGATACCGTCGATCATGTCGATACCGGTCGCGTCGTGCCAGAGTCGCCGCGTCGAATCGGGCAACGCTTCTCCCGCCGATACGGTTTTCTTCAATGTCGAGATGTCGTGGTGCGCAACCAGTGGCGCCATTTGCCGGTAGAAGGTTGGCGCGGTGAACATGACGGTCGCGTGAAACCGCTCCACGGTCTGCAGCAGAGTCTCGGGCGTGAGCTTCTCGATCAGCACCGTGGAAGCGCCCACGCGCAACGGAAAGCACAGCAAGCCGCCGAGGCCGAACGTGAACGCGAGCGGCGGCGTGCCGCAAAAAATATCGTTCGACGTGGGCTTGAGCACATGACGCGGAAACAGATCGCACATGGCGACGACGTCGCGATGAAAGTGCATGCAGCCCTTCGGCGCGCCCGTCGTGCCGCTGGTGAACGCGATCAGGCAGACGTCGTCGGCGGCGGTGTCGCACGCGGTGAAGTGGTCGGGCTTGTTGATCGCGAGCGTGTCGAGCGAATCCGGTGCGTCGTCGTGGAAGAGGCGCGTTTGCTTCAGGCCGGCGCAATAGAATTCGTCTTGCGGATCGGTGCAGCGTGCCAGTTCGGCGGTCAGGCGGGCGTCGCACAACGCCGCGCCAACCTGCGCCTTGTCGATGATCTGTTTCAGTTCCTTGGCTCGCAGCAAAGGCATGGTCGGCACCACGACGAGGCCGACCTTGAGCGCCGCGAGTGCCGTCACGGCCATATGCAGCGAGTTGGGGCCACGCAGCAGGACACGGTTGCCGGGCTTTAGCCCCATTTCATCGACCAGCACATGCGCGCTGCGATTCACCAGCGCCAACAGTTGACCATACGTCGTGGCGCGTGGGGTGCCGGCCACATCGGACCAGATCGCGGGACGATCGCGGTGGCCCGCCTCAATGGTTCTGTCGAGCAACTCCGTCGCGCAGTTCAAGCGCGCCGGGTAGGCAACGTCAGGGTTGTCGAGCAGAAAGACAGGCCATTGATCCTGCGGCGGAAGATTGTCGCGCGCGAAGGTATCGACGTGTGCTGACGGTTCCATCATGGTCTCCCGGGCGTTGAGCCGGCTAAATGCGCTTCGGTTGGCTTGGTGGTTTCTTTTCGTGTGCTTTGTTGCTCTGTTACTGCGGGACCACGGCGGTCGCCTCGATTTCGACTTTCGCTTCGTCTTCGATCAACGCGACGACCTGCACCGCGCTCATCGCGATGTCGTAGTCGCCGATCAACTCGCGAAACGCGCGGCCGATGTCTTTCAACGACGCGAGATATTCGCGTTTGTCGGTGACGTACCACGTCAATCGCACCAGGTGCTCAGGCTTGCCGCCCGCTTCGTGCAAAACGGCGATCACATTCTTGAGCGCCTGGATGGCTTGCGCGGCGAAGTCGGTGGTCTGGAAGCGCGCCTGTTCGTCCCAGCCGATCTGGCCGGCAATGAACACCTGTGTGCCGGTCGCCGCGACGCCATTCGCGTAGCCACGCGGTTTGACCCAGCCGGCGGGGAGAAGAGCTTTTTTCATGAGCGATGCGCCTCAATGGAGTCGGGCTGTGGGGCGAACGTCGCGAGCGCGCTCGCGATGTCGGTGGGAATATCAATGGAGGTGCCGATTTCCAGCGAAGTCGTGACGAGCACCTGTTTCGCGCGGAAGCGGGTTTCGCCGTTGCAATGGCCGACAATCTCGATCCTGATCGAGCGACGGCCGATCGCCTCGACCTTGAGAGTCAGCGTGATCGTTTCGCCCATCTGGCTCGGCCGCGAAAACTCGCAATCGAGTTTGACGATCGGCAAGCCGACGCGGCGTTGAGCGATCATCTGCGCGTAGTCGATGTGCAGACCTTCGTTGAACCAGTCTTCGACCAGCGCGTTGGTCATCACCAGATATTGCGGAAAAAACACAATGCCGGCCGGGTCGCAATGCGAGAAGCGGATCCGCACGGGCCGTTCGAAAGATGCGCTCATTGCGTATGGGCTCCGGCAGTGGCGGCAGCATGTGCTTTCAACAGATCGCGTCCGACAATCAGTTGCTGTACTTCGGTTGCGCCTTCGTAAATGCGCAGCGCGCGAATCTCGCGATACAGCATCTCGACGGCCGTGCCGCTTTGCACGCCCATGCCGCCATAGAGTTGCACGGCGGCGTCGATCACCTGTTGCGCGCCTTCGCTCGCGTGCCATTTCGCCATCGCGGCTTCGCGTGTGACGTTTTCGCCCTGGTCGCGCAACCAGGCCGCGCGATAGACCAGCAACGCACTGCTGTCGATGGTCAAGGCCATCTGTGCGAGTTTGGCTTGCGTCAGTTGAAAATCGCCAAGCGTCTGCCCGAACATCTTGCGCGAGGCGGCCCGCGTGAGACCTTCGGCCATCGCGTGACGAGCAAAACCGAGCGACGCCGCCGCCACCGACGTGCGGAAAATGTCCAGCGTGCGCATGGCGAGCTTGAAGCCTTCGCCGGGCGCACCGAGCATCTGACTGCGCGGTACGCGCGCTCCAGCAAAGTGCAAACGCGCGAGCGGATGCGGCGCGATCACGTCGATGCGCTCCGCGATTTCCAGCCCCGGCGTATCCGCATCCACGATGAACGCGCTGATGCCGCGCGCGCCCGGCGCTTCGCCGGTTCGCGCGAACACCACATAGAAATCGGCGATGCCGCCGTTGGAGATCCACGTCTTGTCGCCGTTGAGCACGTAGGCGTCGCCGTCTTCGCGAGCGGCGAGCGCCATGGCGGCGACGTCCGATCCAGCGTCGGGCTCGGACAGCGCGAACGCCGCGATTGCCGTGCCGTTGGCGACGCGCGGCAGATAGCGCGTCTTTTGTTCGTGCGTGCCGCCGAGCGAGATGGCGCCCGAACCGAGTCCTTGCATCGCCAGCGCGAAGTCCGCGAGTCCGGAGTGTTTGGCGAGTGTTTCGCGCAGCAGGCAGACGGCGCGCGTGTCGATCGTGTCGCCGTGGCCGCCGTAGGCTACGCCGCCCACGCCATATGTCAGCCAGCCCGCCGCGCCGAGTTCACGTACCAGATGACGGCAGGTGGCGTCCACGTCCTTGTGATCCTGGTGCGAGAGATTCGCGTGGCACCACGCTTCGATACCCGCGGCCAGTTCGCGATGGCGCGGCTCGAAGAACGGCCACGCCAGCGCGCTATGCAGATCCGGTTCGGTGTGGGCGCTCAATTCAGTCTCCCTCGAACACAGGACGCGACTTCGCAGCAAACGCGCTATATGCACGTTCGAAATCGCGCGTGCTCATGCAGATCGCCTGCGCTTGCGCTTCCGATTCGATCGCTTCGTCGATGCTCATGCTCCATTCCTGATGCAGCATTTTCTTTGTGATGCCATGCGCGAAGGTCGGACCCGCGACGAGATCGGCGGCGAGCTTCTGCGCGTCTTCAAGCAGCGCGGCAGGTTCGCACAACCGGTTGTAGAAACCCCATGCGTGGCCTTCGTCGCCGCTTGCCGAGCGGCCAGTGAAGAGCAGTTCGGCGGCGCGCCCCTGGCCGATGATGCGTGGCAGGATCGCGCAAGCGCCCATATCGCAGCCGGCGAGGCCGACTCGGGAGAACAGAAAGGCGAGCTTGCTGCGGGCGGTGCCGAGCCGCATGTCGGACGCCATCGCGAGGATGGCGCCGGCACCGGCGCAAACGCCGTCGACGGCCGCGATCACAGGCTGCGGACAATGGCGCATGGCCTTCACGAGATCGCCGGTCATGCGCGTGAAGAGCAGCAGCTCCGGCATGGGCAGATCGATCAGCGGCGCGATGATGTCGTGCACGTCGCCGCCGGAACAGAAGTTTTCGCCTGCACCGTGAATGACCACTGCTTTGACGTCGGTCGCATAGGTCAATTGCCGGAACAGGTCGCGCAATTCCGCATACGACTCGAAGGTCAGCGGGTTTTTGCGTTCGGGGCGATTCAGCGTGATCGTCGCGACTTTGTCGGCGACCGACCAGCCGAAGTGCCGCGCTTCATAGTTCGCCAACGTGAGGCGGTTGCCGGCCAGTAGGGCGTCGGCGTTGGATCGTGTCATGAATGTCTCCTCGTTTCGATGCGAATCAGTCTTTCAGACTGTCGAGCAGATGTTTCTTGAGTTTGCCGAGACGCTGATGGGTGCGCGATTTTTCATCGAGGCTCAAACCACCGAACAGTTCGACTACCCATTGCTCATGCGCGACCGCCATCTTGTCGAACGCCTTGCGACCCGCCGGTGTCAGGCACACGCTGATCGAGCGGCGGTCGTTCGGGTCGGTGTCGCGTGACACGAGTCCTTCTTTCTCGAGCTGATCCGTAATGCCGGTGATGTTGCCGCCCGTCACCATCAAACGACGGGAAAGCTCGGTCATCTTCAGGCCTTCCGGATGACGCTCCAACTGCGCCATCAAATCGAAACGCGGCAATGTGGTATCGAATTCGTTGCGCAAGCGCTTGCGCAATTCGGCCTGCACGAGATTGGTCGTGGTCAGCATGCGCAGCCACAGACGCAAGCCCATGTGACTATCCGCGCCCGTGCTCATTTCGAGGTCCACGACGTTTTCGGCGGGTTTGGCGACGCCTTTGCGCGGCGGTTTCGTTTCAGCCGCCGCTGCGGGCTTCCTGATGTTCGTTGACTTGGTCACATGACTTCTCCACCGGAGACGGAAAGGGATTGCCCCGTGACGGCGTCCGAGCCGGGCTGGCAGAGCCAAAGCACTGCATTGGCGACCTGTTCGGGACTCACGAAGCGATGTTGCGGATTCGAGCGAAGCAAGGTTTCGCGCGCCTGCTGTTCGGTGCGCGAAGTCTTGCTGGTGATCTGTTCAAGCGATGCGTGCAGCAGTTCTGTTTCCGTATAGCCGGGACACACGGCGTTGACAGTGACGCCTTTGGTCGCCACTTCCAGCGCAAGCGAACGCGTGAGACCGATCACGCCATGCTTCGCAGCGCAATAAGCGGCGACGTACGCATAGCCGATCTGTCCTGCCGTGCTCGCCACGTTGACGATGCGGCCATGACCGCGTTCGAGCATGCCGGGCAATACCGCGCGCGTGCCGAGAAAGACGCCGATGAGGTTCACGTCGAGCATGCGCTGCCAGAGCGCCATGTCGGTGTGGACGAACGGTGCGGCCTGCGCCTGCCCCGCGTTGTTGACGAGGATATCGACCGCGCCGGCTTCGCGGAACGCATTGGCAACGGAGTGCTCCTGCGCGACGTCGACGCTGATGCAAGCCACGTCGCCCAATACGCTGCATTTCTCGCGCTGCGCGTCGAGTCGCCCCGCGTTGCGCCCCATCAACGTGACACGCGCGCCGGCGCGTAGCAGGGCTTCCGCAATCGCTGCGCCAATTCCGCTGCCGCCGCCTGTGACCACCGCGTGCTGTCCAGCGAGCGTCGAATGGAGTGTGTTCACGTGGTTCCTTCGGCGCGTTGCGCACGTTCTTGCGGCGATAGACCCGCGTTTGCAGTGGCTTGGGCGCGCTCGCGTTCAAGATTGCGTTCGAGTTGAGATTTCGCCGCGGTATAGGGCTTCGGCCACGTCACGTCGAAATAGCCGATCTTGGCGGCCTCGTTCAACGTCCAGGCGGGATTGGCCAGATGCGGGCGGGCAATCGCGCACAGGTCCGCGCGGCCTGCGGCGATGATGCTGTTGACGTGATCCGCCTCGGAAATCGCACCGACCGCGATGGTCGCGATTCCCGCTTCGTTGCGAACGCGGTCGGCGAACGGCGTCTGGAACATGCGGCCGAATACGGGCTTTTCTTCCTTGCTGACCTGGCCCGACGACACGTCGATCATGTCGGCGCCGGCGGCCTTGAAGGCTCGCGCGATCTGGACCGCGTCGTCGGGCGTCGTGCCGCCTTCGACCCAGTCGTTCGCGGAGATACGCACGGAAATCGGCTTGTTTTGCGGCCACACCGCGCGAATCGCCTTGAAAACCTGCAGCGGGTAGCGCAGACGATTCTCCAGCGAACCGCCGTACTCGTCAGTGCGCTGATTGGTCAGCGGCGACAGAAAGCTCGACAGGAAATAGCCGTGCGCGCAATGCAGTTCGAGCCAGTCGAAACCTGCTTCGGCGGACATTTGCGTCGCGCGGACGAATTGCGCTTCGATTTCGCGCAACTCGTCTTGCGTGGCTTCGCGCGAATGCTGGCTGACGCCGCGCAGATATTGTTGCGGCGATGCCGAGACGAGCGGCCAGTTGCCTTCCGTCAGCGGTTGATCGATGCCTTCCCATGCGACGCGAGTCGAACCTTTCGCGCCGGAATGGCCGAGCTGAATGCCGATCTTCGCATCTGACTGGCGGTGCACTAGATCCACAATACGCTTCCACGCGGTGACATGTTCAGGCGCATACATGCCGGGACACGCGGGCGTGATACGCGCTTCGGGCGAGACACAGGTCATTTCCGTCATGACGAGCGCCGCACCGCCCATTGCGCGGGCGCCGAGATGCATCAGGTGATAGTCGCCCGCGATGCCGTCGACGGCCGAATATTGCGCCATGGGCGACACCACCACGCGGTTTTTCAACGTGACGCCGCGCGAGGTGAAGGGCGTGAACATGGGCGGCACGGAATGCTTCTCCGGCGCGCGTTCCACGCCTGAGCGCCGGGCCAGCCAATCTTCGAAGCCGGATAGATAGTTGGCGTCGCGCTCACGCAGATTTTCGTGCGAAATGCGCTGCGAGCGCGTGAGCAGCGAATACGCAAATTGTTCCGGCTCGAACGACGTATAGCGGTCGACATGCTCGAACCATTCCGTCGAATTGCGCGCGGCATTCTGAATACGCAATACGTCGATGCTGCGGACGTCCGTATAGTGCTTCAAGGCAGCGGCGAGATCGCCGGGATGCGCGCCGATGCTGTTGGCGAGTTCAATCGAATCTTCGAGTGCTAGTTTGGTACCCGAGCCGATCGAAAAATGGGCAGTATGCGCGGCGTCGCCCATGAGAACAACAGGCGTTTGGGTGCCGTCCGCGTTGCCGCGCCAATGCACCCATTCTTCGTTGACCACGCGTGGGAAGCGAATCCATTGCGACGAGCCGCGCAAATGCGCCGCGTTCGACAGCAACGCATTGCCGTCCAGATACCTGGCGAACAGCTTTTCGCAAAAGGCAATGCTGTCTTCCTTGCTCATTTCGTCGAGACCGGCGGCGCGCCACACGCGCTCCGGCGTTTCAACGATGAAGGTGGAAGTCTGATCGTCGAAACGATAGGCATGCGCCTGGAACCAGCCGAATTCGGTTTCTTCGAAGGCGAAGGTAAAGGCGTCGAAAAGTTTTTTCGTGCCGAGCCACACGAAGCGGCAATCGCGCATGTCGACGGCGGGGCGATAGGTGGCCGCGTACTTTTGACGGATCGCACTGTTGGCGCCGTCGCAGGCGATGATCAGATCGGCTTCGTAGACGCTGTCGTCCGTAACCTGGGTTTCGAAGACCAGCTTCACGCCCAGTTCTTCGCAGCGCGCTTGCAGGATATTCAGCAGGCGCTTACGGCCGATGCCGCAAAAGCCGTGACCCGACGAACGGATTTGCTGCCCGCGGAAATTGATCTCGATGTCGTCCCAGTGATTGAAGGCGTCGAGGATCGCGTCGGCGCTGGGGGCGTCGGCGGCGCGCAGGTTGCCGAGCGTCTGGTCGGAGAAGACGACGCCCCAGCCGAAGGTGTCGTAGGGGCGGTTACGCTCGACTACCGTGACATCGTAGGCCGGGTTACGGCCCTTCATCAACAGACCGAAGTACAACCCGGCCGGGCCGCCGCCAATACAAACGATGCGCATGCTTGTTCCCCATATGTGAACGCTGCCGATGGGGATAATTTAGGCTTAGATAGTTTAGATGTCAAGTAATCGATGAAGTTCCCGCTAGGCAACCCCGACGCTTGTACCGGTATTCTCTATAGCGCAATGATTGTCTGGCTCGATAGATCGTCCGCATGTTCTCCGAGCATCTCTTTCAGATCGCGCTCAATGATGCTACACAGCGTTGAAATGGGAACGTCATTTGCGCCGCCTTCAAACGGATTCTCCGTGCTTTCCCCAACTTGTTCGAGCGACGTGTACATCCACGATACTGCGACACTGCATGGCACCACCAGCCATACCATGTTGCCATGCATAAAGCCACTCACTCCATCATTCAGCTTATCGAATTCGTGAAGCAGCCCGAATGGAAAAAACAAACAGAAGAACCTCACGAATAGCGAACTGACCGTTGCATATTGACGTGGATAGGGGAAATTCTTGAAACGTTCCGATCTCGACTGGAGATCCATGAAATCCCCAACCGCCTTTTGGAGCTCCATATAGAAGCTTGAATTCAGGTGCCCCGCAATGTGAAGCATCTTGAGCGAAGCGCCTTGCAGGCTCAGAATGAATGTAGCGATAGAAGTGGAGGAAAGGGCTTGCGCGGTTTCCGAGGGAGACAAATATTCCGGCAATAATTCGCTAATGTCTCTTTCCCACTCCGGCACACGATAGAACCGACGATATTCAGCGTTGGGACGCCTGCTCGCGCTTTCCCAGATACGGGGTCGACGCAGTTCATATCTCAACGCGGTCAGCCAGGCAAGGTGTCGATACACCAGTTTTCGGGAAATGTCTTCGTCTTTGACAAGATCCCGTGCGGCCTGGCCCCAGCGGCGGCTTCTGCTCAAAATGTCAATCCAGATGTCGAGGGCGTCCATTGCCCTGTTGTATGTCTGAACGTTTTTGAAGCCAACGATAAACGACGTTGCGGTTCCGAGCAAAACCACAATCGTCAGAGGTACCGACAGCCATGTAAGACCGAAAAACTTGTACAGAACGACCGGTACAGAACCGCAAACGAGAAGTCCGTAGATTTGTCGCCGAGTCCAGATCAAAAACTCCAATAGCTTATAGGATTTTCCAAGGTGCATTTTTGTGTCTCAGGCTACCGTAGGTGAGTAGTGAAAAAGGACGCGGACAACGTGCGCACCCAGCAGCGCCACGTTCCTCCTCCAATTGGTACCGTCCGGACCGCTCCCCACTAAGACGTTGCACGCTCGAATTCTGTGACATATGACCGAAAAATCTTTCGTCAGACTTCATGCTAAATGGTTGACCCAAGTTGTGACTGTTGTTCTTTAGACAACACCGAAGCGTCCGTTTTTGGTCTTCTGTTGAAGGCAAGACATGCATATGCTGACGGCCAGGTTCGATTCCGGCGTCGCACTATGCTCGGACCATCCGGCCAACGACGTCTCACACGGCCACCTCAATTCCATGCGTGGCAATATCCTGGTGTCAGAGCGTTATTGGACCGGCGCTCATGTATTCACACGGCTGGAGAGATCATGTTCATGAATGACGACGCTCGTGCGTTCGATGGGCTTCGCCCTCGGTTACACAAGATTGCGTATCGGATGCTGGGGTCGATTGCCGAGGCCGAAGATATCGTGCAGGACGTCTGGCTGCGCTGGCATGCGGCGCCCCGGGAGGCCATCGAAAATGTTGAGGCGTGGCTCGTCGCGGTTGCGACGCGCCTGTGCATCGACCGTCTTCGCGCCGCAAAAATTCAACGTGAGCATTATTCAGGTATATGGTTGCCGGAACCTGAAATGACCGACCCTTCTGCTACACCAGAAGGGGTCAAGGAACGCGCCGACGACGTCTCCGTGGCTTTTCTGATGCTGCTCGAGAGGTTGACCCCGGAGGCACGCGCAGCGTTCCTGCTACGCGAGGTATTCGACGCGGACTATGACGAAGTCGCCGAAACCATCGGCAAGACGGAGGCCGCGTGCCGCCAACTGGTCAGCCGCGCCAAAGCGCAACTACGCGAAGAGCGGCCACGCTATGCCGTGCCGCGCGAAACGCATCTACGCTTGCTGCAGACGTTCGCGCAGGCGCTGGAGCGAGGCGATTTCACCGCGATCAATGCCTTGCTGACCGACGACGCAATGCTGATCGGCGACGGCGGCGGCAAGGTGCCGAGTTTTCCGAAGCCGATGGTGGGCGGCCGGCGCATCGCACAGCTTTTCTACGCCTCGTACCGGCGCTACGGCAGCGAACTCCGCGTCAAGCTCGTGATGCTCAACGGTCAATGGGCGCTGCTGCGATTTGTCGAGGGCAAGCTCGAATCGGCGCAGTCATTCGAAACGGATGGCGCGCGCATCGTCCGTATTCTCGTGCAGCGTAATCCCGACAAGCTGGCGCGTATCGCCGCGGCACACTGCAACACCTGAACGCTGCTATTTCTCCTGCCTGTGCGCGCCAGGTTGCGTTTGATTGGTGCCAAAGAGACAACACCGTGATCCCGTTTGCGGGTCTACCGCGCTACGCCACGTCGACCTACGATGACTTCGTGCGGCGCATTGCCGCTGACGACATCCGCCAGGCGCGAGTACTCACCAGGAGAAGTCCATGACACAGCGTATCAACTACATTCAGCAATCGCCGGAACTGTTCAAGAAATTCCTTGAGTTCAGCAATCAACTGAAGGACAGCGCAATCGAACAATCGATCCGCGATCTCGTTTCGACCCGCGCGTCACAGATCAATGGCTGTGGCTTTTGCGTCGACATGCACGTCAAGGAAGCACGCCTGCACGGCGAGCGTGAACTGCGACTCCATCACCTGGCGGTGTGGCGCGAATCGACGCTCTTCGCGCCGCGCGAGCGCGCCGCACTCGCGTGGACTGAAGCGTTGACCAAGCTTGCCGAGCTGGGCGTGCCGGACGATATCTACGAACGCGTGCGTACCCAGTTCTCCGAGAAGGAACTGTCCGACCTGACGTACGAAATCATGTCGATCAACGCATGGAACCGCGCGAACGTCGCATTCAGGACCGTGCCGGGTTCGGCCGACAAGGTATTCGGCCTCGACAAGGCTAACCTCACCTGAACCGTCTGGTTCTTCTGTTCCTTTCCACCGTCGTTCCGCATGTGCGGAACGCGTTATTTGGCAGGCACATCATGTTTTCACTCAAGAACACCGCAATCGTAGTGCTCGTCGTCGCGGGCGCGCATATCGGCGGGGCCTGTGCGGCGGCTCCTGAAGCCGTCGTGACACCGCTGATGACAAAGCCGCTCGATGACTTTCCGGGCAAGGAAGCGCTGATGATCACCGTGACCTATCCGCCGGGTTCTGTCGATCCAGTTCATCGGCATTACGCGGACGCCTTCGTCTATGTGCTGGAGGGTTCGATCGTGATGCAGGTCAAGGGCGGCAAGGAGGTCACGCTCACGCCTGGACAGACTTTCTATGAAGGTCCTAACGACGTGCACACCGTCGGGCGCAACGCGAGCCAGACGCAACCCGCGAAGTTCATCGTGCTTCTTCTGAAGAACAAGGGTGCGCCTGTTCTCGTGCCAGAGAAGTAAGTACGCTCATGCGGCGACGCTCTGATTTTGCCTGTTTGGCTTGTCAAGGGCATCGGCGTTGGCGTCGTCGCGGGCCGCTTTCACTTCCGGCGGATCTGCGCAGCGAAAGCGCGCCCAGATGCATCCGCCACAGAGATTGGAAGCATTAGACTTTGCCATAAGCGGCGTCAACAGGTGCCGGCTTGCCTCGGTTGAGCTGCGCATGTGCTCTCCCGTAAGGCCGCGGCCATGCTTTGCGCGGCTGGGTCCATTTCATCTTCATTGAAGGGCACGACATCCATCACCAGACCTTGGGCCACGCTATGCCGCCGGGTCTATCGTCCCAATGGCGCCGCGTCGACACGGGCGGACGTCACTCTTCGAACGGAAGAGCACTCGTCTAGCTGTGACAGGCGGCTCACGACGTCCAGACCGGCACAAGCCAACGGGACCTCGATCAAACCTTGCCAGTGTGTCAGCGCCGTGTGTTCAAACGCCTGTGCGCGAGTCGATTTCCGAGAAGTGACGCGAATCACGTCGTTCTCCGTTGGCCCTGACGGGGTATTGACCGCCTCGTTTTCGAACGGCGCTACGCTTGCCTTGGCCAGGTCGCACTCGCGACCTTCGACAATCCTGATGATCTCGCGAATCCTGGAAACAATGCGTATGAGCAAACGTCTGAGTCTGGCATTGCTCAAATTTCCACTCCCGGTTCGACCAACCATGGGGTGCTGCAAGGCAGTGAGACTGAAGACTCAATTCTGTGTTTGCGCGAAACCATGTACCTGGTGACGAGAAAAGACACAAGGCTTACGAATATCGGACCAGACGAGTCCGGGCTATTCGACGCTTGAGTGAGGGCATGCGGTGTTCGTGCCGATGTGGTCCCGCGTTGATCAGCAATAACCCGCGATGTCGGCGGCATAGAGGGGCGTGCCCGCTTGCCTGTCTACGACCGGGGGGCGTGTGAGAGCCCTATGAGCAAACCATACAGGGCAAAGAAGACCCACCGCGACGATGCCCAACAACGACACCTGCCATCCAGATTGGTGAACGCGTGCGAACAATCCGTGGAGTCGATCGGCCAGCAGCGCACCTGCGAGGAGACCAGCGCATGCCCATATGCATACGCTGGCGCAGTCGTGCAAAATAAAGGAGCGCGTTTTAATTGCCATTGCTCCGCAAAGAGGAACGGCGATCAACGAAAGGCCGGGCACGAAACGGACAATCATTAATGCACGCGCGCCACGTTGAGAAAAGAAGCACTCGAACCTGGCAACGCTCGATTGCTTCACGAACGACAGCTTACATACCAACTGAAGGGCGCGTCTGCCGTACCGCTTGCCGCCTTGAAACCAGAGCAAGTCGCCAAGAACTCCACCGGAAACGGCGGCGGCGAGCAGAATGGCGAAGTGGAGCAGTGCGCGCGCGAGGTCATATCTTGCAGTAGCGATGCTCGCGCCGACCGTCATCAGGGCTGTGATGGAGGGAAACGGTAGACCGAGCGACGAGGCTAGCACGCTGAAGAATACGATCAACGCTCCATACTGGGAAAGCAACTCATGGGTAAACATTGGGTAATCCTGTGGAAATGATTTTGTCGTGGTCGTAGCATTCGAGCGGGAAAGATCAGCATGAGATTTATCAGTACTTGTTTCTGGTGAATTAAGAAATCGTTTGCGTTGATGGCGCATGAAGCGAATCTGAATGCGATTTGAACTCGGTGCAGCCCCGATGGCTCGCTTCGATAGTCCGATTGTGCGCAAACAGCTTCAGAGTGCTCCACCTAGCCACAGCGCGAGGTTGACCGAGTAACGGTGGATGTCCCGAAGGGCTTGCGGGTCGGTCTGCATCCCGTTCCCAGGAGGTTCGGTCACAAAGCTCGGGCAACCCAGTCGCGTGTCCCAGTTGTAGTCCGCAAAATGATGAAAAGTACTTTGGGCGATTGCGGGACCTCCGCGGACCGAAGGTTCGAATGCGACTGCAAGATTAAAACTCTTTCCTGTTACTTTGCTTTTGCCTCGTGCGATCACTCGAGCCGGTTCATGCTCGGGAGCGTCGACGGCACCCTCATGGGGGTGTGCGGGCAGGAACCGGATTGCGCCACCAGGAGAGTCAGGGTCTGCCAGTACGGGATGGGTGGGTCCAACAATCGTGACTTCCTGAAAGTCTCCGTTTGTGCCCGAGTGAAAATTGGGCCAGGAGATGTGGGGTGAGAATGGGTCGTCCGCCACACGCCTGGATTGGTCGGGGTCGAGATTGCGCGTGTGGAAGTGATGTGCCTTGCCCACCCCGCCCAAACTGCACAGCGAACTGCCCAGATCCATGTGATCCCTGGTGACCAACAAACCACGACCTGCCCGTCGGAATCGCGTGATCCCCTCGCAATCTTCGGAGGTCAGACCGTCGCCTTCGTCAACGGCAAACAACCACAACTCGTCGAACCCGGTTTCATCGAGTCGGGAAAGAATCGGGTCCGGTTGCCCAAGCCGCTCGCGGTCCCGAGCAACGACCCTGAACGTCACGCGCCCTTCAGGATCCTGATGTGTTTGCAGTAATTCCGCCAGGCGGCTGAATCGCGCGATCGACCAGTCGTCGCTGCAAGGCAGGATGGTCGTTTGAAGCAGGATCTGGATGGTACGCATGATGGTTAGTTAGTCATGTCAATCAATTGGAGCCATTCGTCGAGACCGATGCGGCCGAGGCGCGCCTCGCCCAGAGGCACGAGCGAATGTTTCTCGACCAGGCCGCCGAAATATCGTGCCTCGGGGTCTTTTACGACCTCACGCGGATCGCCGGCGGCCGTCAGATAGCGGGCGATGATTTCGTTGAACGGCGTTCGGTCCGGGCCGGCGATCTCGACGATGCCGTTTCGCGGCGCCGTGAGCGCCACATCGGCAACGATCGCGGCAACGTCGTCAGCCGCGATGGGCTGGAACAGGCCTGGCGAAACCCTGATTACGTTTCCATCCGCACTCGACGCGGCGATACCGCCGAGGAATTCCATGAACTGCGTGGAGCGGATGATGGTGTAGGGGATGCCGGAGGTCTCGATCAGCTTCTCCTGCGCGACCTTGGCGCGGAAATAGCCATTGTCGGGCGTCCGGTCGATTCCGACGATGGATAGCGCAACATGGTGCCGGACACCTGCTGCGGCCTCAGTCGCGAGAATGTTTCGGCCGGACGTCTCGAAGAATTCCAATACCGCCTTGTCATCAAACGATGGTGAATTAGCGAGGTCGATCACCACCTGCGCGCCGGCCAAGGCGTCCTTGAGCCCCTCTCCTGTGATGCTGTTGATTCCGCTTCTTGGCGAGGCGGCGACGACCTCGTGTCCGTTCTGGCGAAGAATGACGACGGCCTTCGAGCCGATCAGGCCGGTGCCGCCGATGACGACGATTTTCATGGTTTGCTATCCTTTGTCGACCACTCGATACCCCACGCGGGTTCGAATGCAGATGAGGAAAAACCTGGGATTTTTCGCGGATGAATCGACCTGATTCGCGATATTCCCACGATCAACTCGCACTTTAGTGACCCGCGTTCGGGCTGCCTTGAGGCCGACAACCACGGGTGGCCGGCGCGTGGGTCCAACTGTCCGTCGCAGCGCTGGTTCCGATGGACAGTCATCCTCGGTGTCGCTGGTTGAAGTGGACTCCGACAGTGCATTTTGCGGGCCGGATGTGCCCTGAGCATGCGCTATGCTCGTTAAAGCACATCGTGATCGTAGGCGGGTGCCGTCTGTTGCGGTAGACATCCAAACAGACACACGGCGTTTCCCGTCCGGCACCAATCAAAGACAGATCAAGGACTCCGCCCGTCGGAAAGCGCCGCCCTTTCACTGCGCATGTCATCTACGGGCAATTGCCCACACTCACACTCGGACATCGACTCGGTTTTGCGCAAAGGACGTAAGCGGGGCGATTGATGCCACTGTCGTACCGTCTCGTTGATTGTTGCACTCGAGGCAACATGATGAGTTCGCTCGCGGGGCTACTGCCCTTCGATGTCCGAGCCTACGATCTGTCCTGACGGTGCCGCGCAAGCGACGTCTGTAACGTCGCTTGCGTGCGCGGCCGCCATCGTTCTCCGAGTTCGGGAATCATGCTCAGCGATCTCGACACTCGCCGCTGAATAAAGCAGGCACCCGTTGCTATGAGTTCGGTGCTTATCGTCGACTTCGTAATTTTTCAACCGAAGGCAATCATCATGTCGCAGAAAATCCTGATAGTGGGTGCCGGCTTCGCTGGAGTGTGGGGTGCACTAGGCGCAGCTCGCGTCCTCGATGGTGCTGGCGTAAGGACCAGTGACGTTGAAATCACATTGATCTCTCCGAAGCCCGAATTGCAGATCCGTCCGCGGCTGTATGAAAGCGAGCCGCAGCGGATGGCTGCACCGCTGGGTCCGCTTCTGGACGCCGTGGGCGTAAAGTTTCTGGAAGGCAGTGTCGAAGCGATATCCGTTCATGACAAAACGGTAAGTGTCGTGTCGGCCAACGGGTCGACGCTTTCGCTCGCCTATAACCGGTTGCTGTTGACCAGTGGCAGCAGGTTGAACAGGCCACCAATTCCGGGCCTGGCGGAGTACGCGTTCTCTGTCGATCGTATCGAGGACGCGGTAGTGCTCGACAACCACTTAAGAGAACTGGCGAAACGGCCGGATTCGCCGGCACGCAACACTATTGCAGTTGTCGGATGTGGCTTTACGGGTATCGAGGTTGCAACTGAATTGCCTAAGCGAATCCGCGAGTTGTTTGGCGCCGACGCGGCAGTCCGCGTGGTCGTGATCGGATCCCAGGACGATATCGGTCCCGATCTCGGCCCCAATCCTCGACCGTATGTATCTGAAGCTTTTGACTCGCTGGGCGTTGAGACAGTACTTGGATCTGGCGTGGTGTCGGTCGACGCGGACGGGGTTCGCACTGCGGCGGGTAACCGTATCGAAGCCATGACCGTGATCTGGGCGGGTGGAATGCGTGCCAGCTCGCTGACTGCGCAAGTTTCCTCGCATCTTGACCCACTTGGACGTGTCGAGGTCACACCTGATCTTCGCGTGCCAGAAGCACCTGAAGTATTCGTAGCGGGCGATGTTGCGCGAGCTCGGAGCGACGACGACGGGCACTATGCATTGATGTCCTGTCAACACGCTATCGTGATGGGGCAATTCGGTGGACACAACGTGGCAGCAGACCTGATCGGCGTTCCGACACTCGAATACAGGCAGCCGTTCTATGCGACCTGCCTCGACCTCGGCGAGTGGGGGGCTATTTACTCGGAAGGATGGGATAGACAGATCAAACTGACGCACGCAGAAGGAAAGACACGCAAACAGATGATCAACACGCAGTGGATCTACCCGCCGGCGCCGAACCGTACCGAAGCGTTGGCAGCGGGTAACCCGCAGGCGTCCTTCGGCTAACCTGTTGGCGCCGCCCTGGCTGTTGCGGTGAGCGGAGTGCGTCAGTCACGTGCGGCAGCGGCAATGAACGTCTTCAACAGACAATCACACGTTGCTGTCGCGCGAGAGGCGTTGAGTCAATCAACAACGGTCACGATATTGACAGTCCCTTGTCTGGCCATCTTCGCATACGGACACAGGCGTTCAGCGGTCCGAACCATCTCTTCCGCTACGCCTCGGTCAACGCCCGGCATCCGAACCCGAACATCGATGACCAATGCATAGCCTCCATCCATGGGATCACGACCGAACGCAACCTGCACTTCCACAACAGCATCGTGGATATCCATTGCAGCGCGTTTGCCGATCAGGTTTAGCGCGCCGTGAAAGCACGCCGCAAAACCCGCCGCGAACAACTGCTCGGGATTGGTCCCATTACCGGGGCCGCCGAACTCAGTGGGCAGCCGCAGTTCCGCGACAAGATTTCCGTCATCTGAACGAGCCACACCTGATGCACGACCGTGTCCCGTCTCGCCGCCGGAAACGGTGACAGTGGTTGTGTACAGTGGACGAAAATCCCGGCCCCGATACCTGTCGAGGAGAGAAAGCGGGGGAGCTTGCAGCTTCTTGTCGTCCATGGTGCGGTCTCGAGTTCAGTGAAGCGCGTTCCGGCTCTCAGCCGTCAATTTGTCGAAGCCTGCCTTATCGGTGCGGCCCGCACTCGCAGGAGCAAGCACGGTCTCCGGGACTTCGAGGCGTTGAATGGAACGAACGATCATATAGTAAATGGGGCGACCTCTCGCTCGCCCCGATTTCTTGATCGGCGACGGGACAACGCCGTCCCATGGTAGATGAGCGCGAATGGCAACGGTAGAGTCGTCCAGGGAGACATGATGTTTCCGGTTTGGCGCCAATCCAAATTGGTCATACGAAACTGAAACGCGCGCGACACGCGCTCAAGGTGGCTGATCGAATGGTGGATCGCGCGCGGGCGTGTGGATGGACGTCGGATATCAAGACGGGCGGGTCTCCATCGAGCCGGGCGAAGCAGATGAAAATTGAGTGAACCCAATCGCATCGGCCAGATGATAGCGGCCGAGTTCAGCAATTTTTTTGCACCAGGCAAGTGCTAGACTTCTACACGTCAGACCGCAGTCTGACGGCGCCGTATGCGGCCGTCTCGACGGGCCAGACAGAGCGGAATAAGGAACACTTGTAAGGAAATCCTGACCGTCCTTGATGCAGCCGGCGGTATCTGTCCGGCTAAAGCGTTGGTCCCGGACTGTTGTGCGATGGTCCCCGAGCTGCATTCATAGGCGTTCCCCGTCTCGCCCGGGCGGCGTCAATCACGGTCACCAGCTGTAGCACGAATAGTCGTTGTCGGCGCGAGAACGCATGCTGGCGCCCTGGACGACTCACCCGTTCATGTGTCAGTAGTGGGGCCATCAATGGATCAATCGGATACATCACAGCGAGGCTTTCGCGTTGGCATACCAAATAACGCTGATGCCTTGTCTACCTGTTTCGCGACGAGCTACGCGGGGATCATCGCGTTCATGGCGGTCGCGACCGAGGGAAGCTTCGTCAAAGCCGGGGAACGATTGGGGATTGGACGCTCGGCCGTCTGTCGAAATGTTCAGAAGCTTGAAACACAGCTAAGCACTCGCCTTTTTCTCCGAACGACAAGGACCACAAACCTGACGCAGGAGGGCGAAAGGTTCTTCGAGAACTGCAACCAGGGCGTTACCCATATCGTCGAGGCAATGAACGATATGCTGGACCTCCGCCAAGGTCCACCTCGTGGCTTCGTTCGAATCCGCTCGACAGTTGGATTTGGACGCAAGGTGGTTGCTCCGTTGCTTTTCAAGTTTTCCGAGGTTTACCCGGATATCGCGGTAGATCTAAGCTTGGATGACAGGCCCGCCGATTTCGCTGCAGAACAGATCGATGTCGCGTTTCGCGATGGGTTCATTGAGGACTCGAGCATCATTGCGAAACAGCTCATTCCAATGCAGAGGGTACTCTGCGCATCCCCTGCTTATGCCGAAGAGCGGGGACTACCCTCTACGCTGGAAGATCTGGCGCAGCACGACTGTATCAACCTGCGATCCAACGGTCGCGTCTTTGAGTGGGATTTCAAGGTCGACGGACATATGCGAAAGTATCTGCCGACCGCCAGATTGACGTTCAATGATGCAGACCTGGTATTGCGGGCAGTCCTGGAAGGTCGCGGAATTGCCCAGATGCCGGGCTATCAGATATGTGATTACGTCGCGCGCAACGAACTTGTCATGGCCTTAAGGCGGTACTTGCCGGACGACCGGGGCCACTACATCTGCTATCTCTGCCGACAGAATCTGCCGTCGCGCATTCGCGTGCTTGTCGATTTCATGACGGAGGAGATTCGGGCGCTCAACCCATTCTGCCTGGGGGAATTCAATCCGGACGATCTGGAAAACGGGCGTCAGGCGTGAGGCGACTCATAGACCCCATATGTGGTGCGATCACATTATCGATATGCTTCGCGGTCACAAACCCCACTCACATTGCACAAAGATATTTGCGTCGGTAATGACCGGCTGAGGGCTTTAATCACTTCCCTCTTCAAAGAGCCATTGTGGTCGACGAAATCGTACATATCCCGACGGCTTCGGCGAGCGGTACCGTGGCTGCACCTATTGGTGTCTACGCGGCAACAGTGAGTGGTCCGATGCGTATCTACCGAGGTCGGGACTCGGCGCCTACTATTCCAACATGGCTTCGCGATTGACTCGACTGACTTGACAGGTCGTTGAGGTCGCTAGTGGAGGGCGTCATGTTGCGTCTCGGACCCCTGTCGGTGTTTGTAGGCTGGATCATGCTATCCGCGGTCAGTGTCGGACTTGCAGTTGCTGTCTCGTTCAGCGGCATTTTCTGAGTCTGATATCTGCCTCCTAAACGCGCTCTCCCATAGCCAGCGAAGCACGAGAACTGAAAGACCCGGCTCGCAAGCGGACATTTAACTGGATTGGCAATCCGCATGGATGTGATTGAGGCGACCGCGCCGCTCCATCTGCCTGGCCGCCCATTTGTCGACGGCCGGTGAATGTAAATCCACTGTGATGAAGTGGCCCACTTTTCCTGAGGGGAGGCTCCTCGGAAGGACTCGCTTTGCCTTCCGCCCTGGGGAGGGGAATTGGCTCTTTGATGTGTTGATGAAAAGTTTCGCCGGTAGTGCTGAACTCATCACGGATATGACATTGGTAGCTCGCCATGGAAACTCCATATGTTGATTGGCTCGCAACTTCGCCGGCGTTGACCGGCGCAGAACGCGTCATCGCGGTTGGTGCCCATCTTGTTAGCGAGCGGGATGGCTATACACACCACGGAATTTATGTCGGGAATGGACAGGTTATTCACTATGGGGGCTTTCATCATTCCGCGAAACGACGCCCCATTGAATATATTCCGCTGCACCGTTTTGCAGCAGGAAAGGGAATAAAAGTTCGCTCTGAACCAGACGCCATCTATACCGGAACTGATGCTGTGGCGAGGGCTAGATCCCGCCTCGGCGAAGACCGATATCGGTTGCTGACCAATAACTGCGAACACTTCTGCACATGGTGTGTATCAGGCGTTGGGCGTAGTGAACAGGTACGCCGCTGCTTAAGGAATCCGTGGACAGGCATCAAGACGCTCTTTGCGCTCGCAAGGACCGAATGTATGCCCCCCAAGGCCACGCGAAGCCGACTCGCCGGGACCGTCGCTGTTTAAGCTGCACTGCATGTCGTCGAGGTCGCACTACATGTGCACCGCGTTTCTCTACGAAGAACTCTTCTACTCAACGATCCGATAGGCCAAAAAATGAGCATTCAGTCACACACCGGAGAGCGCGCATCACGCGTGCCCAAGCTGGGTGTCTCGGCGATGTTAGCGGCGGTGCTGTCGGCGTGCGTGAACTACGCCGGCATTCACAGCGACGCGAAAACGGCCGATCCGCAGCAGTACGCGACGCAGCAAAGCCTTCCTGCCGAGCAAGGACATTGGCCCGGCGCCAATTGGGCTGACCAGTTCGGCGACGCGCAACTCAAGGCGCTGATCGACGAAGCGCTGAGGAGCAACCCGACGCTCGACCAGGCGCATGCCCGCGTTGCGTCTGCATCGGCATACAGCGAAACGGCACGGGCGGGCACGATGCCACGCGTCGACGCGAGCTATTCGCTCACACGTCAACAGTTCTCGAATACGACATTCATACCGCCTCCGTTTGGTGGCTCGTGGCAGACGGAGAACAAAGGCCTGCTGAGCGCTTCCTATGATCTAGATCTGTGGGGGAAAAACCGCGAAGCGCTCAAAGCGGCGATCTCGCAGCTTCAGGCAAGCGAGGCCGACGTCGAAATCGTCAAGCTGACTCTGACGACGTCGATTGCCCGCACGTACAACCAGCTCGCGCGTCTGTATGTGTTGCGCGATATCGCGCAACAGGAAATCACGCAGCGCGAACAGATCGATCGTATTACCGCGGGCCGCATCGCGACGGGCCTTGAAACGGAAGTTGAACGCAAGACCGCGCAGGCCAATCTTGCAACGAGCCGTGCTGCGCTGAAATCGCTCGATGGGCAAATCCTCACGACGCGTTATCAGATCGCCGCGCTGCTCGGCGCGGGGCCCGACCGTGGCCTGCAGATCGCACGGCCGACGCTTGGCATTGGCGACGAAGTGCGCCTGCCGGACAACCTGCCGGCCGATCTCGTAAGTCGCCGCCCGGAGATCGTCGCTGCGCGCTGGCGCGTCGACGCGATGACGCATGGCGTGAAGGAAGCGAAGGCCGAGTTCTATCCCGACATCAACCTGAGCGCTGCAATCGGACTCGACGCTTTTGGCTTCGGCCGCTTTCTGACGGCAGCGAGCCGCACGGCGTCGGTCGGTCCGGCAATCCACCTG
Organism: Burkholderia sp. WP9; assembly: GCF_900104795.1. Classification (NCBI taxonomy): domain Bacteria; kingdom Pseudomonadati; phylum Pseudomonadota; class Betaproteobacteria; order Burkholderiales; family Burkholderiaceae; genus Burkholderia; species Burkholderia sp. WP9. The sequence continues at coordinate 2,029,270 of NZ_FNTG01000002.1, forward strand.
CCGATCTTCGACGCAGGCGAGCTGCGTGCGCAACTGAAGGGCCGCTATGCCGATTTCGACTATGCCGTCGCGACCTATAACCAGGCGCTCGTCGCAGCGTTGAGCGAAGTCGCAACGCAACTCGCCGACCTGCGTTCGACGGATGCGCAGCTTGTCGATGCGCAGACCGCGCAAGACGCCGCTAGCAAAGCCGCCGAACTCGCGCTGGTGCAATACAAGGCCGGTCTCACAAATCAACTGACCGTGTTGAACGCCGACGTCAACGCGCTTTCCGCCAATCAGAGCGTCGCGAATTTGCGCATGAATCGCCTCGATCAGCAGATAGCACTGGCCTCTGCGCTGGGCGGCGGTTTCGTCGATACCTCGAACGCAAACGCCGGAGCTGCGCCGCGCGCCGACGCGTCCGCACCCATCACGCCTGTCGTCGCCGCGCGCTGAGCAGCTGCCTACCGATTCTGTCTGGAGACTTGAAATGAGCGAAATCGATGCAACGGAGCGCCAGGAGACCCAAGTGGCGGGCGCGAAACATGACGCGGCACAGACGAAAGCTTCTGTTGCAACGGAACCCAACACACGCAAGCGCAAGGCGCTGCTTGCGCTGCTCGGCGTGGCTGTCGTCGTGTCGGCGGCGGCCTATGGCGCGTATTACATGACCTATGCGCGCCATCACGAATCCACCGACGATGCATACGTCAGCGGCAACCTCGTGCAACTGACGCCGCAGGTGGCCGGCACCGTCGTCGCGGTGAATGCCGACGATACGCAGATCGTGAAGGCCGGCGACCCGGTCGTCACGCTCGACAACGCCGATGCGAAAGTCGCGCTCGGCAACGCCGAGGCGACACTGGGACAGACCGTACGGCAGGTGAGCAGCCTGTACGTGAACAACGATTTCTATGCGGCGAACGTCGCCCAGAAGCAGTCCGATCTGGCTCGCGCGCAGGACGATCTGCGCCGCCGCCAGACCGTTGCCGAGACGGGCGCCGTGTCGGCCGAAGACATCGCGCACGCGCGCGACACCATGACGGCCGCGCGGGCCGCGCTCGACGCCGCGCGTCAACAGGCACAAGCCAACCGTGCGTTGACGGACCGCACGACGATCGAACAGCACCCGAACGTGCAAGCCGCCGCGTCGAGAGTGCGCGATGCGTATCTAGCCTATGCGCGCAACACGTTGCCGGCGCCCGTCACTGGCTATGTCGCGAAGCGATCGGTGCAGGTCGGCCAGCGCGTGTCGTCGGGCACACCGTTGATGGCGATCGTGCCGCTCGACGGCGTGTGGGTCGACGCGAACTACAAGGAAAGCCAGTTGCGCAACATGCGTATCGGCCAACCTGTCACGCTGACGGCCGATGTGTATGGCGGTAAGGTTAAGTATCACGGCCGCGTCGTCGGCTTCTCGGCGGGTACGGGCAGCGCATTCGCGAGCCTGCCGGCGCAGAACGCAACGGGCAACTGGATCAAGATCGTCCAGCGTCTGCCTGCACGTATCCAGCTCGATCAGAAGGAACTCCAGGCGCATCCGCTGCGCATCGGCCTGTCGATGGATGTCGATGTCGATACGCGCGACGACACGGGCCCGCAGCTCGGCGCGGCGACGAACACGTCGTATCGCACAGACGTGTTTGCCGAATACGGCGCGCAGGCAGACGCCGAGATCGAGAAGATCATCGCGCAGAACATGGTCCCTTTGCATGCCGGGTCCATCGGCAACGCCGTATCGTCGACACCTTCCGAGAAGCGCGACGCAAGCGACAAGCGTGGCGCTAAACAGCGAGCAGGTTAAATCGCATCCCGGGGTGCACCTCGTAGTCGCGCCCTGGTTTTTTCAATAGTCTGACAGGCCGGATCAATGCGCCGGATCTGTCGAAAACTTCAGACTGGAAGCGAGATGAATTCTTCGACGCAACTTGCACCGCCTCCGCTGACAGGTGGAAAGCTGGTGCTCGCGACAATCGCCGTCGCGCTCGCGACGTTCATGAACGTGCTCGACTCATCCATTGCCAATGTTGCGATTCCAACTATCTCGGGCAATCTCGGCGTATCCGTCGATGAAGGTACATGGGTGATTACGCTGTTCTCGGCGGCCAATGCGGTCGCGATTCCACTGACGGGCTGGCTCACGCAGCGTGTGGGCCAGATCAAACTGTTCGTGGCTGCGATCGTGCTGTTCGTGTTCTCGTCGTGGCTGTGCGGCGTCGCGCCGAACCTGATCGTGCTGCTCGCTGCGCGCGTATTGCAGGGCGCCGTCGCTGGCCCGCTGATTCCCCTCTCGCAGGCGATTCTGCTCGGCTCGTATCCGAAGGAAAAAAGCTCGACGGCGCTGTCGCTGTGGGCGATGACGGCGACAGTCGGGCCGATCGCGGGTCCCGCGCTAGGCGGTTGGATCACCGATAGCTATAGCTGGTCGTGGATCTTCTACATCAACATTCCAGTGGGTCTGTTTGCCGCGGCCGTGACGTGGATGATCTACCGCGACCGCGAGACACCGGCGCGCAAACTACCCATCGACAAGGTCGGCCTGATGTCGCTCGTCGTCTGGGTCGCGTCACTGCAAATCATGCTCGACAAGGGCAAGGATCTCGATTGGTTCAGCTCGGCCGTGATCTGCATTCTTGCGATTGTCGCGGCGATCAGTTTCCTGTTCTTCCTGATCTGGGAGTTCACGGAGAAGAACCCGATTGTCGATCTCCGCCTCTTCGCAGGACGCAATTTCCGCGGCGGCACGATTGCGATTTCGGTCGCTTACGCGGTGTTTTTCTCGAACCTTGTGATCTTGCCGCAGTGGATCCAGGGCTATCTCGGCTATCGTTCGGTGGATGCGGGTCTCGTGACCGCGCCGCTCGGAATTTTTGCCGTGCTGCTCGCACCCGTGATGGCGAAGATCATGCCGAAGTCCGATGCACGGGTACTCGCGACGCTGGCTTTCCTCGGCTTTGCGGGCGTGTTTTTCATGCGCTCGCACTACACGACGGGCGTCGATCCTTATACCCTGGTGTTGCCGACGCTGCTGCAAGGCATCCCCATGGCGCTCTTTTTCACACCGCTCACCGCGATTATCCTGTCTGGGCTGTCACCCGACAAAATTCCGGCGGCCGCCGGCCTGTCCAACTTCGTGCGCGTGTTCGCGGGCGGCGTCGGCACGTCATTGATCTCGACGGGCTGGAATGACCGCACGATTCTGCACCATGCGCAACTCGCCGAACAGTCGAGCGTGAACAACCCCGACTATATGGGTGCGATCGCGAACCTCCAGGCGACGCTTGGCGGTGGCATGGACCAGGCCGCGGCGTTTTTCGAACGCTCACTGAATGCGCAGGCCGCGATGCTCGGACTGAACGATATCTTCTGGCTCTCGTCGATGATCTTCATTGTGATCATTCCGCTTGTCTGGCTCACCAAGCCCGGCAAGGGTGGCGCCGGGGCGGCGGGTGCCCACTGAGTAAGCACGCTTCACATACGCGAGGATTTCAATGAAGCTACTTTGTCGTCTTTTGTCTGCCGCAAGCTTGTCTATCCTTCTGGCTGCGTCGGCCGTTGCGCAGCCGCCGACCGACTTCGAGCTCTCGAGCCCCGACATTGCTCCGGGCGGCAAGATCGATAACAAATTCGTGCTCCACGCTTTCGGTTGTACCGGTGGCAACGTGTCACCCGCACTCGTCTGGAAAAATGCGCCGGCGGGGACGCGGTCGTTCGCACTACAGGTATACGACCCGGATGCGCCGAGCGGTAGCGGTTGGTGGCACTGGACGGTCTACAACATTCCCGCAGCCGTGACGCAACTGCCCCGAGGGGCCGGCAACGATCCGTCCCGTTTGCCCGTCGGCGCCAATGCGGGCATGAACGACTTCCAGGACACCGGCGCGGCAGGAGCCAACGGCAACTATGGTGGCCCGTGCCCGCCGGAGGGCGACAAGCCCCACCGTTATATCTTTACGCTGTATGCGCTGTCGGTCGACGATTTCTACGCCGCGACGGGCATTCCAAAGACCGGCACCGCTGCGCTGCATGGTTTTGCACTGAACAAGGCGTTGGGTGACAAGGTGCTCGGCAAGGCATCTTTTGTTGGCTACTACGGCCGGTAACGTACGGCCGGACAAACGACCATGCCCGGGCGCGGTTGACGAAGGAGCGCCCCTTGCGGGCGCTTGATACGCAGTTGGAAACGAGAGTTTCAGTCGCTCATGCCGGTTAGCTCATCATGGCGAACCGCCTTCTTTCGACAGAGCCGCTTTTGTTCCTGTTCGAGTTCCCTCAAGAAATCAAGCACGCGCCGTTATGAGTTGCTGTCGTCGTCCGACGGCATAAGCGCGACGACGTTTTCAATTCCATGCCGTGCCATCTTGGTGTAAGGACAAAAGCGTTCCGTGTTGCGCACCAGTTCCCCCGCGACGGCGCGCTCGACACCGGGCAAGCAGACCCGGGTGTGCGCCGTCAGCTTGAACAAGCCGTCGATCGGGTCGCGGCCGAAGTCGACCGTGACGTCCACGGAGGCGCCGGGAATCGGAATGCCCGACCGGGCCGCAAGCAGACTCATCGCGCCATGAAAGCAGGCTGCGTAGCCCGCCGCGAATAGCTGCTCCGGATTGGTGCCGCCGCCAGGGCCGCCTAGTGCCTCCGGTAATCGCAAATCGACTGCGAGCTGGCCGTCATCCGAGCGGGCAATTCCCGACGCGCGTCCGTGACCCGCGTCGCCGCCTGTTACGGTGACAGTGGTTGAATACAGCGTTTGCGCGACTTGCCCGTCATACTTATCGAGCAATGTCAGCGGCGGTGGACGCAATGTTGTCATGGTGTGCCTCGTGGATGCTTGCCGCTTATTGCGCGGCGTGCGTCTCTCGGAACGACGTCGAAGTTCACGGAGCAATGACGCACATTGTGACCGTCAGTGCTTCCTTCAGGTTTTCGCCCGATGTGGGCGACGCCGCAACGACGGCGTGAGTGCGAGTGCGGCTGTCAAACCGTTGGCGATTTTTAGAATTCGGCTTGCATCATATTGCGTATGTGCTTTGCTGTGTCTTGCTGGCCTGGCCGCGATTCGCGGGCCGTCTGTACAGGAAGCATCTTAGGCGTGCGCTACGTCACGCGGTAGGACCCCTGAATGCTTCGCTGTGTTGCATCAGAAACATCAGTCAACGCCGCGTCGTTCTGAGGGCATCAGTCGACGGCCGATAACGCCGTCATAGTCGTCAGACACTGCAGATCGAGTGCTCTCGTGTGCTCGGTCATGTAGTCGATGAACACACGGATCCGGGCCGGAAGATGCTTGCGGCTGAGATAGCAGAGGTAGTGACCGCCGTCTTCGGGTGCATGCTGCGCGAGGCAGCGGAGGAGCTGCCCGTTGCCAAGCCGATCGCAAACCTGGTAGGCAGGCAACTGCGCGATGCCGACCCCATCGAGCACCGCCTGCAGGATCAGATCCTCGTCGTTGAACGTATGCAGCGCGACAGGCTGGCGCCGCTGCGCGAGACCGTCGACCTTGAATTCCCACGTCCGAACGCGGCCAGACGCCGTCCGGAAGTTGATACAGCGATGATCCGCCAGTTCATCGACATGCCGCGGCAAGCCGTGAATTCGCGCATAAGCGGGCGACGCACAGACGATCATCTGCATCGGAATCAGCTGCCGCGCTACGATTCCGCTGTCCTCCATGCGCCCATCGCGAAACGATACGTCGACGCGATCGGTAGTGAAGTCGGCGTCGGCGGGGCGGTCGTTCAGCAACAGTTCCAGGGCGATCTCGGGATATTGCGTGTGAAAACCTCGCAGCAGCGGCGCGACAATCTTGCGGCCGAAGCCAGGCGTGGAGCCAATGAGCAAATGGCCGCGTGGAGGCCCGTTGCGCAGCTCTCGCATGTCTTCCAGCGCCTGGGCGATGCGCTCCATACCCGGCTGGCAGTTCTCATAGAAGAGTTCGCCTTCGCGTGTCAGCGACGTACTGCGAGTCGTGCGCAGGAAGAGACGTGTATCGAGCTGCGCTTCGAGTTTCTGCACGTTGCGGCTAACCGAGGAACGACCAATGCCGAGGCGGTCGCCTGCGCGGGCAAAGCTGCCTTCACTGGCAACGGCCAGAAACGAAACGACGCCGGCGTAACTGGTCGCAAATCTGCTTGCAAACGGATCGTCGGCGCCGGCGGTAGGGCAGCGTGATGGGAAAGCTAAGATGGGAGCGCGGGTTGGGGAGTCCATGCTAAGCCAGACGTATTACCACTGTTATTTGTGACATCGTTCGCAGTTTTTTTGCGATGGATGTGTGGGCGTCCTCACCGCGCTATTTCCCCGGTACGAGGAGTGGGCGAAGTTCTCACATGGTCAATGGGCCGGAGATGGCAGGAAGCGGTCGGGCGTGGAATCTCGTGGCGTCCGCGGTAACCCCTGGCGAATAGATGACGTGACAGGGCAAGTCATCCCCGTGGAAGGTGGGCTCGGCATTAGTTAGCGGTTTTGTCATTCTGGAATGGCCATCGCCGTGAGGGTGCCTCCCGCGGGCCGCCTTGTCGCTTTGTGGACACGCATGTAATCAATGCGCAAAAAGTTTTCTCCCTTCTTCGCTGATTGCAGCGTCGCTCAGCGCGATTATCGGCTCGACGTCGAAGCCCGCCACACGCCATGCATCGATACCGCCAGTAAGTGGTAATGCAAGCTTGACGCCGGCCAGTCGCAGCCGCCTGGCCATCCACGCCGCGGAGACTTCGTTTGGACAAGAACAATAGATGACGAGCGTCCGGTTCGCCCCGTAGCGCTCCACGATCTGCGGCAGTTTCCGTTCATCGGCAAATACGGCGCCTGGAATGACAAACGGGTCGAGCATTCTCCGCTCGGCGGAGCGGATATCGAACAGGATTGGCCGCGGATTATTCGCGAGCAACGCATGCAGCTCGCCCACGCTGATCCGCGCCTTCTCGAGCGCTTTTGCCAGCATGATTCTCCGGCAGTATCGATACAACACGAAAAGCACCAGCGCGATGCCGATCACGATCAATGCCTGCCAGCCAAGGCGGGAGATAAGTACGAACACCACGTCAATCTGCGACGCGAATAGCGCACCGATCGCCAGGCCGACCGATGCCCACAGCGCAACGCCTGCGCAATCATGCAGGACAAAGGAACGCAACCTGACCGCCATCGCGCCGCACAGTGGCACGGCAACGAGCGATAAGCCAGGTACGAAGCGCGCAACGACCAGCACGCGGACTCCCCATCGCCCAAAGAAGCGCTCCGTCTTCCTGACGCACGTTTCGCGCGAGAGCGACAGTTTGCAAACGGTATGGAGCGTGCGTTCGCCGTATCGCTTGCCACCCTGAAACCAGATCAGGTCGCCCAGCACACCGCCAATGACAGCGGAGCCGAGTATCGTCGCGAAATGCAACAATGTCGACGACACCGTGTGCATGGCGAGCGCAGTGCCTGCTCCAACGGTGATCAATGTCGGAATGACAGGCAACGGCAGGCCAAGCGAAGAACCCAGCACATTCAGGAATACGACTAGCATTCCATACCGTGCGATCAATTCATGGGACAACATGGTGCTCTCCTTGCGGCTTGCGCGTACCCGTCTCGAAGTTCGTTCATCGCTTTGCATGAATGTCGCTGAGGTATCCTTGCAAGCTCTACCAAACCGGAGGGTGTGGTGTCGATACGCGCTACTTTGCGCCAGACAGTTCTTCTTCTGGCGTGCGTTTCGATGGCGGCAAAGCATCCTTGTCCAGTGCGGCGGTTTCGCTGACTTCCTGCCGATAACGATGCACGTCCCGCGTGACGAAGCCGGTTTCGCGGCTCGGAATATCGAACCACTCGGGGTGTCCGAACGAGCGGCGAATATCCTCGAGACCGCTGGCCCAGTGCTCACGCATCGTATCTTTGCTGAATTCATAGTCCTTGTAGTGCCCCTCGAACGATTTGTTCTTGTAGATCAGGTGCACGACATTCACCGCACTGCCATCCGCCGTTTTCTGCGCCTCCTGCAGCAACGGGTGCGCAAGCCGCACTTTTTCAGGAATGTGTTCGAGCAGCGCCTTGATCATTTGCGCGTGCTTCTGGTTCTGCGACATGAACGCGGTGATCGCTCGTGTTCGGCTCGAATATTGAATGTCCTTGGTGCGCTCGCTGACGTCGAGGAAGTCGCCTGGCAGCTTGCCTCGCGAGCTCCACAGATCGATCTGGAAAACGAGTGTGTCCTTATGCTGGCTTTCCTTGATGATCTCGGTAAGCGGCGTGTTGGAAACCAGTCCGCCGTCCCAGTAGAACTCTCCATCGATCTCGACTGCCGGAAAGCCGGGCGGCAGCGCACCGGATGCGATGAAATGCTCCGGCGCCAGACGCATTGCCGAATTGTCGAAGTAGACGAGATTGCCCGTTCGCACGTTGACCGCCCCAACGGATACGCGAATACTCCCGTCATTGATGCGATCGAAGTTTGCGTACCGCAAAAGCGACTCACGCAACGCCGACGTGTCGTAATAGCTGACCTGGTCAGGCCGTTTCCTGCCGAGCCCGGCGAGAGGCATAGGCGTGCGCGGAGAGAAGAACCCGTCCTGACCTTCCATCAGCGTACGCGTCGCAGCCCATGCGCTCGACCACCTGCGCCCCATATCTTCAAACCCCGGCCACGCTGGAATGCGCGCACCGATATGTGAGAAGAAATCCGCAGGTTGACTAATCGTGTTCCAGAAGCCGCGCAGCGCTTCCACCCGGTCCGCAGGCGCATTGCCGGCGATGATCGCCGTATTCAGCGCACCGATGGATACTCCGGATATTCGTGTTGGTTCCACGCCGACCTCGGCCATTCCTTCATACACGCCGGCCTGATATGAGCCCAATGCACCGCCACCCTGCAGCACGAGTCCAATTTCGTCATAGGCGGGGAGCTTGATGCGATGGGGTTGCTGCAGTTTGTTGCGCTGGCTCGGATACATGGTCGTCTCCTTACTGCATGAACCAGCCGTGGCTGACAACAATCGATTGTCCGGTGAGCGCGTTCGACTCGAAGCCGGCGAGGAATGCAACCGTGTTCGCAACGTCGGCTAGCGACGTGAATTCGCCGTTGACCGTGTCCTTCAACATGACGTCTTTCACAACCTGCTGCTCGGAGATTCCCAAGGCTTTCGCCTGCTCGGGGATCTGCTTGTCGACCAGCGGCGTTCTGACGAAGCCCGGGCACACGACATTGGCGCGCACGCCACGCGGTCCGCCTTCTTTCGCGACAACCCGGGCGAGACCGAGCAGCCCGTGCTTCGCGGTCACGTAAGCCGATTTGAGCTGCGACGCCTCGTGCGAGTGCACCGAACCCATGTAGATCACAGCGCCGCTTTTGTTCGATGCGTACATATGCTTGATGACGGCCCTGGTGGTCAGGAACGCGCCGTCGAGGTGAATGGCCAGCATCTTCTTCCAATCGGAAAATGCGTAATCCTCGATCCGGTTGACGATCTGGATGCCCGCATTCGACACGAGCACGTCGATGCCGCCCAGCCGTTTCACCGTTTCGGCCACGCCCGCATTGACCGCTTCTTCGCTGGTTACGTCCATCGCGACGGCGAGCGCTTTGCCGCCCTTGGCAACGATATCTTCAGCTACCTTTTGAGCGTTATCGAGATTCAGATCCGCGATCACGACCGTCGCACCGTCTGATGCGAGCTTGCGTGCGCAGTGCTCGCCAATACCACTTGCTGCACCCGTAACGAGCGCGACCTTATCATTCAATGCCATACGTCCTCCGAGAGCTTACTGGTTGACTGCGAGTTTCAACGACTCGGCAGGGGCAAGATAGTCATAGACCACTTCGCCGACGTCGAGCGTGAGATTTGCAATGATGTGACGTGCGCCGATCACCTTGCGAACCGGCAGATCGGCCACCGATGCGAGTGCATGCGGATGCAGTTCGAGCGCGGCAGGCCCCTCCCACGCACCGATCACATCGACATCGCGCAGGAAGAAGCGCACCAGTTCACAGATGCGCACCGAACCATCGACGTGCGGAATGACCTTGAGCAGATAGTTGGGCGTATCCGCGAGCTTGCGGCGCTCAGCAGCCGTCTCGAGAGGACGATACTTGTAGCCCATCGTGCCGGTGGCGATGCGCTGCGTTCCGTAATCGAGCGTGCCGAGCAGCGTGTCCTTGCCGTCGACGCAGAGCTTCGGTGAAGCCAGCTTCTTGGGAAACCCCCAGATTTCTCGGCCGCCTGCGATTGGGCCTTCGTCGTCGAGATACATCGCGTGTGTGAAGTTGGCGCGATTGCCGTCCTCGTCCAGCACCGAGATCACCTGGCCGCTTTCCGTGTAGTCGCCGAACCCCGAAGAATCGGGCATGCGGATAAATTCGTAGTGGACAATTGCATTGTCGACCGTCAGCGGTTCCGGAACGACGGCCCTAAGGGCATCCATGTCCGTTTCATACGAGATGATGAAGTACTCCCGATTGATGAAACGGAAGGGCGGACGCGGATATGCTGGATTGTGTACGGGCATCGCAAAGGCATTGTTGCGAATATCTTCTTCTGTCACGGATCGTTCCTCGGATGGTGAGGGTTTGCGTAACGCGCATCGCAACAGCTTTTGCTGTCGCGGGCAATGACGTGCGCGCAATGCAGTGAAGGCTTGTCCTGCGCGTTTTCACGTTTCTTTTACGCTCTTGTGTTTCACGACTTGTATCAGGCAGCGTGTGCCGTCACCGTCAGGACAAAGCGTAAGCGTGGTCGTCTTGCGGCAGTAGCCCTGAAAAGGACCTCATAGTGTTGCCTCGGCGGCAACAATTAATGACGGGCGGATAGGGCTTTGTCGCGTTGTGGAGGTGGTCGCGTAGAATTCTTGCGGTTCCCATCGAGCAACCATGAACTGTTGGTCGAGTCCAGCCAGTCTATGCAGTGCTTTTCTTCTGTTTCGCGATGGCGTTGTTTGTCGGTAGTGTGCCGTTAGCGCCAGTAAGCCGTACGAAATCATCGTAAGTGGCGCGGCGTGTAACGTTGATATGCGAACGGGCTCACTGTGTTGTCTGCGAGCCACCCATCGCCGAATTTGGAAATGCCAGGTAGAGGTCGTCGGCGCGTTGCGCAGCCCTCTCTGGCGTGGCCGGGAAATCCTAAGTCATTCGGAAGAGCGAACCGTGCGCCATATTCACTATCAGATTGAGTTACTTCGACAAATGCAGTGCCTTCGATAGCACGATCCCCCGCTGCGGGCTCACCAGCCAGATGGCGTGGATATCAACATAGAGCCTGGAAGTTCTTGTCGTGATGTCAGTAGGCTCGTCATCGGTAGGATCGCTGCGATCGATCCGGTCGTTGACATAGGGTGGCACCAGGCGACCCATGAGAACAATCGCGTAGTCCCCGTTCGCTTCTGCGTACGCCGCGCGTGAGAGCGTTACACGTCCGTGAACCGTTGTCTTCTTACTGTCGCCGGACTGGAGTTCAATCATATCGATATGCTGAATGAACCCCTTTAACCTCGCTTCCGGCGCGACCACAAGCCTTCGGCCGCTGGGGCCGCTTACTGTCTTTTTGAGGAGGATGTCTGCGTGATTGTCGGCATCGGACAAGTCCACGTTTACCGTCAACAGATGCTTCTCCGCCTGATACCTGATCCCATACGGAACGGGTACGACGAAGGCGAGGTCGCGATCGAGATGGGCTACCGTCAGGTCGGTATTGTGGCGCTGGCTACCGGTGGGAATGCGGATCAGGCGCAGGACACGATCGCCCAAAGACGACGAGCCTCCACTCAAGTGCTGATTCACGATCCTGTCCCGAATGGCAAGCGGGTCATCGCCTACGAAAGGGGGGCCCGACGAAGAAGCTTGCAAACCGGAGGTTTCAATCTCCGGCGCACGCGTGACTGTTGCCGCATTTGCCTGTGTTCCGACTTCTGCCAGCATAAACACACATAAGAGGGTGCACGTGGCGTTCAATAAGACTCGTTTGGATTTCAGATGAAACACGATAATGCCCCTCGTATTCCAACACAGGCTGTCGCGAAGCCATGCTGGTTCGGTTCAGATGCGTGACCAATCCACCCTGGCTCCCACCATGGCTTCTGCCGGCAAACTCATGTGGCAAATGCTCAGGGAAACAACCAGGTAATGGCGACCAGAACCTGGCGTGTTTCGAAACGAGTTCACCGACGCTCGACACAGTCGAAGGGTGGGTAGGGGACTACTATGTCGTTCGGAAGTTATCGTAGGTTCAACGCTTGCATTCCGGTAGATAGCTAGAGGAACTCGTCGCGTTGCCTTGTCGGCAACAATCCTCGCTTCCGCAGCATTTCACAGTGCGTGTGCATCTCAGCCGAGTGGGAAAAAAACCGAGCACCGCCTTGCGATGCCCGAGGTTATTAGCGACCGGCGCTCTGGCCGCCGTCGACGTGCAGGATTTCTCCCGTGATAAACGGTGCGGAATCAAGAAACAGAATCGCGTCGGCAATATCGCTCATCTCGCCCATGCGCCCGAGCGGATGGAAAGCATCCAGCGTTTCGTGGGTTTCCGGCGGGTGCATAGGCGTCTTGATGATCCCCGGCGCCACGGCATTCACGCGAATGCCTTTCCTCGCGTACTCAATCGCTAGCGACTTCGTGGCGGCGTTCAAGCCACCTTTCGTCAGCGCCGCCAGTACCGAGTGCACGCCGCTGATCGCAGCGTCGACGGTACTGGAGGTCACGCTGACCACATGGCCGCTCGAATGCTTTTCCATTTCGGCGATGGCGAGTTGCGTGATGTAAAAAAAGCCCGCCATATTCACGTTCACCACAGCGGCGTAGTCTTCTGCCGTGTGTTCGGTGAAGGGCTTGCCGATGTAAATGCCGGCGTTGTTCACCAGCGTGTCGACCCGGCCGAACTTCGCGACGCCTTCGGAAATGATCCGTTGGGCGGTTGCCGGATCGCCGATATCACCCGCAACCGTCAGGATGTTCGGATCTTCCGATGGCTTGATCGAACGTGAAGTCGCGACAATGCGATAGTCGAGCTTGCGAAACGCCTTGACGACTTCGGCGCCTATTCCTTGCGACGCACCGGTAACGACGACAACTTTGTGTGACGTGCTCATGCTTGACCCAAAAAATTTTGTTTGGCTTCAACGCGGATCGGGCCGACGGCTCCGATCAAGGCAAACGTAGACACGTTGATGCAGCTTTTTAAAAGACCGCGGGCATTCACCCCTTCTTAGCCTGCGTCAGCCACTGATCGAGACTGACGCGGCCAATCCGCGCGTCGCCGAGCGGCACGAGCGACTGCTCCTCGACACGACCGCCGTAGTATTTCGCATCGGGATCCATCACCACCGGGCGCGTGTCGCCTGCCGATTTCAGGTAACGCGCGACGATCTCCGCGAAGGGCGCGCGATCCGGGCCGGCGATATCGACGGTGCCGTTCAGCGGCGCGGCGAGCGCGGCCTGCGCGAGGTTTGCCGCGACATCGTCCGCGGCGATCGGTTGAAACAGGCCGTCGCCGATGCGCACCGTGCCGCTGTCCGTGCCGTAATCCGCGATTCCGCCGATGAACTCCATGAACTGGGTGGCGCGCACGATCGTGTACGGCACACCCGCTGCTTCGATCACCTCTTCCTGCGCGACCTTGGCAGTGAAATAGGCGTTCTCCGGCGTGCGGTCGCAGCCGACAATTGATAGGGCGACGTGATGGCGCACGCCTGCGGCCACTTCAGCCTTGCCGAGGTTGCGCGCCGAGGTGCGGAAGAAGTCGAGCACCGCCTGCGGCTCCCATGACGGCGCGTTCGTTACATCCACGACGACATCCGCGCCCGCGAGAACGTCGCTCAGGCCGTCGCCTGTCACGCTGTTCACGCCGGTACGCGGCGACGCGGCGATTGCCTCATGCCCCGCCTCGCTAAGCAGCGTGACGAGACGCGATCCGATCAGGCCCGACCCACCGATTACGACGATTTTCATGGCAAATTCTCCAGATCAAAGTAAATGAACGCGCGGGTCGCCTGGCGGGTGGCGTATCGAGTGAAAGTGTTCACCGCAGTCGCATCGCGTGAGGCTATTGTGGAAAAATCATGCTTTATCGAGAAGTGCCAAGAAGTGTCGATCTGACTAGTCCATGTTGTTCCCTCACCCCTTGCCCGACAAAAACCGTCATGACCGCGCCGACTCCCGGCTTGACCATAGAAATCGATCGGCAGCAGCAGTTGCCGATCTATCTGCAGATTTGCGAGCGTTTCAGGACCGCGATTGCCGCGGGGCATCTGCGTCCCGGCGATCGCGTGCCGGCGCTGCGCGGCCTCGCCACGCAGTTGAACACGGCGCGCGGCACGGTCGAGCTGGCCTACACCATCCTTGTCGATGAAGGCTACCTGCAGATGCGTGGCGCGGCGGGCACCTTCGTATCGCCGTCGCTGCCGGCGTCGGTGACGCGCCCGCCTCAGGCGCAAGGTGTTCCGGATGCGTACGGCAAGCGGAGTGCCGAAGCAACGGGCGCGCCGCAAACTCCCGCCGAAGCGCTTGATGGTCGGCCGGCGCCTCGTCAGCCGGCGATTGCCGCTGCGATGAGCGGAGAGCCAAGGCCGTTGCAACCCGGACTGCCCGCGCTCGACGCGTTTCCGGGCAAGGTATGGAACCGGCTCCTTTCGCGTCGCGCGCGTAGCGGCGAACGGGCGATGTTCGCGTACCCGGATCCGGCGGGTTACCGGCCGCTGCGCGAACATATCGCCACCTATCTCGGGCTGTCGCGCGGCGTGACCTGCCTGCCGGAACAAGTGTTCGTGACCGGCGGTTACCGTGCGACGCTCGAACTCGTATTGCGCAGTCTCGCCCGCCCAACCGATCGCATGTGGTTCGAGGACCCCGGCTATCTGCTCGCACGCGGTTTTCTGGCCGAGACGGGCGTGCAACTCGTGCCGGTGCCGGTGGACCGCGAAGGGATCGATGTCGAACGCGGCATAGTTCTGGATGCGCACGCGCGCTTCGCACTGGTTACGCCGTCGCATCAGAACCCGCTTGGTCACACGCTGTCACTCACAAGACGCATCGCGCTGCTCGACTGGGCGGAGAAAATGTCGGGCTGGATCATCGAGGACGACTACGACAGCGAGTTCCGCTATCTGGGCCGCCCATTACCAGCTTTGAAGAGCCTCGACCGGCGTGATCGCGTGGTTTATTGCGGCACGTTCAGCAAGGTCATGTTTCCCGGTTTGCGGCTCGCGTATGCGGTCGTGCCGGAGCGGGCCGTCGAGCGGGTCGGGCGGGTGGCACGCAGCATGAACGCCGGGTCGCCGCCGCTATTTCAGGCGACGGCGGCGGACTTCATGGAGCAGGGGCATTTTGCGCGGCATCTGAAGCGGATGCGTGCGCTGTACAGCGAGCGGCGCATGCTGATCATGCATGCGCTGGAGCAGGCCTTTGGAGAGCGGCTGATCGTTGACTTGCCACCAGGCGGAATCCAGTTCACGGCGCAATTCGCCCACGGTCCCGACGGCCCGGTCGACGATGTTGCCGTGGCCTCGCGCGCCCGCGATGCGGGGCTCGCGGTGCTGCCGCTGTCGATCTGGTACGCGAACGCCCGCGCGCAACGTACGCCGCGCGGCCTCGTGATGGGCTTCGCAAACATTGTCGATGCGCGTGAAGCGGATCGTCTCGCACGAATGTTGCGGGCGTGTCTGGACGAATGAGTCACGCCGCGCACGGGTTGCTGAGCGAGGTCGTTTCACGGCGGCGGTCGACCTTCGCCGCCGCCGGGACCTGAATCGAAACGACTTCCGTGAAGTGAATGCCGGGATGGAATCTGTTTCCGTTTTACGTCCCGGCTCCGGACGCCTGGGTTTCGATATCCTCTGCAAACCTCCGCATCAGCCGGACGAGTTCGTCGATTTCCGCCTCCTCCCACTTGGCAAACAACGCGCGGCCCAGCCGATCGCGTGCTGCATCCACCGCGTTGGTCATCGCCTTCCCTTTGGGCGTGACGACGACTTGCCGAACGCGACCGTCCTCGATACCGGCTCGCCGCTCGACCAGCCCGGGGCTCTCGAGTTTCCCCACCTGACGGCTGACCGTGGTGTGATCGCGCCCGACCCGTCCGGCGAGATCGACCACGCCAATGGGGCCTAGCCGCTCGACTATGACGAGCAATGGAAACAACGCACGATCGAGCGAAATGCCTGCCTCCCGGACCATTCTCTCGTCCAGTTCGGGGCGGTTCATCACGCTGACGATGCTGATCAATGCCAGATGCAACTCCCGGATACGCTCGGATATATGTGTATCTTGCACATTTCTTCTTGGCGACATACCATTCCTCCTATTGCGTGCATATTACACATAATGGAGCGGGTGATGACGAGAAATCCGGCTGTAGACGTGTTGATCTGCGGGGCGGGCGCCGCCGGTCTGACTCTCGCTATCGAGCTGGCGCGACGAAACGTGTCGTTCCGTTTGCTCGACAAGATGGACGAACCGTTCCGGGGCTCGCGGGGCAAAGGCATACAGCTGCGAACGCAGGAAATTTTCGAGGATCTCGACATCATCGATCGCGTGGTCGTGGCAGGGGGCGTGTATCCGCCGCAGCGCGAATATCGTGACGACGGCAGCTACGTCGAATCGGACGTCGTCGAGCATGCATCCCCGACGCCCGCCGAACCTTATCGCCTGCCGTTGCTCGTTCCTCAGTTCCTGACTGAATCGGTCATGCGCGAGCGACTCGCTGAACTGGGTCATCGGGTCGAGTATGGTTGCGAACTGGTCGGCGTCGAACAGGAACTGGACTGTGTGACGGCGCGTATTGCCGCTCAGGCTGGCGACCAGACCGTTCATGCGCGCTATCTGGTCGGCGCCGACGGTGGCCGCAGCTTTGTGCGCGCGGCACTCGGCATCGCTTTTCCAGGCAAGACACTTGGCGTGCGTGCCGTCGTGGCCGACGTCTTCCTGACGGGGCTGGAGCGCGACGCCTGGCATCGATTCAACGAGGGTTCGATGGAGCGGCAGCTATCGCTATGCCCGCTCGCCGGAACGGATCTGTTCCAGATACAGGCGCCCGTTGCGCTGGAAGGCGATGTCGACCTCACCGCCGCAGGCCTTGCTGCCATGGTGGCCGAACGCACTGGCCGCGACGATATGCGCGTCCACTCGGTATCCTGGGCGTCTGCCTATACCATGAACGCGCGTCTCGCCGATCGCTACCGGGACGGTCGCGTGTTTCTCGTCGGGGATGCTGCGCACATTCATCCGCCGACGGGCGGCCAGGGGCTCAATACCAGCGTGCAGGATGCCTACAATCTTGGCTGGAAATTGGCAGCGGTGAGTGCCGGCGCTTCCGATGAGCTGCTCGATAGCTACGAGGAAGAACGCCGGCCAATCGCGGGCGACATGCTTGGTCTTTCGACCAGGCTTCTCGACGAGATGAAGCGGGGAGAGCTTCGGCGCGGCCGCGAAGTTCAGCAACTCGACATCGGCTACCCCGAGTCCTCGCTGGCGATGGAGTGTCCTGAACGCTCTGCCGGTCTGCTGGCAGGCGACCGCGCGCCCGATGCGCCCATTCGTCGTGCAACCGGCCATTCAACGCGTGTCTTCGAGTTGTTTAGGGGCACTCACTGGACACTGCTAGGCTACGACGTCGAACGCGATAAGGTGGCGCCGCGAGCTGGCCTGCGCATTCATACCTTTGGTGCTCGCGGTGATGTCATCGACGACGGAGGTCATTTCCGTGATGCGTACGCGCTGCAGTCCGGAGATTGGGTGCTTGTGCGCCCGGACGGTTATGTCGGAGCGATCGTCGCAAGTGACCGGATAGAGTCGCTGGAGCGTTACTTCCGCATTGGTGGACTAGCGCTCGCGAACTGATGACTCTCGTATGCCTGTGGGAGCGCACATGGGTGTGGCGGCTGATGTGGCAATCAGCCATCTCACTCTCACTCTCTGGTTGATGCGCCAATCAACTCTGCCGCGGCCTGTGCAAGCGCTCTCGTCCGCGACGATTCACAGGCTAGTACTCCGCTGCTTCATTGATAACGGACGTAAGAACATGGTCCGTCCAAACTCCGTTGATTTTCAAATACGATCGAGCCAAGCCTTCGCGCTCAAAACCCAGGCGTTGGAGTAACCGGCCGCTGCGCACATTCTCCGGACGGTAATTCGCCATTACGCGATGTAACCCGAGATTGGCGAAAACGTATGGAATCGCTGCCGCTAAGGCCTCGTACATCAGCCCCTTTCCTTCAAATCGCCTGCCGAGAGAGAAGCCGAGGTGACACGCCTGGAACGGGCCTCGTGCGATGTTTGTAAAGTTGCATTCGCCAACCAATTCGCCTGTTTCGTCCAGGAATAGAAACAGGTGCAACGCATTTCCTGAAGCAGAGTTCGCCTCCATCGACTGAAGCCTGCGATGAATCTCGCTCAAGTCGAAAAAGCTATCGGACCTAAGGGGCTCCCAAGGTTGAAGATGCGAACGATTGTCGAGATAAAAGTCGCGCAAGATGCCAGCGAACTCATCTCTCGCGGGCACCAATGTTAGCCGGGGCGTCGCGATGCCACGGTCTGAAGTATCGAAAGTCATGGCTGAATTATAAATTCCCGTGGGATACGGAGGAGCGGTCCTTGCGGCAATTGCTCTGTTCGAGGCGCAGGGGTCATCTGCTGGCTGTCGGTGTCGCTGCCTTCAGCGCCAACTCATCGCTCGCGCGCAATCCGGCGCCATAGGCGAGCTGCAGTGCGGTCTGCTGCTTCAGCTTCCCGACTGCTGCGATGAGCCGCCGCACCGCCTCCTGACTCAGGATGGCGGGCAACGTGCGGGGCACACGAACGGGATGCATCCTGCTCATCAGGCTGCTGGATCGCCAGCACCTTCATGCGCTGACGGTATGGAGGCAGTCCCAATCGGTATTGGCGGATTAGTGCCGATTCGCATAACCTGAGCCCCGTTACCGACCGATATAAAACAAAAGCGACGCTGTCGCGCACGCACGGAGACATCTTGAACAAGCCTCTCGACATCGCATCGCTCATTGATCGCGAGCCGCTTCGGCTCTATCAGTGGGGCATCTTCCTTCTTTGCTTTGCAACCGCAGTGTTCGACGGTTTCGATACGCAAGCCATCGCCTTTACGGGCCCGGCGATTGTCGCGACGTTCGGTTTGCGTCCGGGCGATCTTGCGCCCATCCTGATCGCCGGGACGCTCGGCATGACGATTGGCGCGATGACATTGGGTCTGATCGGCGACAGGATCGGCCGCCGTCCGGCGCTGCTCGTTGGCGTCGCTGTATTCAGCGTTGCGTCGCTGCTCACCGCGTTCGCGAGTAGCACCGTGCAGATTCTGGCTTTGCGATTTATCGCCGGCCTCGGCATGGGCGGCTGTACACCGGTTCTGCTCGCCCTTGCCGCAGAGTACGGCTCGGCGCGCCACAGAGGCTCGATCATGACAGGTGTTCTGCTGGGCCTGCCAGCCGGAGCGATGCTGGGAGGGCTGCTGGCTGCGCGCTTGATGCCCGTGATCGGATGGCAGGGTGTGTTCGTCGTCGGCGGAGGCGCGCCACTGCTGCTCCTCGTCGTGCTGTATTTTGCGTTGCCGGAGTCTCTGCAATATCTGGTCAGTCGGTCAGGCAACGACAGTGCGCAGCGTGTGCGCAACACACTGCGTCGCATCGTGAGCGTTGCGTTGCCGGCCGACGCGACATTCCAGGCCCCGAAGACGACTGCCCGCGCCAGCGTTACCGCGCTGTTCAGCAATGGCAATGCGCGCAACACGGTTGCTATCTGGGCCGTCTATCTGTGCAACTGGGTTGCGTGGTTCATGTTCCTGTCGTGGCTGCCTACCGTGCTGAAAGCCGCGGGCCTGCCAGTTTCGCAAGCGCCGATGGGTACGGTAATCGTGAATGCCGTGTTCATCGTCTGCGCCATTCCCCTCTCGATGCTGCTTCCCAGAGTAAGCACTCGCCGTTTGCTGATGGCGCTGCTAGGACTTGGCATTGCGATTTCCGTCGGGCTTGCTTATGCCGGGACTGCGTGGGGCCTGGTCTTTGCGCTTGCGGGCGCGGCAGGGCTTGGTATCGGCGGTCAGCAGATCGCGCTGAATTATCTGGTGGTGGGCGCCTATCCAACGACACTGCGTGCAACGGCGACCGGGTGGGCAATCGGAATGGGGCGGGTCGGTGCGATCGCGGGTTCCGCTGTGGGCGGTACGGTCCTTGCCCACGGAGGCCCGGGCGGATTCTATCTGGCGTTGGCCGTACCTCTTGCGGCAGCGATGCTTGGCGTCATCGCGATTCGCACGACCGCGCGCGTGACCGACAGCGATATTGTCGTAGCGCATTGATCCACCTCCCGATCGCGTGGGCTACCGAAGCGGCCCGAGGAAATAGCCTGCGCGATATCGGTGTGACTCACGCACGCTTCCACTACGAGAAGTTCTCGACAAACGACGTTGCA
Organism: Burkholderia sp. WP9; assembly: GCF_900104795.1. Lineage (NCBI taxonomy): Bacteria > Pseudomonadati > Pseudomonadota > Betaproteobacteria > Burkholderiales > Burkholderiaceae > Burkholderia > Burkholderia sp. WP9. Next base: position 2,049,632 of record NZ_FNTG01000002.1, read on the forward strand.
TGACAACCATGACAGGCATGACCAGGAACCATCGATTTCAGAACAAAGTGGTCGTTGTGACCGGCGCGGCCCAGGGCATCGGGCGCGGCGTCGCCCTTGGTGCCGCGGAAGAAGGTGCTGCGATCGTGCTGTGCGACCGTTCGGAACTGGTGCATGACACCGCCGCGGAAATCACCGCGCGGGGTGCACGGTGCCTGACTGTCATTGCCGACCTCGAAACCTACGCTGGTGCAAGCCTGTTGATGCAGGCAGCGCTTGAAACCTACGCGCGCATCGACGTTCTGGTGAACAACGTTGGAGGCACCATCTGGGCCAAACCGTACGAGCACTACGAGGAAGCACAGATAGAGGCGGAAGTTCGACGCTCGCTCTTTCCGACGCTGTGGTGCTGTCGTGCCGTCTTGCCGGCCATGATCGCGCAGCAGGGCGGTGCCATCGTCAATGTATCGTCGATCGCGACGCGCAGCATTTATCGTGTGCCATATGCAGCATCCAAGGGGGGTGTCAATGCATTGACCGCGAGTCTCGCATTCGAGCATGCGCAGGATCGTATTCGCGTGAACGCTGTCGCTACCGGTGGCACTGAAGCGCCTCCGCGCAAAGTACCACGCAATGCCGAAAGGCAAAGCGACCGGGAGGCCGGGTGGTATCAAGGTATCGTCGACCAGACGATAGCGTCCAGCCTGATGCATCGCTACGGAACAATCGACGAGCAGGTGAGTGCGATTCTGTTCCTGGCTTCAGATGAAGCGTCGTATATCACGGGTACGGTACTGCCTGTCGGTGGCGGCGACCAGGGCTAATGCGAAGGCTCGACCCAGCGCATCGCTGCGTTATATCCTGAAACATTGCAGCAGCGCGCCGTCCGCTGCACCGGGTATCAGCCCGTCCTCACAGACGCACATAGCGCAAGTGTGTGGCAGCAGGACCATCAAGAACCTTGTCAATGCGAAACCGCGGCCCGGGCTCGCGCAGGTTCTCGAAGAGACGCCGCCCACCGCCGAGCAACACGGGCGACAAAGCGATTTCGAGCTCTTCAATGACGCCCATGGTCAGGTACTGCTGGATCACATCGGCTCCGCCCGCAATACGAATATCCCGACTGCCTGCGGATTCCCGAGCGAGCTCAAGGGCACGCTCCGGCCCGTCATTGATGAAGTAGAAGGTCGTCCCACCCGGGCGCACCCAGGCTTCGCGTTTTTCATGGGTCAGGACGTAAACCGGTGTGTGAAACGGAGCTTCTTCCGGCCAGGCGCGCTCGCCCTGGTCGAACATTCGCTTGCCCATAATGTTGGCGCCAATGCGCTCCGTAGTGCTGCGAAGCAGGTCATTGACCGGGCCGGTCTCTCCCCCCGGTCCAAGCTTGAGGTTCTCGCGGAAGTACTGTTGATTGAAGATCCAGGCCATCAGCGCGCCCCACTTGGCACCCCAGTTCCTGTACTCAGGATTGTCCCAATTCTCCATGGTCATTCCTTCCGGTGCCATGTAGCCGTCTAGGCTGAGTCCAATGTTGACGAATACTTTACTCATGATTCTCCTCTCGCATGTTCGGATGTCGTCCTAACTTTAATATGATGTGAAATTTGTGCACCCCAACTTCCCCCTCAATTTCCTCGTAGTCACCGCTTGCGACGCAGTAAGCGATGACTTCAAACCTCTCTTTCACACCACCGTTCAACCGTCACATAGGCGGGCAGGCGTCCGCTACCGGATTTTATCCTCGGGATCGCCGCCCTTGCCGCTGCGCATTGGGAACCCCCAATGCGATGCACAACTACGCACAGCAAAACAATGACGCTTTTTTCTTGGAGAAAAAGCTTGCATTTTTTCGAGGAAAAACTACCTTCGGTAAACAAAACCGTTCTACGCTCGGCACCGGAGGAGACCCATGCCGGCTACTCGTACGATGATTGCGCGTCGTGCCGGCGTAAGCGTCGCCACGGTCGATCGCGTCTTACGCGACGATCATGCCGTGCGACCGGAAACCGCCGAGCGTGTCCATCTGGCGCTCGCCAATCTACGCGACGAGCGGGCAAGCCGCGGCCGTCCAGCAAAAGTCGGTTCATTCCGCGTTGCGTTCGCACTGCCACAAGTCAACTCGCGCTTTCTGGATCACGTCGAACGCAACATTGCGCTGTCCGCCAGTTTCTTTCGCGAACATCGAATCACCCCTTCGTTCTATCGCTGTGACTTCTCCACCCAGCGCGACACCGCTGCATTCGCCGCCCAGGTGGTCGACTACGACGCACTGGTTCTCGCACCGCTCGACTATCCGTGGGTGGAGCGTTTCATTGAAGAGATGAGCGAGGCCGACGTGCCGGTCGTCACGGTGTTCTCCGATTTACCTGCAAGCCGCCGCGCCGCGTATGTCGGTGTCGACAACCGGATTGCCGGTCGCACCGCAGGACTGCTGATGGGCCGCTTTCTGGGCACGCGGCTCGGCACGGTCGCCGTGCTGTCGGGATCGTCCCGCCTGCATGATCAGGTGGAGCGGCGCACCGGATTCTCGCAGGTGCTGGAAGAGGATTTCCGCAACCTGCGCTGGGTTGCCGAGCCGGATTTCGCGGAAGACGACGACGGTGCCGGTCTTGCCGTGCAGGGTTTGCGCGCGCGCCATGCTGATCTCGTCGGCGTCTACGTGACCGGCGGCGGCATCTCCGGCATCGCAGCGGCATTGCAGGAGTCCGGCGACAAGGCCCGCCTGGTCCTGATCGGCCACGAATGCACCGCGGAAACTCGCACTCAACTATCCGAACGCGCGATCGACGTGATCCTGGATCAGGACGTCCGCGGCATCGTTCATTGGGCGGGGCTCGCCGCCATCAACTTTCTAAACGACGTTCGGGGAGCGCTTGCCATCCCCACGCCGGAAACCCGGATTTATCTTCGTGAGAATGCGCATGCCTGACGCTCGCGACACGCGGACCGACTTCTGATCCGCCAGAGCCGAAATACGGCGCCCGGCGCATGGGCGCTGAATGTCATCAGGTTGGAGACCCGAGAAAGACAAGGAGAAGAGACATGTTACGTCTAACGTCAGCGAGGGTAGTGGCGGCAACCCTCATATCGCTGGGGCTCGGCATTGCAACGGGCGCGCACGCACAGGGCAAGCAATTGACACTCTGCTGGGCGGCCTGGGATCCCGCCAATGCACTGGTCGAACTGTCGAAAGATTTCACGGCCAAGACCGGCATCAAGATGAAGTTCGAGTTCGTGCCGTGGACCAGCTATGCCGACCGCTTCATCAATGAACTCAATTCGCACGGCAAGCTGTGCGATCTGATCATTGGGGACAGTCAGTGGATTGGCGGCGCGGCGGTCAATGGGCATTACGTGAAGCTCAACGACTTCTTCACCAAGAACAAGATTTCGATGGACGACTTCGTGCCGGCCACGGTGGTGGGATATTCCGAGTGGCCAAAGAATACGCCGAACTACTGGGCCTTGCCTGCGATGGCTGACGCGGTCGGATGGACCTACCGTAAAGACTGGTTCGCGCGCCCGGAGCTGCGCGCGGAATTCAAGCAGAAATACAACCGTGAACTCGCGCCGCCCACGACGCTTGATGAACTCAAGCAGACCGCGGAGTTCTTTCAGGGGCGCAAGATCGACGGCAAGACGGTCTACGGCGTGTATATCTTCACCGAGCGTGGATCCGAGGGGATCACGATGGGCGTGACCAACGCCTTGTACAACTTCGGCTTTGAGTATCAGGATCCGAAGAAGCCCTATCACCTCGACGGTTTCGTGAACTCGCCAGGCGCGGTGAAAGGGCTCGAATACTACAAGGCGCTCTATAAGTGTTGCACGGCTCCGGGCATGACCAACGCCTACATGCAGGAAGGACTCGACGCGTTCAAATCAGGCCAGGTGGCGATGCAGATGAACTGGTTCGCGTTCTTTCCAGGGCTTTACAAAGACCCGAACGTCGGCGGCGACAAGATCGGCTTCTTCGTGAATCCGCGTGAGGTGAAGCAATACACGCAACTGGGCGGGCAGGGCATCTCAGTGGTCTCGTACTCGGACCATAAGGAAGACGCGCTCGAATACATCAAGTGGTTTGCGCAACCGGACGTACAGAAGAAATGGTGGCAACTCGGCGGCTATTCGGCGGCTAAATCAGTGGTCGATGCGCCGGACTTTCCGAAGAGCGCGCCGTTCGCACCCGCGTTCCTGAAATCAATGGCGATCGTCAAAGACTTCTGGGCGGAGCCCGCTTATGCCGAACTGTTGCTCGACATGCAAAAACGCGTGCACGACTACGTCGTAGCCGACAAGGGCACAGCTAAAGAGGCGTTGGATCTGCTGGTGAAAGACTGGAACAAGGTCTTTAAGGAAGAGGGAAAGTAATAGCGTTTAGCTGGACTTGACTGGACCGGTGAGGGCTGAGCAGCCTGTCTCCGGTCCGCTTAAAGGAGTCAGGCATGTTCGCAGACAAGCCTTTTTCTTCCACGCGTCTCGAAGCGGGTGCGCCAATGCGCATTTCGAAACGGCTAAGCGGGCTGTCGGATCGGGCGATCGCGTGGATCTTCATTCTTCCGACCGTTCTGCTGCTGCTCGCGATCAATATCTTCCCTTTGCTCTGGGCGCTTCGACTGTCGTTCACCAACTTCAAGTCGAACATGCCGAGCGTACCGGCGCGTTTTGTCGGTATCGGAAATTACATCGACATTCTGAACGACGAAGATATCTGGTACGCCATGCAGGTGACCGCGCGTTTCGTTTTCTGGTCGGTCGGGCTGGAGGTATTGCTGGGTTTCGGTCTTGCCCTGCTGATCAACCGGCAGTTCCGCGGACATAGCTTCTGGACCACGCTAATCCTGCTGCCGATGATGCTATCGCCCGCAGTTGTGGGCAACTTCTGGACGTTCCTGCTGCAACCGCAGACAGGGCTTTTCAACGATATCGTCAGCTTCTTCACCGGCATCGCGCCGGGATCGTTCCAGATGATCGGTGACGTATCGCTCGCACCGTGGACCATTGTAATGGTCGATACATGGATGTGGACACCTTACGTCATGCTCATCTGCCTGGCGGGCCTGCGCTCAATTCCCGACTATATCTACGAAGCGGCGGAAGTGGATCGCGCAACGCCGTGGCGACAGTTCTGGTCGATCACGTTGCCCATGACCATGCCGTTCCTGATGCTGGCGGTGCTGTTTCGCGGCATTGAAAACTTCAAGATGTTCGATATGGTGAACCTGCTGACATCCGGCGGTCCAGGTTCGGTGACTGAAACGGTATCGATCACGCTCAAGCGTGCCGCGTTTGAAAAGTGGCAGACGGGTTATTCGTCGGCGCTCGCAATCATCCTGTTCGTGACGGTATTCGGTGCGGCGAATATCTACGTGAAGGCACTTAACCGGATCAAACAGCGATGAGACCGACTGCGACACAACATTCCGTGGTGGCGTCATCTCCGCGAGCCAAGCGCTTCGCGGCGGCGGTCGTTATCACGTACGCGCTGGCGGCTTCGTTGCCGATGGTCTGGATTTTCCTGACGAGCTTCAAGACGCAGGAAGATGCGATAGCGTATCCGCCCGTCGTGCTGTTTCAGCCTTCCATGGAAGGCTATGTGAACCTGTTCACGATCCGCTCGCGGCAGACGCCGGAGTTCATTGCAAGCCTGCCGCCTGCGCAGACCTGGTATGAGCGTGAGGTGCGCAAGCGCAACATGGTGATCGCCGGACCTTCAAAGGTTTTGCCGCGCTTCGTGAATTCGCTTGTGATTGGATTCGGCTCGACGTTTCTTGCGGTATTTCTCGGCACGCTGGCGGCATACGCGTTTTCGCGCTTCAAGGTGCCGCTTTCCGACGATTTGCTGTTCTTCATTCTCTCTACACGCATGATGCCGCCCATTGCAGTCGCCATTCCGATCTACCTGATGTATCGCGCGCTGGGCTTGAGCGACAGCTATGTCGGCATGATCGTGCTGTACACGGCGGTGAATGTCTCGCTCGCGGTATGGCTGCTCAAAGGTTTCATGGATGAGATTCCGCGCGAGTATGAGGAGGCCGCGCTGGTGGACGGCTACACACGTTTGCAGGCCTTCGTGAAGGTGGTGCTACCGCAAGCGATGACGGGCATTGCCGCCACGGCGATCTTCTGCCTGATCTTTGCATGGAACGAATACGCATTTGCTTCGCTGCTGACAAGCGGCGATGCGCAGACCATGCCGCCGTTCATTCCATTCATTATCGGAGAAGGCGGTCAGGACTGGCCGGCTGTTGCCGCTGCAACCACTTTGTTCGTGCTGCCGATTCTCTTCTTCACCGTTCTGCTGCGCAAGCATCTGTTGCGGGGCATCACCTTCGGAGCCGTGCGCAAATGAAACGCGAATTCATTCCACCGCACTGTTGGCTGTTACGTCGCAGGTACAGCGAGGGTGCGTCGACAGTACTGATTGGCTTAGGTATCGCAATGCTCGTGCAGCCGTTTTCGTTGGCTCTTTTCACCTGGTCGTTTCCGGTCATCCTGGTGGGTGCGCTTGCGTTCGTCGTTACCAGCCATTTCCCTGACTGAATCATGTCCACGATCGTTCTCGCTCATCTCCACAAGCGCTTCGACGATTTTGTCGCGGTGCGCGACACCAGTCTGATCATCGGCGCGGGACGCTTCGTCGTGCTGCTCGGACCATCAGGCTGCGGAAAAACCACAACCCTGCGGATGATAGCGGGTCTCGAGCTGCCGACTTCCGGGCAGATACTGATCGATGGTGAGGACGTGACTGCGTTGCGCGCGCGTCAACGCGATATCGCCTTCGTGTTCCAGATGTTCGCGTTGTATCCGCATATGACAGTGCGCAATAACATTGCGTTTCCGCTAAAGAACGAACACGTGTCGCGCAGCGAGATTGCTGCCCGCGTCGATGCAGCGGCGCATATGCTGCGCATCGAGAGCATTCTCGATCGCAAGACGGGCGGCCTGTCCGGTGGCGACCGGCAACGCGTGGCGCTCGGCCGCGCGATCGTGCGGCAACCGAAAGCATTCCTGATGGACGAACCGCTCGGCACGCTCGATGCGGACTTTCGTGAACTGATGTGCCTGGAGTTGCGCAAACTGCACAACGCGCTCACCGCCACCACGGTGTACGTCACACATGATCAGAGTGAGGCGATGGCCATGGCGGACGATATTGTGGTGATGAATCAGGGCGAGGTGTTGCAGGCGGGCTCGCCTCACGAGATCTATCATTTTCCCGCCACTGTGTTCGTCGGCAACTTCATCGGCAGTCCACCCATGAATTTCTTGCCGGTCGACGGAGCGGTTATCGCGGGCCAGGAGCAGGTGAGTCTGCATGGCGCCGCGGTCTCCGTACCACGTTGCGATGCGGCGGCCGCGCGCGTGTTGCTGGGAATCAGACCGGAGCACATCATGATTGACGAGCGCGGTCCGCTGCGCGGTCAGGTGATCGCCGACGAGTATCTCGGTTCGCACCAGATATTGGTGGTTGAAACTGCGTTGGGTGTCGTGCGTGTGCGGGCAAGAAAAGACGATGGTGTTGCCGCGGGCACGACCATCGGTCTGTCATTTCGGAAAGAACGCGCGCTGCTGTATGACGCCGCTACTGAGCGCCTGCTGCCGGGCGCTGCTGCCACGCTTTCTGTCAGCGGAGAGGGTCATGGCTGAAATCCGGCTACGCAATGTATCGAAGCGCTTCGGCAACATCGTAGCGGTGGACGACCTGTCGATCGACGTGAAAGACGGCGAATTCGTCGTGCTGCTCGGGCCGAGCGGCGCGGGCAAAACCACAACGCTGCGCCTGATCGCGGGACTGGAACGTCCCGATGCCGGCGACGTGCTGATCGACGGCGCGGTCGCCACCGGTGTACATCCATCCGATCGCGATGTTGCGTTTATCTTTCAGCAATACTCGTTGTATCCGCATCTGACCGTGTTCGGCAATCTGGCGTTTCCACTGCGTTCGCCACGTCGTCGCAGCAGCGAGGAACAGGTCCGCGCGCGCGTGCAAGCGGTTGCGAAGATGCTGCATATGGAAGCGAAGCTCGACAACATGGCGACGCATTTGTCGGGCGGCGAGATGCAGCGCGTTGCGATCGGGCGTGCGCTCGTGCGCGAGCCGAAAGTGTTTCTGATGGACGAACCGCTGTCATCGCTCGATGCAAAACTGCGCGAGGAATTGCGCATCGAGCTGAAGCGGCTCCATCGTACGATTGGCGCGACCATTCTCTACGTCACGCATGACCAGGTGGAAGCCACCACACTAGCCGACCGCATCGGCATTCTTGAACACGGCCGACTGGTACAACTCGGCACGCCGCGCGACGTCTACGGTAATCCGGCCTCATTGAGCGCGGCGCAACGGCTCGGCTCGCCGCCGATCAATCTACTGCCGCCCACGCTGTTCGATTCAGCAGCGGTGCCGGCCGGCACCGCGACCGTGGCGATTCGTCCTGAAGACGTGGTGCTGCACGATGGCGACGCACGTGATGCACCCGGCACAAATCAGGCACGCGGCGCATTGGACCTGAAGGTGCTCGAATACTCACCGTTGCGTCATCTGCTGATTCTGGATCGCGCTGGAACCTCGGTAGTGGCGACCACAATGGCCGAACGCAACTTCAGCCCCGGGCAGTCGGTGCGGGTGTCGTTGCCCGCTCGCAGCCTCTTATATTTCCGTGCAGACGGCAGGAGGATCCCGACATGAACGGCAAAACGGTCATGGAGTGTATCGACGCCGCATACGCAGCGCTGAAAGAACACTCGGACGAAATAGCCTTACTCGACCAGCAGATCGGCGATGGCGATCACATCTTCAACCTGCTGCGCGGCATGGAGGCATTGCTTGCAATGCGCGCGGACATCGAAGCGGAAACCTTCGGGGTCGCGCTGGAACGGGCGGCGAGCAAGGTGCTGTCGACGGTCGGCGGATCATCCGGGCCGCTGTTCTTTTCCTTGCTGAGCGGGATGTCTAAAGCCGCCGCGAACAATCCCCTGGACGTTGCGGGTTTTGCGCGTATCTATTCGGCCGGCGTCGAGGCGGTCGGGCAGCGGGGCAAGACGGGCGTCGGCAGTAAGACGATGATGGACGTGCTGATTCCGGTCGCCGCGCGTTTTAGCGAACTGGCCGCAACCGGGGCGCCCACTATGCGGCAGACGGTGCTCGATACGTTGCCACGGGTGGCTGAAGAGAACATGCTTGCCACCCGCGACATGCTCGCGACCAAAGGGCGCGCATCGTTTCTGGGCGAACGCTCGCGTGGTCATATCGATCCCGGCGCGCGTTCCAGTCAGATCATGATTGCGGCGGTGTGCGCGCACCTCGCGCGAAACCAACCGTGAATGGAGGCCAGACCATGAAAAAATTCATCAACCACGTGGACGATTTCCTTGCCGAAAGCCTGGCGGGATTTGCCGCCGCGCATAGCGACCTGGTCGTGCTCAACAACGAACCTGTGTTCGTGAGGCGCAAGACACTGAAGCCTGGCAAAGTGGGCCTGATATCGGGAGGCGGCTCGGGACATGAACCACTGCATTCAGGCTTTGTCGGCTACGGGATGCTCGACGCCGCCTGTCCGGGCCAGATCTTCACGTCACCCACACCGGACCAGATGATGGCTGCTGCCGCCGCCGTCGATACCGGGGCCGGCGTACTGTTCATCGTGAAAAATTATTCTGGTGATCTGATGAATTTCGAAATGGCGTCCGAGATGACGGAGGTTCCGAACGCGATGGTGCTGATCAACGACGATGTGGCCGTAGAGAACTCCAGTTATACCACCGGGCGGCGCGGGGTCGCGGGTGCGGTGATAGTGGAGAAGCTGGTTGGCAGTATGGCGGAAAGCGGCGCAGACCTTGAACAGTGCAAGGCATTTGGCGACCGGATCAACAAGCGCACGGCGTCCATGGGCGTCGCTTTCACCAGTTGCACCGTGCCGGCGGCCGGCACCCTGACGTTCAAGATCGGCGACGACGAGATCGAAGTCGGCGTCGGCATTCATGGCGAGCCGGGCCGGCGCCGGGCGCGGTTCGCGGGGGCCGATGCGATCGCGGGAGAGCTGCTCAAGGCGATCGTCGATGACCTCAAGCCCCAGGCCGGAGCTGAATTGCTGGTACTCGTCAACGGCCTGGGTGGAACACCGCTTGGCGAACTTTACCTGCTATTCAATTCGACGCGAGCATGGCTCCAGCAACGCGACCTGAAGATCGGCCGGGCCCAGGTGGGCGCACTGACGACTTCGCTGGAGATGGCGGGCGCGTCGATCACATTATGTGTGCTGGACGACGAAATGACGCGCCACTGGGATAGCCCGGTGCATACACCGTCGTTGCGTTGGGGCATGTAGGGCGCGTTGGCTGTGAGAAACGCGCCGACGTGGTGGATCAGAAGCTGAGCGAGGTGGCCGTACGCGCATCCCTCCTCCGCGTTTCCGCAATCAGCAGCAGCGCGGCAACCGAAATGACCCCCGACCCGACCATGAACCAGGCAACCGACGAACCTTTTCCGGTTGCCGACAGCAGTGCTGTCGTGACGATCGGCGTCGCGGCGCTGCCCAACAGTCCGGACAGCATGTAGCTGACTGACAGGCCGGAATACCGGATCTGAGCGCCGAACAGTTCCGCGAGAAACGTGGCGATCGGCCCATAGTTGGCCGCGAAAGCGGTCATCATTAGCAGATATCCGAGCAACGCGAAGGAAAACTCGCGCGTGTCGAGCAGCCAGAAGAGCGGGAATGCGAGCAATGCCTCGGCGACGATTCCACCGACGATCACAGGCTTGCGCCCAATCACATCGGAAAGCCGTCCAAACGCGGGCAACAGCACAATGCAAAGCGCGCAGGCGATGAGCGCAATGGATAGCATCGCATTGCGTGAAAAGCCAAGTGTCTGCGTACCATAGGTCAGTCCAAACGCAACGATCAGGTTGAACGACGTGCCGGTCGACATGGTCGCGATGCCACCCAGCAGCACCTGTTTCCAGTGTTTGCCCAGCAACTCGGCCAACGGCACCTTGAGCTGGGCGTCAGTGTCTCTGATCTTACGAAACGACGGCGTTTCCGACGTGTTCAAGCGAACGTAAAGGCCGACGGCGACCAGCAATACGCTGACGAGAAAAGGGAGACGCCATCCCCATTCAAGCAGCGCGGCGTTGGGCAGCAGTGAACTGCTCAGCAGAAACACGAGGTTGGCGATCAACGTACCTGCCGGCACGCCGATTTGTACCCACGAACCGTAAAGCCCGCGCTTGTTTGCGGGCGCATGTTCGACTGCCATCAACACTGCGCCGCCCCATTCGCCGCCGAGCGCGAGGCCTTGCACGATGCGCAGCGTGAGCAGCAGAAGCGGCGCCCAGATGCCGATCGACGCGTAGGAGGGCAGGAGCCCGATGCAAAACGTGGCCATGCCCATGATCACCAGTGACACGAGCAGCATCGACTTGCGTCCCAACCGGTCGCCGAAATGGCCAAACAGCGCCGCGCCGACAATACGCGCCAGATACGCCGAGGCAAACGTGCCGAACGCAAGCAAGGTGCCGATCAACGGCACAAAACTCGGGAAAAACACCTTGTTGAACACGAGGGCCGAAGCAGTCGCGAAGACGAACAGGTCGTACCATTCGACGGTCGTGCCAATGACACTCGCGACGGCAATTCTTCTCATGCTGTGCTCGACTTCATCCGGTACGAGAGTGCCGTCGAGAGTGCGTGCGTGAATCATGGGAAACTCCATGGGAAATTGAGCGCGCGCCGACCATCCGAGCTGGACACTATGCGGATAAGGAGCGGAGCGGGACGTACGGGTTCTTTCAGGTCCGCAGAGGCGACCGTCGAGTTGAACGCGCTGAGTCGAGTAGTTCGCCAGTCCGGTGTGCTGACGGACGGACGCCTCGGATAAGCGTGCCGTCCTTGCACAAGCCGATACCGGCCATTGTTTGCCGTGCGTTATCTCGTCGACTGTTTGATATACGCAATCACTTCGTCGGCGCTCGACACGTCCGCATATCGTCGACCGACGTCGCGCAGATTGTCGCGGTGCGGGCCCTCTTCGATATCGCCCACACAGTCTTCCGGAACGATGGTGCGGAAGCCCCATTGGAAGCTGTCGATCGTGGATGCGCGAATGCACCCGCTCGTATTGCAGCCAGTGATGATGACTGTCTCAACGCCTTCCCTGATGAAGTACGGCACCACCGGCGTCTGGAAGAAAATCGACGGTCCGAACTTGCAAACCACTACGTCGTATTCCTTATCGTAGATGCGCGGGTCCAGTTCGGAACTCGGATGGTCAAGCCTGAATTGATCGCGGACAGCGGCGATTTTCCAGTGCGGCATATCACGCTCGGTCTTGTAAGCGGTGAAACATGTCGCAATGGGCACGTCGTGCGCGCGAGCCACCTTCAGAAGACGCGCCGTATTTTCCAGTCCGCGCATGACGAGTGGCGCGCCGCCAAGCGGGTATTTCGACTCGGTAAAAGCCAGTTGATAGTCCACCACGACGATCCCGACCTTACCCTTCATACCAATCTCGACCGCTCCGTACGAGCGATTTTTGTAGTCGTCCATTTTTTCCTCCAATTCAACGGGTTAATTGTCATTGCACGTAGAAGTCTAGGAGTGCAAGATACGTACAACAATACGTATCGGTTACGTACGGAGTCACCCTTACTGTGAGGAGGTCGTATGAAAGGCATGCCGGCTGCCGCGCCCGCGTCTGGTCCGATCGACTTTGAACAGGTTTTCAGGCACGTACCGGTCGCGCTGATGGTCACGCGTCAGCGTGTGATATTCGCTTGCAACCTGCAGTTCATGGACATGTTTCGCGCCACGAGCGAGACCCTGATAGGGCAGTCAGTCCGAATGCTTTACCCCAATCAGGTGGCGTTCGAACGGTTCGGGGCACGCGTGATTCCGGCGCTGAAGAAGTTCGGCCGCATCGCGGAACCGCGCGCCATGCAGCGTGCCGACGGCGAACTTTTCTGGGTCAACGTGACGGGTGTCAGTGAACACCGGGACGACCCGTATCGCGAGGCGCTGTGGTTCTTCTCGGAGATGGGTGTCGCAACGAGCCTGTCGGGCGGTGCAAGTTCCGCCAACAAGCTGATTGCGGACGCCAAGAATTCAATGACCAGGCGCGAGCGCGATGTGGCGGCACTGCTGATCCAGAACCAGACCGCGAAGGAGATCGGAATCGCGTTGGGAATCAGTCCTCGCACCGTGGAGGTCTTTCGGGGGAAGCTGTTGAAGAAGTTCGACGCGCCCTCGACAAACGCGCTGGTTAAAACACTGCTTGCCTAGCGTATCCGCCGATCGCCGCCGGCCGCGAAACCGCAAGTCGCCACACCAGCCGAGCGAGTCGGCTAATGCTGCGCTGCTTCCAGAAGGCGCTTTAGCTGCGAAACCGCCGTGTCGGATTCCAGTTGAATCCGCGCGCGCAGCACGAGCCAGTTAAGAATCGCGAACCACAACGTAGGCGCGCGATACGTGAATTCACGTTGGAAGCGGGTTCCGCTTCCGCTCGATGTCAGCGAATAGGTGACAGTGCCTGCCGGTCTGCCGTCGATCTTCCCTTCTATCGTCCACTTGCCCGGAGGCTCCCGCGCAATGACTGTCCATACGACGCGGCCGCGCCTGCCCGCTACACGGAAGTCCTCCGTCACCTGCTCGCCCGGATTGAGCGAATGGTCGGCCGAGCCGCTGACCGCGAGCGATGACGGATGCCAGTCCGGCCAGTGAGCCGGGGTCGTGACGAAGTCGAACACGACGTTGGGAGGGCGCTGAATCGACGCAACCGTCACGATATGCGTGTCGAACCCAACCTGCCGAGGCAGTGGGACGACGAGCAACGCGATGACGACGGCCACAGCCAGTATCGCCGTGGCGAACCGTGTACGGGTTTTCATAGCGCTCTGTATTCGACGCGCACGAGAGACATTTATTCTACTGCGGAGCGGCGGATCAACCTGCTGCTGTTTCGTGGAGCAGGACTTACTTGTCGAACGCAATTCCGTACCTGCGTAGTTCCCGCATACCGCTGTCGAGATGCGCGCAAGCGCTTTCTTTATCGCCAAGACGCATTTGCTCGTAAGCGCGCTGCGCGACATCATGCGGCACGGGCTTGAGTGCCTGATTGGAGCCCATCGCTTTGAGCTGCACCTCTGCGGCGCGCTCCAGGTAGTACAGGTCGTCCCATGCTTCCGCGATGCTCGCCCCCGCCACCATCACACCGTGATTCTTGAGGAACAGGATGTCGGCCTCGCCCATCGCGGCGGCGATCCGGTCGCCTTCCGAGTCGTCCAGTGCCAGGCCGTTGTACTGCTCATCGACGGCCGTGCGGCCGTAAAACTTCAAAGCCGTTTGCCCAAGCCATAGCAGCGGCGGACCCTCCAGCAGACACAGCGCAGTGGCATTCGGCATATGCGTGTGAAACGCAGCCTTCACGCGTGGCATCAACCGGTGTACCCGCGCATGAATATAGAACGCAGTCGCTTCAGGCTTGCCCTCACCGTCGACAACATGTCCGTCGAAATCGCAAACCAGAAGTCGCGACGCGGTGATTTCGGCGAACGCGTAGCCATACGGATTCACGAAAAACAGATCATCGTGGCCTGGCACAATGGCCGAGAAGTGATTGCAAATCCCTTCCTCCAGGCCATGCCGCGCGGCGAGCTGAAAACAGGCGGCCAGTTCGATACGGGCCTGCATCACTGCGTCTGCATCGAGTCGCACGTTGCGTGACGCCGCCGTGGAGCCGGTGGATAAGAGTGTATGCGCCATGATCGTTGCCCCTGAAATTTACCAACCGGGTGTAGTGAACAGTGTCGGCACCTGATCGAGTGTCGCGAGCGTTGCGTCCCGCGTGTAGTCGGGCAGCAATGAACGCCCCGTTAGTCTTGCCGGGTCGACGTGGCTGCCGTGCTTGCGCCGGAGCATTTCGCCGACGGCGGCCCGCAGGCCTTTATCCCATTGAATCAATGTACCGTAGCAGTCGAAAGTGAGCCATTGTGGGCGGCTGGTGTTCTGAAGTGACATGATGCGCTCGCAAAAAAACGGGTTCAAGTGTGCATAGGTGCTCACTGCGGCTCGTTGATTCAACGATAGGCCGCAGAACGCTCATCCGGACGCCGACGCGCTCTAGTCACGGATTGATGTACCTCAACTGGAGCAGCGGCTTCGAAAGCTACCCTAAGTTGAGTAGCGCTTCGCGACGAAGCGCCGGAGGGTCCGATGAACTACGCGCTTGAACCTGAACGCACCCGGCATCGACGGTGGATCCGGTCGTTTCAGTTCGTCGCCTTGAGCGCACTGCTCGCGGTCGCCGTAACGTGGACGGGTTCCGTCTATGACCATCCGCTGGACACGGCGGTCATGGCCGGCATGGCGGCGCCCGAGTGTGCCGGGGTGCGCAGCGTTGCGGCCGGTTCACTGTTGCCGGCAAGGCAGCCGGACGACGATATCTGCCGATCTTTCTTCCTGTATCGAACGACATCGGCCGACGCAACAGATAACACGCGCGCGTACATCACATCGATCGGGCAGGATCGTACCGACGAATTCACGCAGTTGATCGGCTACGTATCCCTTTTGTCGCTGATGGCGGTAGGTGCAGCGCTTGCGTTGACGTTGGGGTTTCGCGCCATGCATGCCCGCTACCGGCATGCTCAACGGCGCTAGAGAAGTGTCATGGTAATGCGCGCGGCTGGATCTCCAGGACGCGGGCCGTATGTCCATTCAAACGTGGCGTGAGGAGCCTGCTATCCCACCCTTTGAAGGCGACGAACCATGGAAACGAACTATTGCGAGCGGCATCATGAATTGCAAGTGGCAGATGAGCACATGGAACTGACAGGAGAGCGCAATGAAAACGGACAAGCAGTTGGAGGCAGAAGTTGCAGACGAGTTGGCGTGGGATCCTGCGGTGTCGCTGGCTGACATCGACGTCGAGGTGAAAGACCGGGTTGTCACGCTGTCCGGCCATCCCACGAGCTATGCGGAAAAGCTGGCCGCCGAGAAGGCGGCAAAACGCGTGGCGGGCGTGAAAGCGGTGACGGTCAGAATGGATATTCGCCTGCCGCACGGAGATGAAAGAACGGACGAGGACATTGCGAACGCTGTCCGGTCGATCCTGAAGTGGACCGTGGGCGTATCGGATGTCCACGTGCAGGTTCAGGTCGACAATGGATGGGTAACATTGCGAGGCAAGCTCGAGCGGGCCTATCAGCGTCATCTCGCCACGCGCATGATCAACCCTATGCGCGGTGTGACGGGGGTTTCGAATCTCATCGCTGTGCACGAGAATCCGGCGGGTGACGATATTGCTGACAGTATCCGCAAAGCGCTCGTTCGGCATGTCGAGCGCGAAGCGAATCGCATCGGCGTTAGCGTGAGTGACGGCACGGTCACGCTGACCGGAAAGGTCGGCTCCTATGCGGAGCGATCGATCGCGCGCGGAGCGGCGTGGGCGGCACCCGGCGTGCACGCGGTCAACGACGAATTGACGATCGGATAGCCATACCGTTTGCAACGAAGCGGGCGCATCGCGGAGAAGGAGATCCGGCGATGCGCCCGCAGCGGCAGTTGTCCTGCCAATGCGACAGCATCGCAACTCTCACGCCATATATTTGCCACCGTTGATCGACAGCGTGGCGCCGTTGATGAACGCAGCGTCATCGGCAACAAGGAAGAGGACGCCGCGCGCGATTTCATCCGGCGTTGCCAGTCGTCCCGCGGGCACGCCGCTGACAATCGCTTTGAGAATGTCATCCGGCACACCATGCACCATACCCGTATCGGTATAGCCTGGGGCAATCACGTTAGCGGTAATGCCGCGGGATGCGCCTTCGAGCGCGAGCGACTTGGTGAAACCGATAAGCCCTGCTTTGGCGGCGGCATAGTTCGTCTGGCCGAATTGCCCGGAAAGCGCATTGACCGAACTGATATTCACGATTCGCCCAAAGCGGCGCTCACGCATGCTTTCTATGACGGCCCGGCATGTATTGAAACAGCCGCCCAGATCCACGTCGATCACACTGCGCCATTGCTCCAGCGTCATTTTGTGCAGCGTGCTGTCACGGGTGATGCCGGCATTGTTCACGAGCACGTCGATCGGCCCCGATTGCGCGACGACCTTGGCAATCGCTTGCTGAGTGTCATCAAAGTCGGCCACGTTCCAGCCGAACACGGGAATGCCCGTTTCCTTATAAAACGCATCGGCTTCGGCATCGTTTCCGAAGTAGTTGGCAATCACCGAATAGCCGGCGCTCTTCAACTGTCGCGCGGTTGCCGCGCCGATTCCACTTACTCCGCCGGTAATCAGTGCCGTTCTTGTCATCGCGTGCTCCTTTTGGAAAGCTTGTATGTAGTGAGAGCCGTGTGAGGCCCATGATCTGGATGAGCACCGTTTACGGGCTCGATCGGCTCACGCGGTGACATGAAAGCCCGCGTCGGCGTAAATAGTGGATCCAGTCAGCGTCATGCCCGCCTCGCTCGCGAGCACGGCTGCAATCCGGCCGATCTCGTCGATCGTGACGAGATGCTGCGCGGGCGTATGCGTGCGGACGTCGTCGAGCAACGCGTCGAAATGGTCGATGCCGGACGCGGCGCGCGTTTTGACCGCGCCGGCTGAAATGGCATGGACGTGGACGCGACGCTCCGCCAGTTCGACAGCAAGATAGCGCACGCTCGATTCGAGCGCGGCCTTGACGGGCCCCATCACGTTGTAATGATCGACCGCGCGTTCGGCGCCTAAAAAGCTTACGGTCATCAGGCTGCCGCCATCGGGCATTAATGGGAGCGCAAGTCTCGTCATGCGGATAAACGAATGGCAAGACACGTCCATCGCGAGTGCGAAACCTTCGGCCGAACAGTCGACGAGGCTCGCGTGCAGGTCGTCGGCGGGGGCGAAGGCGATTGAATGGAGCACGAAGTCGAGCCGTCCCCACTCTTTCGTGATCCGTTCGAAAACTGCTTCCAACTGGCCCGCAACGCGTACGTCGCATGGCATCACGAGAGTTGAATGAAGCGCCTCGGCAACCGGGCGGACGAACGGTTCGGCCTTGTCGTTCAGATAAGTGACCGCCAGTTCCGCACCGGCTGCTCGAAACAGCTTCGCACAGCCCGCGGCGATGCTGTGCTCGTTCGCGATGCCGACAACCAGCCCCCGCTTGCCGGAAAGATCGATGATGGAATTCATGATTTCATTGCCTCGCGATGCAGTACCGCAATAGCCTCGTTGGCGATGATCTGCTCTTCGTCTGTCGGCAGCACGAGGACCGTGATCTGGCTGCGGGCGCTGCTGATCACACGCGCATTGCTGTCGTTCGCATCGCGATCGAGTTCGACGCCCAGCCAGGCGAGGCGCTCGCATACGGCAAGTCGCACTTCGGGTTGATGCTCGCCGATCCCGGCTGTGAAGACCAGACTCTCCAGGCCGCCGAGTGTGGCGGCAAGCCGCGCGACCTCGCCCGCAATACGAAAAGCGAACAGATCGAGCGCTTCGCGGGCTTCCGGGCGGTGGCTTGCCTGCAGCTCGCGGCTGTCCGCACTGATGCCGGAAACACCGAGCAGGCCGGACTGCTCATACAGCATATGCTCGACCTCGCTGACGCTGAGACCCTGCTGTTCGAGCAGGTGAAGCACGACGCCGGCGTCGAGCGCACCACATCGCGTCGCCATGGGAATGCCGTCGAGTGTCGAGAAACCCATGCTCGAATCGCGACTTGCGCCGGCCTCGAACGCGCACAGGCTCGCGCCGCTGCCCAGGTGCGCGGCGATGACCTTGCCGCGTGCGAGTGGCGGGAACTGAAGTTCGAGCTGGCCGCGAATGAATTGATATGACAGACCGTGAAAGCCGTAGCGCTTGATGCCCTTGTCGAAGAGTCCGCGTGGAATCGCGAAACGTTGGACGAGAGCCGACTGCGTGCGATGAAATGCCGTGTCGAACGACGCGGCCTGCAGCAGATGAGGCCGCAGGTGCCGAATCGCTTTGATCAACCGGACGCTCTGAGGCTGATGCAACGGCGCAAGCGGGACCAGCGCGGTAATGGCCTCCAGCGTTTCGTCAGTAATGGCGACGGGACCGGCGAAGCGATCGCCGCCATGCACGACACGATGACCGACTGAAACGAGATCGTCGAGCGAAAAGTGCGTGGCGAACCAGCCGAGCGTTTCGTCGAGCACGTCGTGCAGATCGTCGGTGACGGCGGATTGCAGTGCGATGTCCGTCGTCTTGCCGTCGTTCACGAGATGCAACTGCAACGGTTGGTGCCGGAAGTCGATCATGCCCTGGCCGATTCTCACGGCTTCACCGGCGACCACGCGGAACAACCCGATCTTGACCGTCGAAGAGCCAGGATTGAATGTGAGGAGCAGTGGGGCGTTCATGATTCGAGCAGATCGCCAAGGCTGCTTTCGGCGACGAGCCTCGCCAGCGCGACCGACGCGAGGCGCACCCGCAGGCTATCGGCGCGGCTCGTCAGGATGATCGGCAGTCGCGCACCGACAATGAGCCCTGCGGCGTCGGCTCCGGCGAAATAGACTAGCTGCTTCGCCAGCATATTGCCCGCCTCGAGATCCGGAACCAGCAGGATGTCCGCCTGACCGACCACCGGCGAGTGAACCCCTTTCGTCTGCGCCGCGGCAAGGCTGATCGCGTTGTCAAAGGCGAGCGGTCCGTCGACAAGCGCACCGGTTATCTGGCCGCGTGCGGCCATCACGGTAAGCGCCGCCGCGTCGAGCGTGGTCGGCATTGCCGGATTAACGGTTTCAACCGCGGCGAGCACGGCGACCCGCGGCTGCTCGACGCCCAGAACATGCAGCAGGTCGATCGCGTTCTGACAGATATCGCGCTTTTGCGCGAGGGTCGGCGAGATATTGACCGCCGCGTCGGTAACGATCAGCGGCTTGGAGTAAGCGGGGATGTCCATGGCGTAGACATGGCTGATCCGTCGGCCAGTCCGCAGGCCCGATCCGGCGGCGACGACCGCGGAGAGCAGTTCATCGGTATGCAGGCTGCCTTTCATCAATGCGGCAACCTTGCCGGCTGCGCCCAACTCGACGGCGCGCGCGGCGGCGGCGTGACTATGCGCGACCGCTTCGATCGTGATGCCGTCGAGACTCACGTTGGCGGCCTCGGCGGCGGCGCGGATCTTCGCTTCGGGTCCGATGAGTAGGGGATCGAGCAAGCCTGCGTCACGCGCCTCAAGGACTGCCTGAATGACGTCCGGTGAACACGGGTGCACGACGGCCGTGCGCAGTGCGGTATGGGTGCGCGCTTCACGAATGAACGCCTCGTAACGGTCGTGCCGGCGCACGGACACTTCAGGCTGCGGGGAGGGATGCCAGACAATCGGGGCAGACGGCGCAATCACCGTGGCCGTGCCGAGCAGGACAATGTCGCCCTTCTGGTTCGTGCAGCGCGTGTCGAGCAGCACGATCCGCTTGTCGGGGCGCTTTTCCTTCACCGTCACCGTGGCGGTGATCGTGTCGCCCGGCGTGACCGGATGGCGAAACTGCAGGTCCTGATCCAGATAGATGGTGCCAGGGCCCGGCAGCCGGGTGCCGAGCAGCGCGGAGATCAGCGCGCCGGTCCACATGCCGTGCACGACGATATGGCCGAACATGTCGCTCGACGCGAAGGTCGCGTCGGTGTGCGCGGGATTGACGTCGCCCGACACGGCGGCGAACAGATCGATGTCGAGCTGCCCCGCTGTCCGCTCGAGCGAGGCGGATTCACCAATCGCCAGTTCGTCGAAGGTCCGGTTATGCAACTGAAGATCGTTCACGAGTGCCCCCTCAGTTCTGGAAAACGTAGGTGCCTGGCGCATCCGCAAGCGCGTGCGCGCCCGGCTCGGTGCCGATGGCCGGCGGCGCGACCCGCTCGGGACTCGATCGGGCCTTGAGCCAGTCGGACCAGACGGGCCACCACGAGCCTTCCTGTTGGGCGGCGGCGGCCGTCCATTCGTCGGGGCTCACGAGCAGATCGTCGGCGGCGGTCTCCTTGATTCTGAATTGCCGGTGCGGGTGGCCCGGTTCGCTGACAATCCCGGCGTTATGACCGCCGCTCGTCAGCACGAAGGTGATTGCCGTGTCGGCAAGATCGTGAATCTTGTAGACCGATCGCCACGGCGCGATGTGATCGCGTTCGGTGCCCACCACGAACATCGGCGCCCGGATGTTGCGAATCGAGATCGGGCGCGCGTCGACCTGATATCGGCCGGAGGCGAGGTCGTTGTCGAGGAAAAGTTGACGCAGATATTCCGAGTGCATCCGGTACGGCATGCGGGTGGCGTCCGCGTTCCAGGCCATCAGATCGATCATCGGGGCGCGCTCGCCCAGCAGGTAGTCATGCACGATGCGCGACCAGATCAGGTCGTTCGATTGCAGGAGCTGGAACGCACCGGCCATTTGCCTGGCATCGAGATAGCCTTGCGACCACATCATGCTTTCGAGGAAATAGACTTCGCTGTCGTCGATGAAGAGCTGCAACTCGCCCGGCTCGGTGAAATCCGTTTGCGCCGCGAACAGCGTGACCGATGCCAGCCGATGATCGCCCGAGCCGGCCATTGCTGCCGCAGCAATCGACAGCAGCGTGCCGCCGAGGCAATAGCCGGTTGCGTGGATCTTGTGATCCGGGACGATCTTCGAGACGGTGTCGAGCGCGGCCATGACACCGAGTTGCCGGTAATCCTCGAGACTGAGGTCGCGGTCGTCGGCGTCGACGTTGCGCCACGAAATGCAGAATACGGTGTGTCCCTGTCCGACCAGATAACGGATCAGCGAGTTTTGCGGCGACAGGTCCAGGATGTAGTACTTCATGATCCAGGCGGGGACGATCAGCACAGGCTCGGCGATCACCTCGTCAGTCGTGGGGCTGTATTGAATCAGTTCGATCAGGTGATTGCGAAACACGACCTTGCCCGGCGTGACGGCCAGATTGACGCCCACCTTGAACTGCTCCAGTCCGGCAGGCGGCATGCCGCTCGCCTGGCGTGTGGCGTCTTCGAGTGCGTTGCCCGCACCTTGAACCAGGCTCAGGCCCGCTGTCGACATAGCGCGCTGGAATACCTCCGGGTTGGTGAGCGGAAAGTTGGTAGGCGCCAGCATATCGAGCAACTGTCGCGCGACGAACGACACGACGTCTTCATGGTGACGCGTGGTACCGGGGACTTCGCGCGTTGCGGTATTCCACCATTGCTCGGCGAGCAGGAATGTCT
This sequence comes from Burkholderia sp. WP9, assembly GCF_900104795.1. Lineage (NCBI taxonomy): Bacteria > Pseudomonadati > Pseudomonadota > Betaproteobacteria > Burkholderiales > Burkholderiaceae > Burkholderia > Burkholderia sp. WP9. Next base: position 2,071,803 of record NZ_FNTG01000002.1, read on the forward strand.
GTTGCCACAGCCGGTACGGTTCGGTCTGCCACACGTCGGCACGAAAGCGATCGTCTTTCGGCGACGGCTCCGCCGGCAAGGGAGCGTATGCGCCGGAAGAGACATGGGCGCAATAGTCGGCGAGACGCCGTGTGTTCAATACCCAAAGCGACGCGAGTTCCAGTTGCTTGCCGGGTGCCGCCGCGAGATGGATAAGCCAGTCGGAGAATGCCGCGCCCAACGCGGCCGGCGACAGGCCCGCCGTCAATCGCGCGATCATCGCCTCTTTGGCGTGATCCAGTTCCCGGAAGGGTGCGGCTGAAGCGGAGGCGGCGGATCTGTCGGGCAGTGTGTGATTGCCTGCGGCAGCCAACCTGGAGCGAGTGTCCATCTGAATTCCTTTTGATTGCCCTGTGCGCACGGCGACATGGCCGAACGCACTGACGACAGCGGGATAGCTATGACGGATGAGCCGCGCCGGGTCGACTTGTGTCGGTGACAGCAGCAATTGCTGGCACGACGAAATCGCGGGCGGACGGAGCGTTTTATGCTCCATGATTGTGCGGCGCAACAAGTGTCGTGAATGTGACTTTAGCGGCGCCCTGGGCGTCGCTCTTGATCTGGGTCAAGAGACACCCGGTCGGCGGTTCGCCGCGCAAGGCACAGGTGATTGGTCGTTTTTAGATGTGACCTGCTGCCTTGATTTCAGTCACGTTGGCACGATGCCAAACGCGTCGGGCGTGACAATTCAATGTTGTCGGCGAGCTGGGGTTCGTGAGGAGCGGCCCCTCTACAGTTAGCCGATGGGATTCGGCGAGGCCACGCATAGGGTCGGGGTGGCAGAAGGTGCGGAAACGGCGTCAAACAGCGTCAAACCGCTTCAATGGGCGGCAAGGGGCGTGGCTTTCGCGCCGAGTCAGTAGCGACAAAGGTCAGCGTGGCCTCCGTCACCTTGACGAGGTCCGCGGCCATGCCCATGCGCTGCGCGAACACTTCCACGTTGACGGTGATCGACGTACGTCCCTCGCGGACGATATTCGCGTAGAAGCTCAGCAGGTCGCCGATAAAAACGGGCTGCCTGAACGTGAACGAATTGACGGCGATGGTGACGACGCGTCCGTTCGCGCGTCGGCTCGCGGGAATCGATCCGGCGATATCGACGTGTGACATGATCCAGCCGCCGAACACATCGCCGTGTACATTGGCGCTCGACGGTTGGGGCACGACGCGCAGCACGGGCATTGCGTCGGCGGGAAGGCGTTCTGATGACGAAGAGTGGGGCATGATGGTCCGGTGTCGTAGGTAGGCCGGGAGCGGCGCGCCGGCGCCCGGCCCGTGCAAAATCGAGTTTAGCGGGCCACGTGCGTGAGCCAGTGCGCGTAGCGCTCCGACTTGCCGGCCACCGCGGCGAAGAACGTTTCCTGCAGCGACGCGGTGATTGGTCCGCGCTCGCCGTTGCCGATCACGCGATCGTCGAGTTCACGAATGGGCGTGACCTCCGCTGCCGTGCCCGTGAAGAAGGCTTCGTCGGCGCAGTACATTTCGTCGCGGGTAATGCGTTTTTCGACGACCTGAAGGCCTTGGTCCCGTGCGATTTCCATGACCGACGCACGCGTGATGCCGTCGAGGCACGAGGCAAGGTCCGGCGTATACAACACGCCATTGCGCACAATGAAGACGTTTTCGCCCGCTCCCTCGGACACATAGCCTTCCGTATCGAGCAGCAGCGCTTCGTCGTAACCATTGCGGGTGACTTCGCGATTGGCCAGGATCGAATTGATGTAATAGCCGCTCGCCTTGGCGCGCACCAGCGACACATTCACGTGGTGGCGCGACAGCGACGAAGTCTTGACACGAATGCCGCGCGTGAGGCCCTCCTCGCCGAGATAGCTGCCCCAAGGCCATGCAGCGATGCCCACATGAACTGTATTGCCGCGCGCACCGAGGCCCATCTGTTCGCTGCCGAGCCAGACAAGCGGGCGCAGATAGCACGCCGTCAGCCGATTGCGGCGCACCACTTCCAACTGAGCCTCGCGAATCGTTTCGAAGCTGAAGGGCACGGCCATTTCGAAGATTTTCGCGGAATTGAAGAGTCGTTTCGTATGGTCGTCGAGCCGGAAGATCGCCGGTCCCGCAGCGGTTTCGTACGCTCTGACGCCTTCGAATACCGCCATGCCGTAGTGGAGCGAATGAGTCAGAAAGTGAAGTTGCGCGTCGCGCCACTGCACCAGTTCGCCGTCGATCCAGATCACGCCATCACGGTCGTGCATGTTCGTGTTCATATCGCTTTTTCGAAAAGTGAGGAAGATGAAACGGGTGACATGTTGGCCGCATCGGTCCGGTATTCGGCAAGCCAGCGTTCGCGCTTACTCGCCGCGGCGAGCACGTTGCGCTCCTTGACGTGACCGAAACCGCGAATCTCGTCGGGCAGATTGGCGAGCTTCATCGCTGCATCGAATCGGGCGGTGTCGAGCGTTACGCAGAATTCGTCGATCAGCGTGAAGTACTGCTCGATCAACTCACGTTCATTGCGCCGTTCCTCCGTCTTGCCGAAGACGTCGAACGCCGTGCCGCGCAGGAATCTGAATTTTTCGAGTACGCGGAACATGGTGAGCGTCCATTGCCCGAATCGTTGTTTCTTCAGGTGGCCGTGTTCATCGCGTTTGGCGAGCAATGGCGGCGCGAGATGGAACGCGAGCTTGTAATCGCGACCCGGTTCGCCTTCGAACTGTGCGCGCAACTTGTCCATGTAAGCCGGATCTGCATAGAGACGGGCGACTTCATACTCGTCCTTATAGGTCATCAGTTTCGCCAGGTTGCGCGCGACGACCGGTGTGAGGCGCGGTTTCGCCCCACCCATGACAGCCGTTTCCTCCGCGCGCAGACGTTGGACGGCTTCAACATAGCGCGCCGCATAGCGCGGGTTCTGATAGCGACTCAGCTGCTCGACGTGACGCTCGATCAGCCGGTCCAGCGATTCCGGCATCTGCACGACAATGGCCTGCTGCGCGCCGCTCGATGGCGCGAAAGCGTCCACTCCTGCTTCACCGTGCTGTGCGACATAGCGTCCCCATGCAAACGCCAGACGATTTTTTTCGACGGCCACGCCATTCAGTTCGATCGCGCGATCGAGACTTTCGTAACTAAGCGGCAGCCAGCCGCGTTGCCATGCAAAGCCGAGCAACAGAGGATTGGCATAGAGCGTGTCGCCTAACAGTGCGAGCGCGAGACGATTGGCGTCGATAAAGTCGCAGTCTTCGCCGATGCTCGCGCGCAGATCCAGTTGCGTCTGATCGGCCGGAAAGCGCCAGTGCGGATCCCGCACGAATTGCGCGGTCGGCGTGGCGCCGCTGTTGATCGCTGCTTTCGTCACGCTGTGTTGCGTGCGTGCCAGCACTTCAGCGGAAGCGGAGACGATCGCGTCGCAGCCCAGTATCAGGCGTGCTTCACCAGCCGCGATCCGCGTGGCGTGCAATTGTTCGGGTGTCGCGGCGATCTGCACATGACTGAGCACGGCGCCGCCTTTCTGCGCGAGCCCAGCCATATCGAGCACGGTGACGCCCTTGTTTTCGAGGTGAGCCGCCATGCCGAGCAAGCCGCCGATCGTCACGACGCCGGTTCCGCCGACACCTGTCACCAGCACGCCATACGGCTTCGACAGTGACGCAATCGCGGGCCGGGGCAGTGCCGTGAAATCGGGCAACGCGGCGGCGGATGCATGCTTGGCGGGCTTCTTCACCTGCGCGCCTTCCGCTGTGACGAAGCTCGGGCAAAAGCCTTTCACGCACGAAAAATCTTTATTGCAAGACGACTGGTTGATCTTGCGCTTGGTGCCGAGCGCCGTTTGCAGCGGCTCGACCGACAGGCAGTTCGATTGCACCGAGCAATCGCCACAGCCTTCGCATACCGCGTCGTTGATAAAGGCGCGCTTCGCCGGATCGGGATAGGTGCCGCGTTTGCGACGCCGGCGCTTTTCGGTCGCACACGTCTGGTCGTAGATCAGAATCGACGTACCCGCCACCTCGCGCAACTCGCGCTGCAACCGGTCGAGTTCGTCGCGGTGATACACCTTGACGCCTTCCGGGAGGCGCACGTTCGCGTCGTATTTCTCAGGCTCGTCGGTGACAATCAGCACTTGCTTCGCGCCTTCGGCCACGACCTGAAACGCGATCTGCGGGACCGTGAGCACGCCGTCCACCGGTTGGCCGCCGGTCATCGCGACCGCGTCGTTGTAGAGCACTTTATAGGTGACGTTCGCACTCGCAGCAATGGACGCGCGAATCGCGAGCAGGCCGGAATGGAAATAGGTGCCGTCGCCCAGATTGACGAATACGTGCCGCTCGTTCGTGAAATGCATCTGGCCGGTCCACGCAACACCTTCGCCACCCATCTGGCTGAAGGTCTCCGTCTTGCGATCCATCCACATCGACATGTAGTGGCAGCCAATGCCGGCCAGTGCGCGCGAGCCTTCCGGCACGCGAGTCGACGTGTTGTGCGGGCAGCCCGAACAGAACCACGGTTGCCGTTCCGTCACGGAACGCGGCGTGGCCGCCTCACGTTCCTTGGCCTCGATCACGGCAATGCGCGCCTCGATCCGCGCGCGCAGATCCGCTGGCAGATCGGCTTTGGCGAGGCGCCGGGCGATCGCTTTCGCGATCAAGGCCGGCGACAGCTCGTAGTGCGCGGGCAAGAGGGTCTGTCCGCGCGGCACGGACCATTCGCCGCCTTCGTCGTCGCGCTGGTCGAACTTGCCGAATACTTTCGGGCGCACGTCGTCGCGCCAGTTATAAAGTTCCTCTTTGAGCGCGTATTCGAGAATCTGGCGTTTTTCTTCGACCACCAGAATCTCGTCGAGGCCAGTGGCGAAATCGCGTGCGTTCTGCGCATCGAGCGGCCATACGCAGCCTACCTTCAGCACGCGTATGCCGATACGCGCGCAGGTTTCGTCGTCGAGCGAAAGATCGGCGAGCGCTTGCCGTACGTCGAGATACGCTTTGCCGGCGGTCATGATGCCAAGGCGTGGGTTGGGGCTGTCGATCACCACGCGGTTCAGCCTGTTCGCGCGAATGTAGGCGAGCGCCGCATACCACTTGTAGTTGAGCAGACGCGCTTCCTGCGTGAGCGGCGGGTCGGGCCAGCGGATATTGAGGCCGCCTTCGGGCATCTCGAAGTCGTCCGGCAGGACGATCTGCAAACGGTCCGGGTCGATGTCGATCGACGCGCTCGATTCGACTACGTCCGTAACGCATTTCATCGCGACCCACAGACCCGCGTAGCGGCTCATGGCCCAGCCGTGCAGACCGTAGTCGAGATACTCCTGCACGCTTGCCGGATACAGCACCGGAATGCCGCTGGCCACGAACATATGCTCCGACTGATGCGCGACCGACGACGACTTCGCCGCATGGTCGTCACCCGCCAGCACGAGCACGCCGCCGTTCGGATCGGTGCCGGCCGAATTCGCGTGCTTGAAGACGTCGCCGGTGCGATCGACACCCGGCCCCTTGCCGTACCACATGCCGAATACGCCGTCGACCTTGGCGCCCGGCCAGAGATTGAGTTGCTGCGTGCCCCACACGGCGGTCGCCGCGAGATCTTCGTTCACCCCCGGCTGAAACACGACATCGTGTTCCTTCAGATGCTGCTTCGCTTTCCATAGACCCTGATCGAGCGCGCCGAGCGGCGAGCCGCGATAGCCGGATACATAACCCGCGGTGTTCAGGCCGGCGCGGCGGTCGCGCGCCTTTTGCAACATTGGCAACCGCACCAGCGCCTGAGTGCCGCTCATATAGACGCGGCCCTTTTGGAGTGTGTATTTATCGTCGAGCGATACGTTGGCAAGCGCGTCACGTAGCGGGGGCGTTAGCGGGGCGTTCATGGTGAAGTCTCCGGCGGCTTTATTGGGGCGGAGTATAGGAAGCGGAATTTCCAACGTAAAATCACGAATACCGAATCCTGCTATTCGAAAAACACATGTCAAAAGACGTTACCCTGCGGCAGATGCGTTACTTCGTGGCGGCAGCCCAGAGCGGGCAGCTTTCGATGGCGGCGACGGCTGAGCACGTGTCGCAATCGGCGATCACCAATGCGGTGCTGGCATTGGAGGAAACCCTGGGTACGCGGCTCTTCGAGCGCCTGCCTCAGGGCGTTACGTTGACGCCGGACGGGCACGATTTCCTGAACCACGCGCGGCACATACTCGATTCGGTGCGCGACGCGGTCTACAAGGCGCCGTTCCGCTCGCACGATCTGAAGGGAACCGTGCGCATTGCTGCGTCGTATACGGTGCTGGGGTACTTTTTGCCCGAGTTGATGGGGCGTTTTCGCGCGACGTATCCGGACATCGAAATCGATCTGCATGACCTCGACCGCGAGTCGATCGAACAGGCCGTGCTCGATGGAGTCGTCGATCTCGGTATCGTCCTGCTGTCCAACGTCGAAAATATCAGGCAATTCCGGCACCACGTGCTGATCCGGTCGCGCCGGCAGTTGTGGACTTCTCCGACCCATCCGCTCACGCAACTGAACGCGCCTTCGCTCGCGGATATCGCAAGTTATCCGTACATCCTGATTACCGTGGACGAAGGCGAGCAATCGACGCTGCGGTACTGGAAGCAGAACAATGTCGAACCCAACATCGCGTTTCGCACCAGTTCAATGGAAGCGCTGCGCGGTCTGGTGGCGCATGGCTTTGGCGTGACGATTCTGTCGGATATGGTGTTTCGTCCGTGGTCGCTGGAAGGCAAGCGGATCGACGCGCGGCCGATTCTCAACGCGATTCCCCAGATGGACGCGGGCATGTTGTGGCGCAAAGGCGCAACGCTGGATACGCCGGCCGTTGCGTTTCAGCAGTTCCTCATTCATGCATGCGGGAGTTGAAAGCGAGGAGTGGGCGGAGCGACGAAAGAGGCGGTGCATCGCCCGAATCCACGTCGCAGTTTCACGTGTATCTGTTTTTCGCATACCCTGGCGGCTGTTTTCTGTCTGTAGGTGGGGCCGCTCATTTCCGCCGCGAAGCCGCGCCGGCATTGGCCGGAGCCGGGACGCACTATAATCGGCTCGATGCATCGATTCATTAAGAGTCGATCGACGACCTTTTCGCCTTCCGTCATGCCCAAAGAGAAAGCCAGCAAACCCGTTCAGCCCGCGTTGCGCAGCCGCAAATCCCCCCAGGGTTCGCCCACCGTGCAGGACGTCGCGCGTCTCGCGAAGGTGTCGGTCGGCTCGGTGTCGCGTGTGCTGAACGGCCGCGAGAATGTGGCGCCAGCCATTCAGGAGGCGGTGCGCGCCGCGGTGGCCGAGTTGAATTTCGTGCCGAACGTGGTGGCGCGCAGCATGCGCAAAGGCAGTTCCAGCGCAATCGGCTGTCTGATTTCGGACATCACGCAGCACACCGCCGCACAGATGGTCAGCGCCGCCGAAGAGCGTCTGCGGGCGAGGGGTTTCGAAATTCTGATCGCCAATTCCCACTACGATCTCGAACGCGAGCGCGCCATTCTGTCGAGCCTGAAGCAGCGCCGTATCGACGGATTCATCGGCGCGATTTCCGACGACGAAACGCCTTCCTATTTCAACTTCCTACATACGCTGAATATGCCGGTCGTGCTGTGGGAGCGCGATGCACAGGGCGAATTCAATTCGGTCCTGACCGATCACGCCGACGGCTGCCGCCAGGCCGTGCGCTATCTCGCATCGCTCGGACATCGCGCCATTGCGCTCGTCGCCGGTCATGAAAACACGTGGGTGGGCCGCGAGATGGTGCGCGGCTATCAGGCCGCGTGCGAGGCCGCCGGCATCGCGCTCGACCCCGCGCTCGTGCTGCGTACCAGCGCCTTTAACAAGGAGGTCTGCCGCGCCTTGCTCAGCGGTCCCGACCGGCCCTCCGCCATCATCGCCACGCTGAACGACGTGGCCATCGTGCTCGAAGTCGTGCGGGAAGCCGGGCTGTCGATTCCGGCCGACCTGTCGGTGATATCGATCGGCGAGCACGAGTATTCGGGCATCGCGTCGCCGGCGTTGACCGTGGTGACGCAAAACCCGCGTGATGTCGGCCGCGAAGCAGCGGACATGATGTTGCAACTGATCGACGGCACCGCGCCGTCCGGCATCCGCCGCTCGAAACATCCCATGCGGATGATCGTGCGCGAGTCGTGCGGCGCGCCCCCCAGCGCTGCACGCCGCAGAAAGCGCTAGCCGGATTCGATCCCAGGGTTTATCCGATCGCAAAGTTTCTTGACAGCGGATTTTTCGCCGCCGACAGTGCGTACCTACCTGTAGTGAATCGATTCACCAAAACGCGAGGCGCAATATGAGCGACAGGAAGAACGGGGTACAGTCGGGTCAGGACAACAGCAAGGGCGGCGGCCGCGCAGGCCGCCGACGGTTTATGAAAACGGCGGGCGTGTTTGCCGGCGCAGTGGCGACCGGACTGGGTCTCGATGGCTGCGGGGAGGGCGGAATCAGCGCCGCGTCCGCGCAGAGCGTGGGCGCGCGGATTCCCGCGATCGTGCCGGCGCAAACGGCGCTGGTGGTCATGCATTATCAGACCGACATCCTGGCGCTCTTTCCGGCCGTCGCGCCTACTCTGCTCGCCAATACACGCAAGCTGTGCGATGCCGCGCGGGCTAAAGGCGTCAGCGTCTACTTCGCCAAGATCCAGTTCAGTCCGGGCTATCCGGAAGTCAGTCCGTTGAACAAGAACGGGCAGGGGCTCAAGCAACTCGGCCTTTTCATCAACGACAGGATCGCGCCGGAACTCGGCCAGCAGGCCAACGAGCCGCTCATCATCGGGCATCGGGCCAGCGTATTTTTCGGCACTGATCTGCAGGCGCGGCTTTCCGCGCAGGGTATCGATTCGCTGATCATGGCCGGCATTGCGTCGACCGGTGTGGTGCTGTCGTCAGTCGCCTATGCGAGCGATTCGGACTTCCGCTTATACACCGTGAAGGATTGCTGTTTCGACCCGGATCAGGTCGTCCATGATCATCTCTTTTCCACCGCATTCGATTCGCGCACTGCGGTGCTGTCGCTCGCCGACGCCTCGCTGCTGCTCGCCTAGGCCCGTCGCAACGCGCGCTGAACCCGCCAACCAGGGTTTCCGATATTTTTGAAAAGTTGACTCGCTGCGCTAAGCTCACTATTGTCTGTGAATCGATTCACGAAAGACGCGGTGAGTTGCGCGGCATTGAAAAAGCAGAGGATTTCATGACTTTCAGCAACAGGCGACGCCAACTGCTCCGCGCGGGCGCCGCAAGCATTGCGGGGCTTTCCCTGCCGTTCGCGCTCGAAGGCCGGGTATTCGCGGCCGAAGCAGGGGTACTGTCGGTTGCCATTCCGAGCAATCCGCAAACGCTCGATCCGCTCAACCAGCCGAATCACGACGTCATGGCGATCAACCAGTTGATCTTCGAGAATCTGGTCGGCATCGACGCACGCGGCCAGCGGGTGCCGCAACTGGCGCGCGCGTGGACGATTTCGCCTGACAAACTCACGTACACGTTCGATTTGCAGCGCGGCGTGAACTTTCAGAACGGCCAGCCTTTTACGTCGGCCGACGTGAAGTACAGCTTCGACTACGTGTTGAACCCCGCGAACAAGGCATTCCGCCGGCCGTTCTGGACTGTGATCGACTCAGTCAGCGCACCGGACGCGCATACCGCCGTGATCCGCCTCAAGCGTCCCTACCGGCCATTGCTCGACTACATGTCGAAGTACATGGGCATTTTCCCAGTGGGCAGCCGTGAGCAACACCCGGCGGAATACTTCAAGCAGACGCCGATCGGAGTCGGCACGGGCCCGGCGATCTTCGTGCAGTCGAAGGCGAACGACTTCGTCGAACTGAAGCGCAATCCGGCTTACTGGGGTAAAGGCGAGCCGCATTGGGACAAGATCGTGTTTCGCATCATTCCGGAAGAGTCGTCACGGCTCGCGTCGCTGATGTCGAACCAGACGCAGATCATCAGTGCGCCGCCGGCCCAGACGTTTGCACAGATCCGCACGTCGGCGGGCCTCGCGGGCGATAGCCGTCCCTCGCCGACCAGCCCGCTGATGATGTGCGTGAACAACCGCAAGGCGCCTTTCGACGATCTGGCGTTTCGCCGTGCCGTTTCGCTCGTGCTCGACCGCGCGAAGATCTGCCGTGATCTGTGCTACGGCGCAGTGAAGGCGAACAGCATGCCGTTTGCGCCGGCGTCGTCGTGGTACGACGCAGGCTCGGCGGGAAGTCTGGCATTCAATCTCGACCACGCGCGAGCGGCGTTGAAAAGCTCGAAATACGCGAGCGGCGCTTCGTTCGATTTGCTGTACGTGCAGCCTGCGTATCTGATCGACACGTCGTCGACGGCGCTTTTCATTCAGGCGCAACTCGCGTCGCTGGGCGTCCGCGTCAATCTGCGTCCGCTCGATTTTGGGCAGATGATCTCGCAGGTGCTGGTCGGCAACCACGCAGCGGCGTTGACCGGATTCATCGCACCGCCAGAGCCGACTTACCTGCTCAACGCGCTGTTCCGCCCAACCGAGAGTCTGTGGAAAGCGAGCGGCTACGAAAGCGCAGAACTGCTGAAGCTGATCGACGACAGCTATCTGGTCGACGATCCTGCTGTGCTCAAGCCGATCCTCGCGAAGCTTCAACAAGTGCTGGCGCGTGACTGTCCGGCGGTCTGGATCGGTGCGCTGGAAGTGCAGAATTTGTGGCGCAGCAACGTGAAGGATTTCCAGGTGAACACCGGCTTCTCGCTGAAGCTCGACAACGTTTATCTGGCGAAGGTATGAGGTCGATATGAAAGCCGTTTCGAGGCTGTTTTCGTCCGTGCTCGTGCTACTGGTGGTCAGCGCGCTGCTGTTCGCCATGTGCCGCGCGACACCCGTATCGCCCGCGCGTTTGACATTGGGTAGCGACGCCAGCGTCGAACAGGTCGCCGCGTTCAATCATCAGTATGGGCTCGACCGGCCGGTCGCCGCGCAGTACGGCACGTGGCTGAACGGTGCGCTCGCGCTCGATTTCGGCAAGTCCTACGTGACCGGCAATCCGATCGGCCCGCAGATCGCCGATACGCTGCCGAATACCGTCGAGCTCGTCACGCTGTCGTTCATCTTCACGATTGTGGTGTCGATCGTGCTCGGCACCGTGGCGGCATTGAAAGAGAACAGCGGCACGGACCATCTGCTGCGTGCGGTGGCAATCGTAGGTCTATCCGTGCCGTCGTTCTGGCTGGGGCTGCTGCTGATCCGCTATGTCGCGCTGAAAACCGGGTGGTTTCCGGTAGGTGGTCTCACGCCCTGGTCGGACGGCGCGGCGACGCATCTGCTCGCGCTGGTGCTGCCCGTACTCACGATGTCGGTGTACTACGTCTCGGTGCTGAGCCGCCTGGTGCGGGCGAACATGGTCGACGCGCTCTCGCAGGATTACGTGCGAACCGCCAGGGCGCTCGGTTTGTCGCCGTCGCGTATTCGCCTCTATGCATTGAAGAACGCATTGCCGTCGCTCGTGAGCACGGCCGCGATGAGTTACGGCTACATGTTCGGCTGGGCATTGATCGTCGAACAGATCTTCAATTTGCCCGGCGTCTCGCGCGCGTTGCTCACGGCGATCTTCCAGCGTGACTATCCGACCGTGCAGGCCATCGTGCTCGTCATCACCACGATCTTCATCGCGTCGAACACGTGCGCCGACGTCCTGCATGGTTATCTCGATCCGAAGGCGAATAGAACATGATGGCTGATTCATCTCTACCCAACGTGCAACGCAAGCCGCATGTTATCGGCGCCTGGCTCGCATCGGCTGGCCGGCTGCTGCGCGCGCTGATGCATGAACCGGCCGGTGCGATCGGTCTCGTGACGATCGTGCTGCTGGGCGTGATTGCCGTGTGCGCACCGTGGCTGCCCTTGAAGAATCCGCTGCAGCTCTATATCGAACATCGTCTGGAGGCGCCGAGTGCGGCGTTCTGGCTCGGCACCGACCAGGTGGGCCGTGACATTCTGAGCCGCACGATCTGGGGCGCTCGCGCGTCGCTGTCGATAGGACTCTGCGCGGTTGCGATCGGCCTCGTGCTGGGTACGGGCATTGGGTTAGTGGCCGGTTACAAGGCCGGCTCCTGGCTCGACGAAACGCTGATGAAAGTGATGGAAGTGCTCGCGTCGATTCCGCTGTTGATCTGGGCGATCGCGCTCGTCGGCATTACCGGCACTGATACGCTGCATATCGGCTTTTTCGCTATTTCGAACGAGACCAAGCTCGTGTTGCTGATCGGCGTGCTCTACGCGCCGGGTCTTGCGCGGCTTACCCATAGTCTCGCCAAGGCCGAGTCGCAAGCGGAGTATGTCGCGGCGCGGGTTCTGCAAGGCGCGAGCGGCGCGCGCATCATGTTGTCCGATGTGCTGCCCAACATCATCTCGCCCGTGCTGATCCAGGCGTCGCTGCTGCTCGGCGTGACGATCATCGTGGAGGCGTCGCTCAGTTTCATCGGACTCGGTGTGCAGCCGCCTACGCCGAGCTGGGGCGCGATGCTTTCCGATGCACGCGCACTGATTTTCACCGACAACTGGTGGGTGTCGGTGTTCCCGGGCGCAGCGGTGTTCGTCAGCGTGCTTGCCTTCAATCTGTTCGGCGACTCGATGCGCACTATTCTCGATCCGCGGCGGCGCAATGCGCGTGCGGCGAACCTGACGGGAGCGTCGCTATGAACGAAGCGCTGCTGTCGATTGAAAACCTGCACGTCACGTTCGGTTCGGGCAAGACGCAGACCGAAGTGTTGCATGGGCTCGATTTGCAAGTGGGACGTGGCGAGGCAGTCGGGCTCGTCGGCGAATCGGGTTCGGGCAAGAGCGTTGCTTCGCTGGCGGTGCTCGGCCTGCTTGGCAACGCTGGCCGTATCAGCGGCGGGCGTATCGTGCTCGACGGCGAAGATCTGGGCCGTGCATCGGAGGCGCGCATGCGCGCATTGCGCGGACGGCGCATCTCCATGATCTTTCAGGATCCGGCTACGGCGCTCAATCCCGCCTTCACGATCGGCGCGCAACTCGCCGACGTGGTCCGCGCCCACCGTCCACTGCGCGGCCGTGCGATCCGCAACGAAGTGCATGCCGTGCTCGCACGCGTCGGCTTCAAAGATCCACGCACCACGGCGCGGGCGTATCCGCACGAACTGAGCGGCGGCATGAAGCAACGCGCGATGATCGCCGCCGCGATTGTCTGCGAACCGGCGCTGCTGCTCGCGGACGAACCCACCACCGCGCTCGACGTGACCGTGCAGGCGCAGATCGTCGAATTGTTGAGAACGCTGGTGGACGAAATGGATCTCGGCCTCGTGTTCATCACGCACAACCTCGACCTGATGGCCGAATTGTGTTCACGCGCCGTCGTGCTGAAACAGGGGTACGTGGTCGAAGCCGGCCCGGTGGAAGACATCTTTCTGCGGCCTTCGCACGAATACACGCGGCATCTGATCGCGAGCATTCCGCGTTTGCCGGCTACGCGTGCTGCCGGCCGTCATCAACCTGAGGAGACGCGTAATGTCCGCTAACGTGCCGAACGGCATTCAGGCCGCTCAGGCCGCTCATGCCGCTCATGCCGCTCATGCCGCGCAGCCGATCTTCGCGCTGCAGGAGGTCGGCAAGTCCTATGCGCTGGCGCGCTCGCCGCTGGAGCGCATGTTCAACCGGCGCCGCTTCCATGCCGTGTCGGGCGTGAGTCTGGAAGTGGCGAAGGGCGATGCGCTCGCAATTGTCGGCGAAAGCGGCAGCGGCAAATCGACTGTCGCGCGCATGATGGTCGGCCTCACCGCGCCGACGGCCGGCTCGATCCGTTTCAGGGGCGATGCATTGAACACGATGACGCGCTCGCAGAACGCCACGTTCCGCCAGCGCGTGCAGATGGTGTTCCAGAGCACGACGAACTCGCTGAACCCGCGCAAGACGATCGCCACGACGCTCGCGGAAGCGATCGGCAACGACGGCGTGCCGGTGCGCCAGTTGCTCGACATGGTGCGGCTGCCTGCATTCGTGCTGGCGCGCTATCCGCATCAGCTGTCGGGCGGTCAGCGCCAGCGCGTGGGTATTGCAAGGGCGCTCGCGCGCCGTCCGGAACTGGTCGTTGCCGATGAACCGACTTCCGCGCTCGACGTATCGATCCAGGCGGAGATCATTCGCCTGTTGCGCGATCTTCATCAAAGCGCCGGTGTCTCGCTGGTCGTGATCAGCCACGATCTGGCGCTGGTTGGCGAGCTGTGTCAGCGGGTGGTGGTGATGCGGGAAGGGCGCGTGGTGGAAGCGGGAGCCGTGGATCAGGTGCTGTTCGAACCACGCGAGCGCTACACGAGGGAGTTGCTGGCTGCGATCCCGAAAGGCATCGGCCGGCACACCATAGGGGTGGGACCACAGTAAGTGGTAAAGCACTAACGCTGGTCGACACAGGAGAGGCGGTCCGAGCAGTAGAAAAGAAGATCCGGGTCAAGCAGTGAGCCGGCCCACCTTAGGATATTTTTTTGAACCTTTGGTGAATCGATTCACTTGCTATTATCAATCGATCGCTAGCCGACCGGGGTGTCGCGATTCCTTGTTTGGAGAAGAGCGGTGAAGGAAAAGTTATTCATCATGGCGGCTTTGATGGGCGGGAGCGGTCTCGTTCATGCGCAGAGTTCGGTCACGCTGTACGGGATCATCAACGAGGCAATCACCTACTCGTCGAATCAGGGTGGCCACAGCGCGGTGCAACTCACCGGCAACGGCGAGTACGGCAGCCGCTGGGGACTGCGGGGCGCCGAAGACCTCGGCGGCGGCACCAAGGCGATCTTCACGCTCGAGAGCGGCTTCAATCCGGTCAACGGTGCGCTTGGTCAGAACAACCGCATGTTCGGCCGCCAGGCTTTCGTGGGTTTCTCGAATACGAACTACGGCACGCTGACCTTCGGCCGCCAGTACGACGCGATCGTCGGCACCTTGCAGACCATGACGTCCAACGGCGCGTGGGGAGGAGTGATGTTTTCGCACCCGTACGACAACGACAATACCGACGACTTTCTGCGCGTCAATAACTCGATCAAATACGTCTCGCCGAATCTGAAGGGCTTCACCGGTACGGCCATGTACGCATTCAGCAACGCGCCCGGCGCCTTTGCGAACAACCGCATGTGGTCGGTGGGCGGCATCTATTCGCAGGGTGCGTTTTCTATCGCGGCGGCCTATTCGCTCTACAACGAACCGGGCGTGAACACCACCGCGAATGTGAACACCAACGGTGCGATCACTTGTTGCGATGCGCCGATCACGTCCAAACGCGAGCAGATTGCGGGCATCGGCGCGTCGTATGTGATCGGACCGGCCAAGCTGAGCCTGATGTACAGCAACGCGATCTACAACAACGTGGGCACGACGCTGACGAGCGGCATCAACTATCGCTTCAACAACTATGAAGCGAATGCGCGCTTCACGATCGATCCAACGCTGTTCTTCGGCATGGCCTACACGTACACGAGCGACAACATCACCGGCGGACCGGGCGGTCCTACGCAGGTGCACTGGCATCAGGTCAATCTGCTGGTCGACAAGTTCCTCTCCAAGCGGACCTCCATCTACACCGAGGTGATTTATTTGCGCGCGGCCGGCGGCGGTTTTCCGCGACCTACGGGCGGACCATTGCCCGCGACCTCGAACGGTCTGCTCGCCTCGCAGATTCAGACCATGTTGCCTTCTTCGGGACAGAACCAGGCCGTGTTCAGCCTGGGACTCGTTCACAAGTTCTAGCAGCACTGCATTGACCGGCGCAAACCCGCCAAGCGTTTGCGCCGCATCGACTAACAAGCAAGGTGTGTAATGACTGAAAGACTTTACCGGGCCGGTGTCGATATCGGCGGGACCTTCACCGATATCGTCGTGATCGGCGATGACGGCGTGATTCATACCAGGAAGGTTTCGTCCACGCCGCAGGACTACGGCATTGCGATCGTCGCGGGTGTGCAGGCGCTGCTCGCCTCGCTCGATGCGCAACCGTGCCAGATAACCGAACTGGTTCATGCAACCACCGTCGCCACCAATACGGTGCTCGAAGGCAAAGGCGCGCGCACGGCGCTGATCACTACACGCGGTTTTCGCGACGTGGTCGAGATCGGCCGCCTGCGGGTGCCGATGCTTTACAACCTCGCGTATCAGAAACCGGAGCCGCTCGTGAAACGCCGGCACCGTTACGAGGTGGACGAACGCCTGCTCGCCGATGGTTCGGTCGACACGCCGCTCGACGATGCGCAAGTGCTGGAAATTGCGCAACGTATCGCCGACGAGAAAATCGAAGCGGTCGCGATCAGCCTGATTCATGCGTATGCGAATCCGGAACACGAGATCCGCATTCGCGATCTGTTGCGCAGTGTGCTGGGCGACTCCGTCTATCTGACCTGCTCGCATGAAATCCTGCCGGAAATCCGCGAATACGAACGCACCAGCACGACCGTCGTCAACGCGTATCTCGGGCCCGTGGTGGTGAGCTATCTGCATTCGCTGATCGACAAGCTGCGCGGCATCGGCATGACCGGCCCGGTGCAGATCATGCATTCGAACGGCGGCGTGATGAGCGCGGCCATGGTCATGCAGAAGCCGGCCACGATCATCGAGTCCGGGCCGGCGGCCGGTGTGATCGCGGGCGCTTCGGTCGCCGGCGCGTCGGGTTACGTCGATTGCATCACGGTGGACATGGGCGGCACCACGGCGAAGGCGGCCATCATCGAGAAGGGTGAGCCGGCGCGCACTACCGAGTACGAGGTGGGTGCGGGCATCAACGTCAGCAGCAAGCTCGTGAAGGGTGGCGGCCACGCGGTGAAGCTGCCGTTCATCGACGTCTCGGAGATCGGCGCGGGCGGCGGCAGTCTGGTGCGTATCGACGCGGGCGGGCTCGTCAAGGTCGGCCCCGATTCGGCGGGTTCGGTGCCCGGCCCCGTCTGCTATGACGCGGGCGGCACGATTCCGACGCTGACCGACGCCGTGCTGACGCTCGGCTATCTGAATCCGGCGTTCCTTGCCGGCGGCGAGTTGCGCATCAATCAGCAAAAGTCGCTCGACGCAATGCGCACGCAGATCGCCGAGCCCACGCACACGGATCTGTACGAAGCCGCGTATGGCGTGTTCTCGATCGCGGCCTCTACGATGACGCGCGCGGTGAAAGCCGTATCGACGTATCGCGGCCGCGATCCGCGCGAATTCGCGCTCTTCGCGTTCGGCGGCAACGGGCCGGTCATCGTCCATGCGATCGCCGAACTGCTCGACATGAAGACGGTGATCGTGCCGCCGAGCCCCGGCGTGTTCAGCGCGCTCGGTCTGCTGTTCTCGTCGACCCAACACGAGTTCATGCAGACGATGTTCTGCCGCCTCGATCACTCCGCCGCGATGCAATTGGGCAACGCGCTCGAAGACCTCGTAGCGCGCGCCACGGCGGACATGACGGCCGAGGGCAATGCCTTCGCCGATATCGCTGTGACGTGCGCGCTGGATTTGCGCTACACGGGCCAGGCTTACGAGCTGACTGTGCCGATCGAATGGCGTGCCGGCGAACCGCTCGACATTGCGCCGATTGCCGCCGCGTTTCATTCGGAACACGAACGCACTTACGGCCACGCGTCCGCAGACGAGGTTATCGAACTCGTCAATCTGCGCGCGGTCGGTTCGCTGCGCTCGCAGAAAGACCGCGCCTACGACGCGCAACGCGCCGGCGGCAGTCGCGCGAATTCGCCGGCTGCGCGCGCGCCGGTGCGGCGCCGGGCGTATTTCGGCAAGACGCACGGCTTCATCGACACCCCGGTGATCTCGCGGGCCGATCTGCGCGCCGCGCCGATGACCGGCCCGTTGATCGTCGAAGAGTACGACTCGACTTGCGTCGTGCCGCCGAACGCCGGCGCGCGCGTCGATGCCCACGAAAACATCGTCATCACGTTTCTGGAGCAATCCGCATGACTACCCTGCAGGCCGCTTCGGCGGGCACCGATGCCATCACGCTTGAAATCGTCAAGAACGCGCTCGGCTCGATCGCCGACGAAATGGCGCTCGTCGTGCTGCGCACGGCCTATTCGCCGATCGTGCGCGATTCCATGGACTTCTCCACCGCGGTATTCGACCGTGCCGGCCGCGTGATCGCGCAGGGCCTGACGTTGCCGATTCACCTCGGCGCGTTTCCGGCCGCGATGGATAACGTGGTGCGCCGCTTCGGCACGGCCGGCAAGCCCGGCGACATCTACATCATGAACGACCCCTACACGTCGGGCGGCATGCATCTGCCGGACGTGTATCTGATTCAGCCGGTGTTTTACGACTCGCGTATCGAAGGCTATGTGGCGACCATCGTCCACCATGCCGATGTCGGCGGCATGGCGCCGGGCAGCATGGCGATCGGCGCAACGGAAATCTATCAGGAAGGTCTGCGGATTCCGTTGATGAAGCTGTGCGATGCCGGCGAGGTCAACGACGCGCTCGTCACGCTGCTGGAGACGAACTCGCGCATGCCGGGCCAGTTGCGCGGCGATCTGCGTGCCCAGGTGGCGTCGTGCAAGGCGGGGGAAAGGGGGCTCGTGCAATTGCTCGACAAGTACGGCGCGGATGGTTTCGGGAGGCTGGTCGAAGCGCTGCACGATTACGCCGAGCGTCTGACGCGCCAGGCCATCAGCACGATGCCGAATGGCGAATACCGTTACGAGGATTTCATCGACGGCCTGGGCGATACGCCGGTGCCGATCGCGTTTCGCGTCAAGGTCACGGTGGCGGACGACGTGGTGAACATCGACTGGACGGGGACCGACGCGCAGGTGCAGGGCGCGATCAATGGTCCGTTCGCGACCACGCAATCGGTCGCGTATGCGGCGGTGCGTTGCGCGATCGGCGTCGATGTGCCGAACTGCGAAGGGTTTTCGCGGCCTGTGCAGGTGTACGCCGAAAGCGGCTCGATCGTGAATCCCGTTGAACCGGCGGCCTGCGCGGCGCGCGGGATCATCGCTTACCGTATGTTCGACGTGTTGCAAGGCGCGTTCGCGCAGATCGTCCCGGATACGATTCCGGCGCTGGGCGAAGGCGGTCCGTCGGTCGTGTCGATTTCCGGGCGCAATCCGGATGGCGAGGGCGGCGCGCGTGGCGGCAACTGGCTGATTACCGACGGCGTGCTCGGCAGTTGGGGCGGTGGCCGCAACGACGGTTGCGAAGGCATTGCGAATCCGCTCGGCAACCTGTCGAACCAGCCGGTCGAATTGATCGAGGCACGTCTGCCGCTCAAGATCACCGAATACGGATTCGTCACCAACTCGGGCGGCGCGGGCCGGCATCGCGGCGGCCTCGCCATGCGCCGCGCTTATGAACTGCGCAGCGACCATGCGTTGCTCGGACTGCGCTCGGACCGGCGCGCGCATCGGCCGACTGGCTCGCACGGTGGGCTGAGCGGGTCGCCGTCACTCAATCTGCTGACACGCGACGGTCAAAGCACATTGCTGCCGACCATGCCGAGCACGGTGACCGCGCTTCGCAAGGGCGACCGCTTCTGCCATATCGCGGCGGGCGGCGCGGGTCATGGCGATCCGTTGACGCGTTCGCCGCAAGCCGTGCGCGAGGACGTGCTGGACGATCGCATCACGGAGCAGCTGGCGCGCGAAGTGTACGGCGTCGTGCTGGAAGGCGCGGCGCGCGACATAGACGGGCAGCGCACCGCCGAGCTGCGTGAGCGCCTCCAGACGCTGACCAGTCAGGAGCGCGTGGCGAAGCAGGAGGCGCTGTTCCTGCAATCCACCGGTGCCGATGCCGCGGCTCTCGGCAAACTCTGACTACGACAGGTGCTTTGACTATGACCGGTTCAATCCTCGCGCCAGATACTGATACTCAACGCATGCGCTTGCTGCGTCCCAGTTGGGCCGAGCTCGACTATGGCGCTATCGCGGCGAATCTGGCGCTCGCGCGCGAACAGGTGGGGCGAGCCACGAAAATCTACTTCGTTTGCAAGGGCGATGGTTTTGGCTTCGGTGCCGCGAAGGTTGCACGGCTGGCGGCGCAAGCGGGTGTGGACGGCTTTTGCGTCGGCAGCCCGGAAGAGGGCGTCGCGATTCGCCGCGCGGGCATCGATCGCGACATTCTGCTGTTTGCGTCGACCTTGCCCGAGGATGCGGCGCGGGTCGCAGCGTTGGGATTGACGGTGACGATCCAGAGTCAGGAAAGCCTGCGCGCATTCATCGAGGCCGGCGTGGCCGTCGATGCCTTCGTCGAAATCGATCCGGGCTTCGGGCGCTTCGGCTTTCTGCCGTCGCAATGGCAGGCCGCGTTCGAAGCACTGCGCGATCAGTCGACCGTTCGGCTCAAAGGCGTGTACACGCATCTTAGTTCGCCGGAGAGCGATGATGTGACGCGCAAGCAGGCCGGCGTATTCGATGCGGCGCTGGCCGATGCGCGCGCGGCGGGATTCGATAACGTGACGACGATGCTGGCGAGCTCGCGAGTCATGCTCGCGCATCCGCATCTGGCGTATCAGGCGGTTGATCCCGGGCGACTGCTATACGGCGCGCTCGACGCGGGCTGGATGGCCCGCGCACCGTTGCGACCGATGTTGCGGGCCGTGCGCGGGCGCATCATTCACGTTCAGGAGCATCCGGCCGGGTCCATGCTCGGCATCGGCTATGCGGAGCCGATCCGGCTCGAACGCGGTGTGCGCATTGGTGTGGTGCCGATCGGCTTCTGGGACGGTCTGAATCATGTGCCGCCGTTGGGTCGCGTGCTGGTGCACGGACAAGCGGCACGCATCGTCGGACGCCGCTCCTTCCAGCATACCGTGATCGATATCACGGACATTGCACAGGCGCGAACTGGCAGTGTCGTCACGTTGCTGGGTCAGGACGGCGACCAGTCGATCACGATTGACGAGATGGCGGAAACGCTGCGGCTGCCCGTCATGGAGTTGATCCCGCGACTGGCGAGGAGTCTGCCTCACGTCGATGTGACGGCGACGAATCTGCCGGGCGCCGACTGACGCGTGTCGGCAGATCCGTCCCCTACGGCTTTAGAACATTTTGCGGATGCCGACTGCCGCGCCGACGTTGTTGGTGCGGCCAACGGTGTCGACCGCGCCGGTGGCCGGGTTGGTCGAGCCGGGGTAGTCGGCGGCGAATGCGCCATTGCCGCGCGCGAAGTCCACGGTGCCATACACTTCCGTGTGCTTCGACAGCGAGTATTCGGCGAGAACGGTGGCGGAGTAGTTGATACCCGAGCCGAGCGTGCCGTCGATTTTTTCGGCATTGCGAGCGTGACCGTAGTAGCCGGCCACGGTGATCAGAAGCGGCCCCGTTGCCTGCCAGTTGCCGCCAATGTAGAGCGTGTCGTCGATACGGTTCGGGCTGCTGCCCGGCAGTTTCGGCGCGCCCGCTTGCTGCATGTTGGCGTCAGTGGTGCCGCTGCGATCCTGCGCGCGTAACCAGCCGGCCAGCAGGCGTACGGTGGGCGTGATCTGGTACGCGCCGCTCACGTGCAGCATGTTGATCTTTGCGCCATTGACGAGGCTGCCACTTGCGGACGTCACCGAGGTTTGCTGGAAGCCTGCGTCGAGCGATGCGGGACCGTGCGTGTACGTTACTTCCACGCCATACGTGCTGCCGAGGCCGACCGCGCCCGCCTGATTGCCGAAGCCATAGATTGCGTCGATGCTCAGACCGTTGAACGAGGCTTTGTACTTCACCGAGTTGTTGATCGTGAGGTACGGGCCAATACCATTCCATGCCCAGCTGTCTTGCCAGTAATCGCCGACGGTCATCGGGTCGAACACATCGCCCATGGTGTCGTAGAGCGGCGCATATTGGTTACCGAAGGTCAGCGTGCCGTACTTGTCGCTCGACAGGCCGACAAACGCTTGTCGACTGAACAGCGTGTTTGCCTGATGCAGTTGCCCGGAGTTGAGTTCGAAGCCGTTTTCAAGGCGGAAAATCGCGGACAGGCCGCCGCCCAGGTCTTCGGTGCCTTTCAGGCCCCAACGGCTGTGGGTTTCCGGGCCGACCGTCATGCTGAACTGGTCTTTGCCATCCGCGGCGGCATTCGTCTGATAGCGGAGCGCCGTATCGACGAGACCATACAGCGTGACCGAGCTCTGTGCGAATGCGGGGGACGCGGCAAGGACGAAAAGTGACACGGCGGCACTGGAAATAACGGCTTTTTTCATCAGACGGTTGTCCTAACTATGATTGTTCATTTGACCGCCTCAATGCCCTTGAAGACTGGCTGGGTGAGGCTGAAACCGGGAGCATAGTCGGTGAGTTTTTTGCCTCATATCGCATAATATGGATTGGTTCCTTCCAGAATCAGGAACAATAAGGCGGTCACACGTCTGATGGAAATGCCTGCAATGTGCAGCAGGCTTGCGAGCGGTTTAAGGCGGCAGGAGCCGCCATTCGAGATGTATCCATAGACCATCGGCTCGCTTTTGCAAGCGCCAGCGTGTCGCTAAAAAGCCACGATTGCTGGGCCGTGTTCCCTGACCGGATGTCGCGTTCGGCACATGTTGTTACCGATTGGCGCGCACCGGTTCGCCGGCTAATGGCTCGCAATCGGCCACGGGTGACACCGTGGCCGATCGCCTTGCTGAACCTCTAGTCGTAGCGATAGACGCCCTGACCCACCTTGCGTCCAAGGTGGCCTGCCGCTACCAACTCGCGCAGTAACGGGCTTGCGCGATATTTCGAATCGCCGAAGTCCTTCAGGAACACATCGAGGACCGACAGGCAAACGTCGAGCCCGATCAGATCCGCGAGCGCCAGAGGGCCAATCGGGTGATTCGCGCCGAGGCGCATGCCGAGGTCGATCTCCTCCGCCGTGGCGATGCCTTCAGCGAGCACGAAAAACGCTTCGTTGATCATCGGCACCAGAATGCGGTTCACCACGAAGCCCGGTGCGTTCTTTACGCTGATCGGTGACTTGTCGAGCTTGACTGTCAGCTCACGTACAGCCTCAATCGTGGCCGCGCTGGTCTGTATGCCACGAATGATTTCGACGAGCGGCAGGAGCGGCACCGGATTGAAGAAGTGCATGCCGATGAAGCGAGACGCATCGGTCAGCGCGGCCCCGAGTGCGGTGATCGAGATCGACGAGGTATTCGATGCAATGATCGTCTCCGGCCGCGCGACGGATTCGATCTGCCGCAAGATGCGGATCTTCAGATCGGTATTTTCCGTGGCGGCCTCGATCACGAGGTCGACGGTGGTGAGGCGCTGATAGTCGGTGGACGTCTCGATGCGCGAGAGGGCAGCCTCTTTCACCGCCGCGTCGAGCTTGCCCTTGGCGACCAGCCGTTCGAGGCTGCCTGTCAGCGTGGCCAGGCCCTTCGCAAGCGCCGCCTCGTTGACATCGATCATGATCGCCTTCAGTCCCGCGACTGCAACGACCTGAGCGATGCCGTTGCCCATCGTCCCTGCACCAATTATCCCAACGGTATTGATTGTCATGGCTATTCCTTGTCAGCAATGCGACACAGTGTTCTATTGTAGGCGCTCGAAAATAGCCGCAATACCCTGGCCGCCTCCGATACACATCGTAACCAGCGCAAACCGCCCGTTGATATGCTGCAATTCATACAGCGCCTTGACGGTAATCAGCGCACCCGTCGCGCCGATCGGATGACCGAGCGAAATGCCGGAGCCATTCGGGTTCACCTTGAGCGGGTCGAGTTCGAGCTGTTGCGTCACGGCGCAGGCCTGCGCGGCAAAGGCCTCGTTCGCCTCGATCACGTCGAGATCGCCGATGCCGAGGCCGGCGCGCTGGAGTGCAATGCGCGTGGCGGGCACCGGGCCGATGCCCATATAGAGAGGATCGACGCCGGCATGCGCGTATGACACGAGCCGGGCCAGCGGTTTCAGGCCGCGCGTATCCGCCGCTTCGCGCGACATCAAAAGAACAGCGGCTGCCGCATCGTTGATGCCGGATGCGTTGCCTGCGGTGACCGTGCCGTTTTCCTTCTGGAAAACGGGCCGCAATCCGCTCAGTTCAGCGGGATCGAGTTCCAGACGCACATGTTCGTCGGTGTCGAAAACGACCTGCTTGCCTTTTACGGTCCGCGTAATCGGCAGGATCTGATCCTTGAAGCGGCCTTCGGCGATGGCATGGGCGGCGCGCCGATGCGATTCGACTGCGAGTGCGTCCTGCTGTTCGCGCGTAATGCCGTACTTGCTGGCGACGTTCTCGGCAGTCACACCCATCGGTACTGTATGGAACGGATCGTTCAACGCCCCGAGCATCATGTCGATCAGGCGGGTGTCGCCCATTCGTGCGCCAAAGCGTGCGTCAGGCGTGATGTAGGGCGCACGGCTCATATTTTCCGCGCCGCCGCCGATCGCGATGTCGGCATCGCCGAGCAGAATGGATTGCGCTGCGGAGACAATGGCCTGCAAGCCTGAGCCGCACAGACGATTGACGTTGAAAGCCGGTGCCGTTTCGCTAACGCCGCCGTTGATCGCAGCTACGCGCGACAGGTACAGGTCTTTGGGTTCGGTGGCTATCACGTTGCCGAATACGACCTGACCGACCTGATCGCCCTCCACGCCGGCCCGTGCCAGCACCTCACGTACGACAAGCGCTCCGAGTTCGGAGGGCGGAATGTCCTTCAGGCTTCCGCCAAACTTGCCGATCGCGGTGCGCACACCGCTGACAACAACCACTTCTCTTTGCACTTGAGACTCCTTGGAATCACTTGAACGCGCGCAGCTTGTCCCGCTGTGCGCGTGAGGAAGTTACATGTTCGGGTAGTTAGGACCGCCGCCGCCTTCAGGCGTGACCCAGACGATGTTCTGGGTCGGGTCCTTGATATCGCAGGTTTTGCAGTGCACGCAGTTCTGCGCGTTGATCACGAGACGTTCGGTGTTGTCGTCGTTCTTCACGAACTCATACACTGCTGCCGGACAGTAACGTGACTCCGGGCCGGCGTAGGTCTGCCAGTTCACGTTCACTGGCACCGAAGGGTCTTTCAGCGTCAGGTGAGCGGGCTGGTTCTCTTCGTGGTTCGTGTTCGAGATGAACACTGAAGAGAGCCGGTCAAACGTCAGCTTGCCATCGGGCTTCGGATAGACGATCGGCTTGCACTGCGAAGCCGGCTTCAGCATCTCGTGATCCGAATGCTGGTGATGCAGCGTCCACGGCACATTGCCGCCCAGCAGCTTCTGCTCGATGCCCACCATCAGCGTGCCGAGATACAGACCCTTGCTCATCCACTGCTTGAAGTTGCGCGCACGATTCAGTTCGGTATGCAGCCACGAGGTCTTGAAGCTCTCCGGGTACGCGGTGAGTTCATCACTGGTGCGTCCAGCCTGCACGGCTTCAAAAGCGGCGTCGGCGGCCAGCATGCCGGTCTTGATCGCCGCATGCGAACCCTTGATCCGCGATGCGTTCAGGAAGCCCGCATCGTCGCCGACCAGTGCGCCGCCCGGGAACACGAGCTTCGGCAGTGACATGAGGCCACCGGCCGTGATCGCCCGTGCGCCGTACGACACCCGCTTGCCGCCTTCGAGCACCGCGCGGATTGCCGGATGTGTCTTGTAGCGCTGGAATTCCTCGAACGGCGACAGGTACGGATTCGTGTAGCCAAGTCCGACCACAAAACCCACCACCACCTGGTTGTTATCCATGTGATAGAGGAACGAGCCGCCATACGTGTCGTTCTCCAGCGGCCAGCCGGCGGTATGCATCACGAGACCCGGCTTGTGCTTCGACGGATCGATTTCCCACAGTTCCTTGATGCCGATACCGTAGACCTGCGGATCGACGCCTTCGCGCAGCTTGAATTTATCGTTCAGTTGACGGCCAAGATGCCCACGCGCGCCCTCACAGAACAGCGTGTACTTCGCGTGCAGCTCCATGCCGAGCTGGAAGTTCTCGGTCGGTTCGCCATCCTTGCCGATGCCCAGGTTGCCGGTCGCGACGCCTTTGACCGAACCGTCGTCGTTATAAAGGATTTCGGCCGCAGGAAAGCCCGGGAAAATCTCCACGCCCAGCGCCTCAGCCTGCTGACCCAGCCAGCGCGTCACATTCGCGAGACTGATCACATAATTACCGTGATTCTTGAAGTTATCCGGCAACGCCCAGACCGGCACGCTCTTCGAACCGGTTTCGGTCAGGAACAGGAACTTGTCTTCGGTCACATCCACGGTCAGCGGTGCGCCTTTTTCTTTCCAGTCCGGAATCAGCTCGGTCATGGCGCGCGGATCCATGACCGCGCCCGAGAGGATATGCGCCCCGATCTCCGAGCCTTTTTCCAGTACGCACACGCCAATTTCAGCGCCTTTTTCCGCCGCCAGCTGCTTCAGGCGAATCGCCGCGGACAGCCCAGCCGGGCCGCCGCCGACGATCACGACGTCGTATTCCATCGACTCGCGCGGGCCGTACTGCTCAATGAGACTTGCGGGGGTCATTGTTTTGCCGGTGCCCATCAGAACTGATCTTCCGACAGCGCCAGCACACTCTCGCCACCCTTCGCGCTGACAATCGACGCCTCCAGCGCCGATGCGAGCGTCAGCACATGCTCAGCATAGAACTGCGCGGTCGCGATCTTCGCACCGTAAAACGAAGGATCTTCGTCACGCTTCCCGGCTGCCACGAGCAACGCACGCGCCATCTGCCAGCCGCCGAGCACGATGCCCGCGAGCTTCAGATACGGCACGCTGCCCGCGAACACCGCATTCGGATCGCTCTTCGTATTGGTGACAACAAAATCCACCACCGTGCCCAACGAGCGATGCCCCTGCGCAAGATACTTCTTCATCGATTCGAACGCCGGACCCTGCTGCGCACCGAGCGCGTCGACCGTTTCGGCCACGCCGGCGAGCAGCGACTTCGCCACCTTGCCGCCGTCGCGCACGGTCTTGCGGCCGATCAGATCGTTCGCCTGGATCGCGGTCGTGCCTTCATAGATCGGCAGAATCCGCGCGTCGCGGTAATACTGCGCGGCGCCGGTTTCCTCGATGAAGCCCATGCCGCCGTGCACCTGTACGCCGAGGCTCGTCACATCGATCGACAGCTCCGTGCTCCAGCCCTTCACGATCGGCACGAGGTATTCGTAGATCGCCTGATGTTCCGCGCGCGTGGCTTCGTCGGCATGGCGATGCGCGATGTCGCAGTGCGCCGCGGCCACATACGCCAGCGCGCGCGAGGCTTCAGTCAGACCCCGCATCGTGGCGAGCATACGGCGTACGTCGGGATGCTGAATGATTGCGACCGGTTGCTTCGCCGAGCCATCCACGGGACGGCTTTGCACACGGTCTTTCGCGTACGCCACCGCCTTCTGGTAAGCGCGATCCGACACACCCACGCCCTGCATGCCGACCGCAAAGCGCGCCGCGTTCATCATGATGAACATGTATTCGAGGCCGCGATTCTCTTCACCGATCAGATGGCCGATCGCGCCGCCGTGGTCGCCGAACTGCAGCACCGCGGTCGGGCTCGCCTTGATGCCGAGCTTGTGTTCGATCGACACGCAATGCACGTCGTTGCGCTCGCCGAGCGAGCCGTCTTCGTTGACGAGAAACTTCGGCACGATGAAAAGCGAAATGCCCTTCACGCCTTCCGGTGCGTCGGGTGTGCGCGCGAGCACGAGATGCGCGATGTTCTTCGCCATGTCGTGCTCGCCCCACGTGATGAAAATCTTCGTGCCGAACAGTTTGAACGAACCGTCGCCCTGCGGCTCGGCGCGCGTGCGCACGAGCGCGAGGTCGGAGCCGGCCTGCGGCTCGGTCAGGTTCATCGTGCCGGTCCATTCGCCGGAAATGAGCTTCGGCACGTAGGTCTGTTTCTGCGCTTCGCTACCCGCCGTGAGCAGCGCCTCGATGGCGCCGTCCGTGAGCAGCGGGCACAACGCGAACGACAGGTTCGACGCGTTCAGCATCTCGATACAGGCGGTGGCGATGAGCTTCGGCAGGCCCTGGCCTTCGTAGTCGACGGGATGTTGCACGCCCTGCCAGCCGCCAACGCCAAACTGGCGAAACGCTTCCTTGAAGCCAGGCGTCGCGGTGACCACGCCATCTTTCCAGCTGCTCGGATTGCGATCGCCTTCGACATTCAGCGGCGCCAGCACTTCGCCGCACAGTTTCGCCGACTCTTCGAGCACGGCCTGCGCGGTGTCGAGATTCGCGTCTTCGAAGCCCGGCAGCGTCGCGATGTCTTCGAGACCGGCCAGTTCTTTCATCACGAACAGCATGTCCTTGATGGGTGCGCTATACATCTCCGTCTCCTTGATATGGGTATGCGAACGAGAGGCTTGCCATGCGAAACCCGCAATTCGGGCATGGACGGCAGCTCGGATGACCCATCCTACTGCCTCGCGTGCGTACGCCCGATGGCGAAATCTGCCGTTTCATTGACAAAAGCTGCCGTTTTTCCGTCGGCAGAAAGTGCGGACCTGGCCGGGAAAGGATTGGCCGATTATGTCAATGAATCGGCCAAGCTTGCTAATGCTCAGGGAAGCGGGCGAATCTAGAATAGACTGAACATGCAGCCTGACGCTGCCCTCAGCGATGTTTGCGACTGGACTGACTGGCCATATTTGTCATGCCGGGCGTTCGACACCTTCCAAAGCATCGCGAGTGAAGACCCTACCGGAGACAAGCCCATGGACCTGTTTGGCCAGATGATGTACGCGCCGTTATTGTTGTCGTCGTTGCTCCAGCAGGCCGCGCGGCACTCCAGTAAGGTCGAGATCGTGTCGCGCCGCGTCGAGGGTGATATCCACCGCTACACCTATCGCGACTGCCATATCCGCTCGATGCAGCTCGCGAATGCGCTGACAGCGTACGGGATCCAACCTGGCGACCGGATCGGCACGCTCGCGTGGAACGGGTATCGCCACATGGAACTGTACTATGGCGTATCCGGCATTGGCGCCGTTTGTCATACCATCAATCCGCGGCTTTTCGCTGAGCAGATCGCCTATATCGTCAACCACGCGCAAGACCGGTTCATCTGTTTCGACATGTCGTTTGCACCGCTTGTCGAGCAGATTGCCCACCAATGTCCGCTTGTCGAGAAGTGGATCATGTTGTGCGACGAGTCGGCATTGCCGGAAACATTCGCTGTGCCATTGGAGAGCTATGAAACGTTGATCGCCGGTCAGCCTCAGTCGTTCGACTGGCCGCGCTTCGACGAGCAGCGCGCAGCGGTTTTGTGCTACACGTCCGGGACGACCGGCAATCCGAAAGGCGTCCTGTATTCGCATCGCTCGCTCAGTCTGATGGCCTATGGATCGGCGTTGCCGGATACGCTGTGTCTGTCCGCGACGGATACGGTTGCGCCCGTCGTGCCAATGTTCCATGTCAATGCGTGGGGGTTGCCGTTTTCGGCGCCGCTCGTGGGCGCCAAGCTGGTGCTCCCCGGGCCGAAGCTCGACGGCGAGTCGCTGTGGACGCTGTTCGAACAGGAAGGTGTCACCTTCTCGGCCGGCGTGCCGACCATCTGGCTTGGCCTCGTCGACTACATGCGGCGTGCGGGCAAGCACAGCACGCACTTCAAGCGCGCGATCGTCGGGGGATCGGCGTGCCCGCCGCAACTCGCTTCGTCGTTGCGCGAGCTTGGCATCAAAGCCGTGCATGCGTGGGGTATGACGGAACTGTCGCCGCTCGGCACCGTATGCTCGCCGTCGCATGGCTACGAGGAGAAGTCCGCTGAGGAGCAGAAGTGCACCGATGCAAAACAGGGGCGCGCCGTGCCCGGCATCGATCTGAAGATCGTCGGTTCGGGCGGCGTGGAGTTGCCGTGGGACGGTAAATCGGCGGGCGATCTGATGGCGCGTGGCCACTGGGTGCTGGATCGTTACTACGGCGTCGAGCAAACGGCGCTGGAAGACGGCTGGTTCTCAACGGGCGACGTTGCAACGATCGATTCCGACGGTTATATGCAGATCACGGATCGAAGCAAGGATGTCATCAAATCCGGCGGCGAATGGATTTCATCGATCGAACTCGAACATGTCGCAATGTCTCATCCCGAGATCGAATCAGCGGCTTGCATTGGGTGCGAGCACCCGAAATGGGACGAGCGTCCGCTGTTGATTGCGGTAAGGCGTGCTGGCAGCACATTGAGCGCGCAGGAATTGTTGGCGTTTTACGGTGGTAAGGTCGCCAAGTGGTGGATTCCAGATGATGTGGTTTTCGTTCCGGAGATGCCGCTGACCGCGACGGGAAAGCTCCAGAAACTGGTTCTCAAGCAGCGATTTGGCAAGCATCTCGTCGATGCAGCGAAGCCCTCGGCGTAGCCTTGAGCGCAAATCACTCAAATCATCTTGCGGTAGGCCTGCGGCGTACTGCCCGTCCAGTGGCGGAACGCGCGGTGAAAGGCGGTCGGATCGTCAAAACCCACTTCGTAGGCAATCACGCCGATGGCGTCGGCCGAACGCGTGAGACGCTGGACAGCAATGTCGCGGCGCAGTTCGTCTTTGATTGCCTGGAAGGTCGTACCTTCAATCGAGAGGCGGCGGCACAGCGTTCTCACTGAATAGTGCAGACCCTGTGCGACGACTCCGATTGTGGGAATCTCGGGCAGGCAACCCGCAATGTATTGGCGCACCTGGTGACAAACCATCTGTTCGGCGAACGACACGAAGATCCAGTCTTCTGGCGCGCGCGCCAGAAACTTCTTCAGATCGGACTTGTGTTGCCGGATGGCCATGTCGAGATATCTGGCGTCGAACGACATGCAAGTCTGAGTGCAACCGAAATGCACCGGTCCGGGAAACAGGTAGAGATAATCGGTCTCCCGCGATGGCCGCGGGAAATCGAACTCCACCTTGACCAGAGGGATTTTCTGCCCGATTAGCCAGGACGCCACACCGTGCACGAGCTTTAACATCAGCTCCTGGCCAAGCGCATTCTGAGACCTGTTTGCCTCGTTCGCGATGAGTTCGATCCTGCAGAGCGACTCGTCGCGTTGCGACTTCACGGTGAAGTCGTCGAGAATCAGGTGGAAGAACTGCCCGAACCGATGCATCGCGACATCCAGCCGAGGAGCGTCGAGCAGGCTGAGGCACAGATACTTGAGCGTGCCATTGCGCAATGGCCGGCTGAAAATGCCAGGCATTTCATCGTCATATTCGGCCGCAAGCAACCGATAGAGTGTTGAGAACTGCTCCTGCGTAACGCGCGCTCCCGGTCTGTGCAGCAATGCATGCGGGATGCCGGATCGTTCAGCCAGCCTCTCAATCGCCATGGGGTCTGCGCCGGCTAGAAAGCCGTTGACCAAGGACATTGAGACGGTAGCCGAGAGCGAGTTCAAGGGGGCGGTACAGTTGTGCGCAACTGCTCGATGTTATGCGTGGCTTATTTTGTCATAGGTCGGGGCCGAATGCGAATGGGCGATAGGCGAGGCGCGCAAACGTACGCCTCGCGGGCGGAAACGGCTGAAGACAGCTGTCGCATGATCTGCCAGCCGCCGCGCTTGCTTAGTTACCGGGTTGGAATACCTTCAGTCTATTGTCGACGCGCTGCACACCGGCGACGCTCTGCGCAACGGTAACGGCGCGAGCGATCTGCTTGTCATCCGGCGCACTGCCGACCAGCGTCACCACACCGTCTTTCGCAAGAATCGAAATTCCCGACGAGTTAAGCCCCTTCGATGCAGTCAGCGCGTGCCGAACGTTCTTCTGCACCAGGTGATTCTGCGCGCGACGCGCTTTCGGGCCGGATTGGGGTGCAGCCTGGGGTGCAGCCACGGGCGCGGACGACGCTATATCGTCGGACGCTGCGGTCTGTGCCAGCGCCGAAACCGAGATGATGGATGCGACACACAATGTGATCGTCTGAACGACTGCTGATTTCATAAAAACTCCAAGAGAGCTTTGCTGGGTAAATATCGACCGCGCTTTTGAGAGGGGCGCGCTTTCGTAGAAATTTGCCATCACATCATCGATATGCAGGGCGGAGCGCCGCACCTGGCAATCGCCATTCTATGGGGATGATTCCCCTGTATTCGTCGATGTCGCAGGAAGAGACTGTTGTCGAAACGGTGAGTAAATCGAGCGCTTTCGAAGCGCGTATAGAAGTGGCCAGTTTGTCTGGAAGCGTTCTGTTTCGAATCGGGCCTTGGCGCTCCGCGCAGCGCATTCGGTTCAGCGCAATAGCCCACGCGCGTAGTACAGGCTAATTCTGTAAAGGTGTTTTCGAGGTTGTCGCGTATATCGGGAGTGAGGACGCGTTTAATATGCCGTCGCGCCTAACCGGGAAGCACTATTTCCGGTCTGCTGCGAGAGCTTCGATAACGCAATTGCAAAAGCATTGCGCGAGATCAATAACACGGGCCTCGCCTACACCACCATCTCGAGATTCGATGAAAACTGCTGTTGCGTCCCGGTAGTCAACTGTATTGGATGCGCGTTGGCCGGCCGGGCCGGTCATCGAGAGAAGTAGCACGGGGTACTGTTCAATGATGCACGTCGTTTTGTCCGCTTTCCGGTGGCCACTGGTTGTGCTGTGTTTCATGGCCACGCTATACGCGGTCGTCGCAGCGCTCGCGACACCGTTTCTACGCGCGAGCCGGTCGGGCAGAAACCGATTTCAGCAATACGGGGCAATGGTCGACGGCGTCAGCGTATTGAAACCTTTGTGCGGGGCTGAGCCGAGGCTATACGAGAATCTCGCCACGTTCTGCGAGCAGACGCATTCCCACTTCCAGATTCTGTTCGGCGTGTCCTCGCCCGACGATGCCGCAATTCCAGTTGTGAGGCGTTTGCAGGCTGCGTATCCGGACCGCGACATTGAACTCGCAATCGATTCCCGGGTGCATGGCTGCAATCTGAAGGTGAGTAATCTCATCAACTTGGTTGAACGGTCCAAGTACGACATCATCGTGATCGCCGACAGCGATATCGCAGTCAACTCCGACTATTTGCGTACTGTCTCCGCGCCGTTGGCCGATGCCGGAGTCGGCGTGGTGACGTGTCTTTACGTCGCGCAGAGTGTGGGTGGCTTCTGGCCTCGCCTGGGCGCGCTCTTCATCAACGAGTGGTTTGCGCCTTCCGTGCGGGTGGCGCACGCGGTTGGCTCCCGCCGGTTTGGCTTTGGCGCGACCCTCGCATTGCGACGCACGACGCTTGAGCGCATCGGCGGCTTCGCCGTGCTGAAAGATTGCCTGGCCGACGACTACTGGCTCGCGGAGCACGTCCGTAACCTTGGACTCCGCACGGTGCTGTCACCTGTGATGGTCGCTACGGACGTCATTGAACCGACATTCGCGTCCCTGTGGCTGAGGGAAACCCGCTGGTTGCGTACGATCCGGTCAGTGAATCAGCCGGGGTTCGCGTCGCTCATCATCACGTTTGCCACACCATGGATTGTGGCCGGTGCATGGCTGGCGCTAGATTTTCGTTCGGGCGAGCTAGCGAGCGCGCATCCCTGGGGGGCAACAGCGCTGGCGGTGAATTCGGCCATAGGCGTGGCCGCGCGAATAGTGCTCCACGCGCGTGGCGCGCGTGATTCACATTCGTTCTGGCGAGATCTGCCACTCGTGCCGCTGCGTGATACGTTGCTGGCGTTGCAATGGCTTGCGGGAGCGTTCGGTTCTCACGTTGTGTGGCGCGGAGCGCGCGTGCCGGTCGCACCGTCCAGCAACCCGATCAATCCTTCCGTATAAACGCGCCGGATTCCACTGAAGCATCCGATGGACTTTGAAATGACATACAGTTCGCTCGCGCAACGCGAAATTTTCCCTATAGAACACAAGTTGCCGGAGCAATCATGAAAGCGCTTTTTTTGCAGGCGCCGTCGTACGACGGCTTCGATGGTGGCGCGGGTTCGCGCTATCAGGCCAAACGCGAAGTCCGCTCGTTCTGGTATCCGACGTGGCTTGCGCAGCCTGCGGCACTCGTGCCCGATAGCCGCGTGCTCGATGCACCGGCAGATGGTCTGTCGGTGGATCAAACGCTCGACATTGCGCAGCAATACGATCTGGTGGTGATCCATACCAGCACGCCGTCCTTTCCGACCGACGCCCTGTTCGCCGAAGACCTGAAGAAGCGCAAGCCGTCGGTTTTGATCGGCATGGTGGGCGCGAAGGTCGCCGTCGATCCTCACAATTCGCTGGTTGCCACCGAGGCGATCGATTTCCTCTGCCGCGAAGAATTCGACTTCACCTGTCAGGAAGTGGCCGAAGGCAAACCGTTCTCGCAGATCAAGGGTTTGAGCTATCGCGCCGCCGACGGTTCGATCGAGCACAACGAAGCGCGCCCGATCCTCGAAAACATGGACGAGCTGCCGTTCGTGGCGCCCATCTACAAGCGCGATCTGAAGATCGACAACTACTTCATCGGCTATCTGAAGCATCCGTACGTGTCGATCTACACGGGCCGCGGCTGCCGCTCGAAGTGCACGTTCTGCTTGTGGCCGCAAACCGTGGGCGGCCACCGCTACCGCACGCGCTCGGTCGAGAACGTGCTGGCCGAAGTGAAGTGGATTCGCGACAACATGCCCGAAGTGAAGGAGATCATGTTCGACGACGACACGTTCACCGATTTCAAGCCGCGCGTTGAGGAAATCGCCCGCGGGCTCGGAAAATTGGGCGTGACGTGGTCGTGCAACGCGAAGGCGAACGTGCCGTACTCGACGCTGAAGATCATGAAGGAAAACGGCCTGCGCCTGCTGCTGGTCGGCTACGAGTCCGGCGACGACCAGATTCTGCTGAACATCAAGAAGGGTCTGCGCACCGACATCGCGCGCCGTTTCAGCGAAGATTGCCGCAATCTCGGCATCAAGATTCACGGCACCTTCATTCTCGGTCTGCCCGGCGAGACGCAGGACACGATCCAGAAGACGATCGAATACGCCAAGGAGATCAATCCGCACACGATCCAGGTGTCGCTCGCCGCGCCGTATCCCGGCACCAGGCTTTACAACGAGGCCGTTGAAAACGGCTGGCTCGAAGAGAACAAGGTGATCAACCTCGTCAGCAAATCAGGCGTGCAGCTCGCGGCGATCGGCTATCCGCATCTTTCGCGCGACGAGATCTACCATCAGCTAGAAAATTTCTATAAGCGTTTCTATTTCCGGCCGTCGAAGATCTGGGAAATCCTGCGCGAGATGCTGACGAGCTGGGACATGATGAAGCGGCGCTTGCGTGAAGGCGTCGAATTCTTCCGTTTCCTGCGCGCGCACGAGGCATGAACGACACTGATCGCTTGCGTCAACGGATGCTGATTATCACGGCCGACGACTTCGGCTTGCATCCTCGCGTAAACGAAGCGGTTGAACTCGCCCACCGGCACGGCGTCTTGACCGCAGCGAGCCTGATGGTGGGCGCGCCCGCGGCCGAGGACGCAGTTGCGCGCGCCCGCTCGCTTCCCCAGCTGTGCGTCGGCTTGCATCTGGTCCTCGCCGATGGCATGGCTCTACTGCCACGCGAGGTGATTCCCGCACTGGTGAACGCAGAAGGCCGGTTCGGCAGCAACATGGTGCGCGACGGCTTCCGCTTCTATTTTCTGCCACACGTTCGCGCACAGCTTGCTCTCGAAATTCGCGCGCAGTTCGCGGCGTTCGCGAAGACGGGCTTGCGACTCGATCATGTCAACACGCACAAGCATTTTCACCTGCATCCGACCGTGCTCTCGCTGATCATCGAAATCGGACGCGACTTCGGAATGCACGCGATGCGTCTGCCGATCGAACGCGATGCACCCCTCTGGTTGCGGCCATGGATGAGCCTGGTGCGATGCCGGCTCGACCGCGCCGGCATCGCACACAACGACTATGTGGTCGGACTCGCGGACACCGGGCGCATGAGCGAATCGGCCTGGCTTGCCGCGCTCGAAGGGCTGCCCGGCGGTGTCGGCGAAATCTATTGTCACCCTGCCACACCGGGCGACGCTCCATTGACGCCCGGCATGCAGTCGTACCGTCACGCAGATGAACTCGACGCGCTGCTATCCCCGCGCGTGGCAGAGGCGATCGGTGCCGCGGGCGCGACGCGGGGCGGTTTTGTCGATTTGCTCGCAAGGCGCGTGCAATCGACATGAAATGGCTGCGTTGGATAGGATTGCCGCTCGGCATCGCGATACTCATCGCGCTCGTATTGCATGAAGGTGCGGGCGATGTCATGCGCGTCATCGCTAAAGCCGGATTCGGGCTGCTGTGGTTGCTGCCGCTACACGCATTGCCATTGTTGCTAGACGCCTACGCGTGGTATCTGTTGTTGGGCAAGCGGGCCTCGTTGCCGTTTCTCTGGTGGGTCGCGACCGTGCGCGAGGCGGTCAGCCGATTGCTGCCGGTCGCGAGCATTGGCGGCGAATTCGTCGGAATCGGCCTCGCACGCTGGTGCATCCGGGACGCGAGCGCGGTCAGTGCGTCGGTCGTCGTCGAGGTGCTGGTCACGATGGCCGTGCAATACGCGTTTGCCGCGCTTGGGCTCGTACTGATCGCCACATCCACGCATCAAGTCAGCGCGATAAAGACGATCGGGCTCGCCTTGGCGCTCTCACTGCCGCTCCCGGTCCTGACGGCCGTACTCCTACGTCGTGGCTGGCTATTTCACAGGATCGAGCGCTTCGCAGCGAGACTGTTGGGCCACGCGCACCCCTTGCTGCGCGATATCGACGGAAAGCGGCTCGATGCGGATATCGACGCACTGATGTCGCGCACGGGCCTGCTTCTGGGCGCTTTCCTCTGGCAATTCGCCGGCTACGTTGTGGGCGCGCTCGAAACATATTGGGCGCTGTCCATGCTGGGGCATCCGGTGTCGGTGAGCGGCGCGTTGGCAATCGAAGCTTTGACCCAAGCCGTGCGTCACGCGGCGTTCATGGTGCCGGCCGGTCTTGGTGTGCAGGAGGCAGCGGTCATGCTTCTCGCGCTGGTGGTCGGCGTGGATCGGGAGGCAGCGCTATCGCTGGCACTCGTCAAGCGGGCACGCGAGGTAACATTCGGCTGCATTGCGCTTGTTTCATGGCAGGCGGCGGAAATCGTGCGCGGGCGCGTGAGGTGAATCGGAGCCGATATCTTATCGGCTTCGATGTTCGTTGCGGTAAATCAAGCCGCGCCGGCGCCACAGTACACACACAATCAAGGTAGAAAAGCATAGATGACGCAAACGCCAGTTCAGCCCGCTCCTTCACGTGATATGGGCGCACGCTCCGTTCAAGGAGGCGTCCCTGCGGAATGTGTCCTATGCGACTCACCCGATCTGACGTATGCGTACGAGGGTGACATGTGCGAATCGCTGTGCTTTTCCAGCAATGAGCAAGCGCGAACAGCGCAGATCGAGGCTGCGCTGGCGGCTATTGTCGTGTGCAAAGACTGTGGTTTTGTTTGGGCAGTGCGCTAGGTTCGGCCACCGCCTGGTCGTTGCCATGCCGCCGATACGACTTTGCATGGCACATGCAGCCACTATTGCGAACTTTGTCTGAAACAGCGCGTTTTCGGAAACAATACTTTCCAGGCGCGACGGTTACCGATTCGAGAGGACATGGATAGACTGCGGCAGCCAATAGCAACACTGGCTGTCGCTCAAACCATTACGTCCCACGAGGCCGTTCAACATGAAGTCTACGTTCCAACATGGCGTGCTCAGCGCGTTCGTCGCACTTGCCGCCGCTATTCCCGCACTCGCGTTCGCACAATCGACCACGCCTCTTACGCGTGCTCAGGTAAGAGCAGAACTGGTTGAACTGGAACTGGCAGGGTGGCACCCCGGCGCGGGCAGCGACCCGCATTACCCGGACGACATCCTTGCCGCGGAAGCGGTAGTGGCTGCGCGTCATGCTGCCGGCCGCAAGGAAGCACAGGCCGGATATGGCGAAGATGATCAGGGTAAGTCGGAGTCCGGCGGACCCCGAAAATAAGTGCTTGTTGCGAGCTAGCGCGCAAGAACCGTGCTGTGCTTTCGGCAGCAACGACGCACGCCGGCGGCCTGTCTGCCGATGATTCACCCCTTCAAACCGTGTTGTTGCGCCGGTTGCAAAGGACTCTTCCGATTTCGCTGATACGCGAAGAAATTTGGATCACTTAACGTTTGGCATCGATCAATCGAATGGCTTCATGCGGTGGCGCGTGAAGGCGTTGCTGGTCGACAAAAAACGAAGGTATTCAAACCATTCAACGGAAGGGGATTAGCGGTGGTGATGAAACGAATCTGCGTGGCGATGTCCGCAATCACGCTTGCGACAGCCGCACATGCGCAAAGCAGCGTGACGCTTTACGGGAAGATTGAAGATGGTTTCAATTACACGACCAACGCGCGAGGGCATGACGCGTTCCAGATGCAAAGCGGGTATGACTACGGAAGCCGCTGGGGTCTGAAGGGAACCGAAGATCTCGGCGCTGGATATCACGCTGTGTTCCAGCTCGAAAGCGGCTTCGACGTGAACACCGGCAAGATGGGTCAAGGCGGCAGGGAGTTTGGCCGCCAGGCGTTCGTGGGCATTGCGTCGGACCAGTACGGCACGTTCACCGTGGGGCGGCAATACGATCCCAGCGTCGACATGTTTTCGCCGATGACAGCGAACGGTAACTGGACGGGATATCTCTTCGCGCACCCTTACGACAACGACAACACCGACTATTCGTTCCGCGTCAACAACTCGATCAAATACGTTACGCCGACCATTCACGGTTTCACAGCCGAAGGCATGTACGCATTCAGCAATCAGGCGGGCGGGTTTTCGAATAACCGGCTGTATGGTTTCGGTGCGCAGTACCAGAACGGCGGCCTGCAGATCGGAGCCTCGTATCTCAAGCTGAATAATGCGAGTTCCGCCGTGGTTGCGCCAGCCAATTCGTCCGGCGCGGTGACCAGCGACAATACTTTCAACGCCCGGTCACAGCAGAACATCGGCATCGGCGTCAACTACACGATCGGAAAGGCGCTCGTCGGTCTCGCGTATTCGCATGTCGATGTTTATGATCCGACGGCGAATGCGTACTTCACGGGCACCACGCAACCTCCTGGCGGCACATGGAACGCGTGGAAGTTCGATAACTTCGAAGTGAGCGGTCTGTATCACTTCACCCCCGCGCTATATCTCGGCGCATGCTACACGTACACACAGGCGCGGCTTTCGTCGACGGTCGGGCAATTCGATCCCAAGTGGCATCAACTTAGTCTGAAGCTCAATTACGATCTGTCGTCGCGGACGTCTGTGTTTGCCGAGGGGGCGTATCAGCATGCGGTCAGTGCGAATACCGGTACTGACTTCGACTTCGCCAATATTCCAGGCTCGGCCGACGTATCGTCTGGACGTAACCAGATGGTTTATCGCGTTGCCTTGTTGCACATGTTCTAAGCCACCTGTGTGAATTGGCCGGATGCCAAGTCCCCACCTTCGCCGCCGCCCTGACCGGCGCCGGCGAAGGGTTTTCGTACATTGCGGTGGACCCCGGTACAGAACCATTGTTGTCCAATCTGGAACTGAGGTTCTTTCGATGTCCGATTGATCTACCCGTACAAGACTTCTAGAATTTTTGCCTGAAGCACAAAGGCGCGAGCGCTCATCTGGCGCCGCGCCAGTGCGTCGGCGCCACCCAACGCATGCGGCTACGCGCGTCGACCTTGCTTGTGGAGGCATGCAGCCAGGATGGAGAAAGCGGTGCAAGTGTCGATGGAACAGGATTCAAGGGAAATACAGCTACGCGCGCTGATGAAGCTGGGCAAGGAGCGCGGTTTCCTGACCCACACGGAGATAGTCGACCACCTTCCGGATTGCGTCGCGGAGTCAGACGCCATTGAAGGCATCGTCAAGGCGTTCGGCGACATGGGTATTGCTGTGCGCGATACCGCTCCGGCCAGCGACACGCTTTTGCTGAACGACGCCGCCCAGCAATCGGCGCCCGACGATGTCGCCGAAGACGAAACGGCCACGGCGCTGACCATCGCCATATCCGAACCCGGACCGGCGGCCGACCCGATGCGCGCCTATTTGCGTGAAATGGGCGCAACCCCTCTCTTGACGCGCGAAGGCGAAATTGCCGTCGCGCGCCGTATCGAAGCTTGCTTGCGGGAGATGCTCGAGGTAATCGCCTCGCGTCCCGCCACGATCGAGGCGATCCTCGCGCGCGCGGATCGTGTTGCATCCGGCGAACTCGATATAGACGATCTGGTCGACGGAATCTTCGAGCCATGCGCCAATGAGGCGCTCCGGACAATGCAAGCTGGCGAGTCAGGGCAGGCCGACGACGGCATTGCATCCGATGAACCAGGCGCCACGGCCGAGGCCGACGAAACCCGCATCAATCAATTGACGGCGAGTTGCAAGGCGATCTTTTCGCAGGCACGCGAACGGCTTGCCTTGTGGCGGGCAGCGGTGGCCGGAGGAATCAGCCAGCGCGATACGGCACAGGCCATGCTCGCGCTGATCGCATCCACAGTCGGACAGATTCGCTTCAGTGCGCGCACAATCGGCGAGCTCAGCGCCGAAGTCCGGCAGGCGGTCGAGGAGATTCGCGGCATCGAAAGAAACGTTTTGCGGCTCGCCGTGGATCAAAGCGGCATGCCGCGCGACATGTTCGTTAGTACGTTCGTCGGAAGCGAAACGGATTCCGGCTGGCTTGCACGCGCGGCCGCCGCGGCACCGCTTTGCAGTGCGGCGTTGATGCGCTGCGCGCCGTCGATTCAAGGCCAGCAGGAAAAGCTGACCCGGATCGAGGCGCGCGAAGGCTTGTCGCTGCAGGAACTCAAGCGGATCAGCAAACGGATGAACGTGGCGGATCGCGCGCTTCAGGAAGCGCGCCGCGCGATGATCGAAGCCAATCTGCGGCTGGTCGTTTCGGTCGCAAAGAAATACGTGCAGAGCGGCATGCCGTTGCTCGATCTGGTTCAGGAAGGCAACATCGGCTTGATGAAGGCAGTGGACCGCTTTGAGTACCGGCGTGGCTTCAAGTTCTCGACGTATGCCACCTGGTGGATTCGTCAGTCAGTTTCGCGAGCGATTGCGGACTATGGCCGCACGATACG
This sequence comes from Burkholderia sp. WP9, assembly GCF_900104795.1. Classification (NCBI taxonomy): domain Bacteria; kingdom Pseudomonadati; phylum Pseudomonadota; class Betaproteobacteria; order Burkholderiales; family Burkholderiaceae; genus Burkholderia; species Burkholderia sp. WP9. Next base: position 2,112,663 of record NZ_FNTG01000002.1, read on the forward strand.
AGTGCCGGTCCATATGGCGGACGCCATGCACCGCGTCAAGCGGGTGGCGGGCGAAATGCGTCAGGAAACGGGGCGGCAAGCCCGTTCCAGCGAACTCGCGGCGCGCCTGGGCATGAGCGAGGACAAGGTGCGCAACGTGCAGAAAGTCACGAGACAGCCGGTTTCGCTCGATATACCGATCGGCGAGGAGGCGGACACCACGCTTGGCGAAATGGTCGAAGATCCCTCCGCGCTCGCCCCGCTCGACGCCCTGCTGCAAGCCGATCTGCGTGTGGCTATCGACGCGGCGTTGGGTGTGCTGACGCCGCGCGAGGCGAAGGTGATCAAGCTACGCTTCGGCGTCGATGCGGTTTCCGAACACACACTGGAAGAACTCGGCGATCAGTTCGACGTGACCCGTGAAAGGGTTCGCCAGATACAGAACAAGGCATTGCAGAAACTGCGTCACTCCGACGGGATCAACACCTTGAAAGGCTATCTGGAGCATTGAGCCGTTTGGCATCCGGCTCGGTCGCGCTCATTTCGAACTATTCGTTTGGTTTTGGTGGCACGCAAATGAGCCGTTCGCCGCGAGTCGCAGTCATACGCGACCCGCAACGCTGGCGGCGCAGTGACCCTCGCGGCCCTGCGCCCTCCATTCCGCACGGTCTGTCTTTAATGCTTGGTGTAAAGCGACTGCCTATCCAGGCTGGCCGCCGGAACCGCGGCGCGGCTCGTGCCTGTTGCCGAGGTGCCGACCGTCGAGCCGCCGTACGAGGCTGCCGAGGCCTTTTGTGCGGCGACCTTGGCTTCCGCGGCCTGGATGTCGGCGGGATACGTTGGATCTTCGCCGCGCGCCGGGTTGTAGCCGGCCTTTTCAAGTTCGACGAGTTCGGCGCGCACTTGGGCGCGCGTTACCGGCTGATCGG